>NZ_CACSJM010000034.1 GCF_902706185.1 Roseomonas sp. 18066 | reverse complement strand
CCGGACCCTCCCTCCCCGAGCTGCCGCCGCTGGTCGCGCTGCGCGCCTTCCACGCGCTGGGCCTGCTGGGCAGCCTGCGGCTGGCGGGGTCGGCGCTGGGCGTCGGCCACACGGTCGTCGCGCGGCATGTGCGCAACCTGGAGGCGGCGCTGGGCGTGGCGCTGGTGCGGCCGGCCGGGCGCGGCCTGGCGCTGACCACCGAGGGCGCGCTGCTGCATGCCCGCATCGCCGCGCCCTTCTCGGCCATCGCCGATGCCGCGGCGCAGGTGGCGCGGCGGCGGCGGGCGCTGACCATCCGCTGCGTGCCGGGCTTCGCCGCCGCCGTGCTGCTGCCGCGGCTGGAAGAGATCCGCCAGCTGCTGCCGGGGCGGCAGGTGATCCTGCATCCGGCGCTCAGCCGCCGGCACTATGCGACGGTCGAGGCCGATGTCGAGATCGCCTATGGCGACAAGACGGTGGTGGCGCCGCTGCGCGGGGAAGTGCTGGCCCGGCCGCGGCTGTTCCCGGTGGCCGCCCCCTCGCTGCCCGGCGCCATGGCGGTCCGCAGCGTGGACGACCTGCTGCGCCTGCCCATGCTGCATGACGAGACGCAGGAAAAATGGCGCGGCTGGCTGGCCGAGGCCGGCGGCGCGCGGCTGCCGCATGGCACGCTGCTGGGCTCGATGCCGCTGGCGCTGGAGGCGGCGCGGCTGGGCCAGGGGGTGGCGCTGGGCAATGCCCTGCTGATCGCCGAGGCACGCCAGGCCGGGGCGCTGGTCGAGCTGCTGCGCTCCGACTTCCGCCCCTTTGCCTATTACCTGGTGGCCGAGGCGGCGCGCTGGGAGGAGGAGGCGGTCGCCCGCTTCCGCGTCTGGCTGCAGGGCGTGCTGGCGCAGCTGCTGCCGGGTGGTGACCTCAGGCCACCGGATGGTGCCATTTTGGCGACTTCTGCCCCATGACGAAACCGTCATAGTCGATCCCAGACAGGGACGGCGCCGCCCCCCAAGGGCGCGCGCGCGGCAGAAGGAGAAGCGCGTGACGCATCCGCTTAAGCGATCGCCGAGGCTTGCTCTGGGGCTTGCTCTGGGGCTGGCCATCCTCTCCGCCACGCCCGCCCTGGCGCAGCGGACGCTGACCGTCGGCGACATCACCAGCCCGAGCTCGATGGACCCGCATTTCCACTCGACGACCAACAACAGCCAGGCGCTGTTCCAGATTTTCGACGCGCTGGTCGACCAGGACGAGAAGGGCGGCATCACCCCGCGCCTGGCCACCGCCTGGACGCTGGTCGACGACCTGACCTGGGAGATCACGCTGCGCCCCGGCGTCGCCTTCCACGACGGCACGCCCTTCACCGCCGACGACATCGCCTTCACCCTGGCGCGCGTGCCGGCGGTCCCGAACAGCCCGGGGCCCTATACCCCCTATGTCCGCTCGGTGGCGGCGGTCGAGGTGGTCTCGCCCACGGTGCTGCGCATCCGCACGCACGAGCCCAACCCCTATCTGCTCTATGACCTGGCGCAGGTCATGCTGCTGTCGCGGCGCATCCACCAGGGCGCCAGCACCGCCGACTTCAACAGCGGCAAGCTGGTGATCGGCACCGGCCCCTACCGCCACGAGCGCTTCATCCAGAACGAGCGGCACGAGCTGACCCGCAACCAGGCCTATCACGCGCCGGCCCCCTGGGACCGCGTGGTCACCCGCTACATCCCCGGCGCCGGCGCCCGCGTCGCCGCGCTGCTGGCCGGCGAGGTCGACCTGATCGGCGGCGTGCCGGCCCAGGACATGGCGCGGCTGCGCGGCGATGCCGCCATCGCCCTTTTCGGCACCGAGAGCCAGTCCACCGCCTATCTCTTCCCCGACACCGCCGGCGAGACGGCGGCCTTCGTCACCGACAAGGCCGGCCAGCCGCTGCCGCGCAACCCGCTGCGCGACCTGCGGGTGCGGCGCGCGCTGTCGCTGGCGATCAACCGCGCCGCGCTGGTCGAGCGGCTGCTGGTCGGCCAGGGGGCGCCGGCCGAGCAGTTCGCGCCGCCCTCGGTCGCCGACCGCGCGCCCGAGATGCCGCCGCTGGGCTTCGACGTCACGGAAGGCCGCCGCCTGCTGGCCGAGGCCGGCTATCCGGACGGCTTCCGCATGACCATCCACGGGCCGGGCGGCTTCTTCCCCGGCGACAGCAACGTGCTGCAGTCGATCGCCCAGGGCTTCAGCCGCATCGGCGTCGAGACCCAGGTCGAGGTGCTGCCGCCCAGCGTCTTCTTCACCCGCGCCACCAACCGCGACTTCTCGCTGTTCCTGACCACCTATTCCAGCGGGCTGGCGGCGAACACGCTGCGCCAGGTGGTGGCGACCAAGGACGCGGCCACCGGCTATGGCCCCTTCAACCGCCAGCTCTATTCCAACCCGGGCGTCGACCGCCCCCTGGCCCAGGCCTTCCGGACGATGGACCCGGCCGCGCGCCAGGCGCTGACGACAGAGGCCATGCAGGCGGCGATCGGCGACCTGGGCGTGGTCCCCGTCTTCTACCTGCGCTGGAACTGGGCGGCGCGGCGCGACCGCGTGATCTACGCCCCCAATCCGCAGGGCCGTACTTTTGCCTTGTCCGCCCGTCCTGCCAACTGACCGCCCGGAGCACGACCCGATGCCTGACCAAGCTCTCCTCAAGCGGCTGGAAGCAGCCGTCGACGCGGCCTTCAACAAGCAGGTCGCCTTCCTCTCCGAGCTGACCCGCTTCCCCAGCCTGCGCGGCCAGGAAGCGCCGCTGCAGGACTGGCTGTCGCGCCAGCTGGCCGATCGCGGCTATGCCGTCGACCGCTACACCCTGGCCGATATCGGCTTCGACGGCGCCCGCGGCGCCGCGCCCGTGATGGACACAGACTACAGCCGCGCCGTGCAGCTGGTCGCCGCCCGGCGCGCGAAGAACCCGGGCGGGCGCAGCCTGATCATCCAGGGCCATGTCGACGTCGTCCCCGCCGGCCCCGCCGCCATGTGGACCACGCCGCCCTTCGAGCCGGTGGTGCGCGACGGCTGGCTCTATGGCCGCGGCGCCAACGACATGAAGGCCGGCGTCTCGGCCATGATCTTCGCCGCCGACGCGCTCGCCGCCTGCGGGCTGGAGCCGGATGGCGACCTCTACCTGCAGAGCGTCACCGAGGAGGAATGCACCGGCAACGGCGCCCTCTCCACCCTGCTGCGCGGCTATCGCGCCGAGGCCTGCCTGATCCCCGAGCCGACCGGCAACGCCCTGACCCGCGCCCATGTCGGCGTCATCTGGTTTCGGCTGAAGGTGATGGGCATCCCCGTCCATGTCGCGCGCAGCGAGACCGGGACCAACGCCATCGTCGCCGCCTACAAGCTGATCGAGGCGCTGCAGGCGCATACGCGGGAGGAGAACCTCCGCGCCAAGTCGCATCCGCGCTTCGGCGCGCTGAAGGACCCGATCAAGTTCAACCCGGGCGTCATCCGCGGCGGCGACTGGGGCAGCTCGACGCCGGCCTGGTGCGAGGTGGATTGCCGCATCGGCCTGCTGCCCGGCGACGACCTGGCCGGGCGCCGCGCCGCCATCGAGCAGGTGGTGCGCCAGGCCGCCGCCGGCGACGAGTTCCTGGCCAACAACCCGCCGGCCGTCGAATGGAACGGCTTCATGGCCGATGGCTTCGTGCAGGAGGAAGGCAGCGCGGCGGAAGCCGTGCTGGCCGCCGCCCATGCCCAGGTCTTCGGCGAGAAGATGGCCGAGCGCTGCAGCACCGGCGTCAACGACACCCGCTTCTACGGCCTCTACTACGACATGCCGGCGCTCTGCTACGGGCCGAAGGGCGAGGGCTCGCACGCCTTCGACGAGCGCAGCGACCTGGCGAACGTGAAGCAGACGACGCTGGCCATGGCCGCCTTCATCGCCGACTGGTGCGGCGTGCGGGAGGTCTCCCGCTAAGCCGGCTCGCGGGCGGAGCCGGCCAGCCGCGGATTGCGGAGATAGCGGGAGGATGGATCGGGCATGGCGGGCTCCTGCGCGGCGCCGCGCATGGAAGACCGGATGCGGCCGCCGCGCCAGCAGGCCGGCGAATCCCTTGCCGGCGCCGGGCCGCGGCGCATACTGCCGCCCTCACCCCCGGGGCCGCGCGATGACCAGCGAGATCCACCGCCTTCCGGCCACGGGCCTGGGCCGCGCCTTCCGCGACGGCAGCCTGCGCCCCTCCGCCGCGCTGGAGGCCATCCTGGCCCGCATCGCCGTGGCCGACCCGCAGGTCAACGCCTTCGCCACGCTGGATGCCGCCGGCGCCCGCCAGGCGGCGGCCGAGGCCGATGCGCGCTTCGCTGGCGGCACGCCGCGCGGCGCGCTCGACGGCGTGCCCGTCAGCATCAAGGACAATATCGCCGTGGCCGGGCTGCGCTGCGCCTGGGGCAGCCACGTCTTCGAGCACCACGTGCCCGCCGCCGACGAGACGCCGGTGGCCCGTCTGCGCGCCCAGGGCGCCGTCATCCTGGGCAAGACCAATGTCTCGGAGTTCACGCTGGGGCGCGGCAATGTCGACACCGCGCTGTTCGGCGTCACCCGCAATCCGTGGGACACCGCGCTGACCTCGGGCGCCTCCTCCGGCGGCGCGGTCTCGGCGGTGGCCAGCGGAATGGGGCCGCTGGCGCTGGGCACCGATGGCGGCGGCTCGATCCGCAGGCCTGCGGGCTATGCCGGGCTGCTGGGGCTGAAGCCCAGCACCGGCCGCGTGGCGCGGCGCGACGGGCTGCCGGTCATCCTGCACGACGCCGAGATCATCGGCCCCATCGCCCGCACGGTGGACGACCTGGCGCTGGCGCTCGCCGCCATCCAGGGCCCGCTCGACGAGGACCGCGCCTCGCTCGCCTTCCGCGCCGACGACGCCGAGCCGGCGCCGCGGCCGATGCGCATCCTCTACGTGCCGCGCTTCGGCGACTGGCCGGTGGATGCGGCCATCGCCGACAGCTGCGCGGCCGCCGCGCGCAACCTGGCCGCGCTCGGCCACCGGGTGGAGGAAGGCACGGTGCCGGCCGACCTGGCGCTGTTCGAGCGCGAATGGCCGAAGGTGGGCGCCGCCGGCCTGGCCTGGCTGCTGCGCGGCAAGGATTGGCGCGGCCGCATCGGCGCCGTCTACGCGGAGATGGCCGAGCAGGGCGCGCGCCTGAGCGCCGCCGACTACCAGGATGCGCTGGTGGCGTTCCGAGAGCTCTTCGCGCAATTCGCACGCTTCTTCCGCGACTACGACCTGATGATGACGCCGAGCTCCGGCGCGCTGCAATTCCCGGCGGACAGCTTCGGCCCGCCGCATCACCGCGCCTTCACCGGCATCGTCAACCTGGCCAGCCTGCCCGGCATCAGCATCCCGGCCGATCCCAGCCCCGAGGGCCTGCCGATCGGCTTCCAGCTGGTGGCGCCCTATGGCCAGGATTGGCGTCTCCTGGCCATGGCGCGGCAATACGAGGCGGCCCACCCTTGGGCGCAGCGCTGGCCGGCGCTGTAGCCCGCGCGGCCTACTCGATGGTGATCTGCGTGAAGTCCTGATACCAGCTCTGCGCCGGGCGGAAGTTCTTGACCTTCTTCGCCAGCCCGCGCGGATTCTGGTCGTGCACGATGAACAGCCAGGGCGCCTCGTCGACGACGATGGCATGCGCCTCGGCCAGCAGCCTGGTCTGCTCGTCCGCATCGAAGACCGACTGCGCCTTGCGCAGCAGCGCGTCCAGCGCGTCGTTCTTGAAGTGGCCCCAGTTGTAGTTGACCGGCGAGGCGCTGTCGGAGGCGTAGTAGCGGAACATGCTGGAGGGGTCGGTGTAGCTGAGGCTGATATTGATCCCGTCCACGCCATGCGTCGGCGCCGAGCCGGGGATGTTGCGGATGGCCACCAGCATGGTGCCCCATTCGACCACGTCGAACTCGATCTCCATGCCGACGGCGGCGAAGTTCTGCTGCATCAGCTCGTTCATCGGGATCGGCACCATCTGGCCGGAGCCGGAGGTGGAGATCATGATCTTCGCCTTCAGCGGCTTGCCCGGGCCATAGCCGGCCTCGGCCAGCAGCGCCCGCGCCTTGGCCGGGTCGTAGCTGTAGCGGTTCTTCGGATTGCCGAAGACCGGGTTGCCCGGCGGATAGAGGCCCACCGCCGGCTTGCCGGTCTGGTTCAGCATGCTGCACATGCCGTCGCGGTCGATCGCGTAGTTCGCCGCCTGGCGCACGCGGACATCGGCGAAGGGCGAGCCCGGCCGGCAGTTGAAGGCATAAGGGTAGGTGTGCGGATAGGGCCAGAGGCTGACCTGGAATCCCGCCTGGCGCAGCGAGGGGATGGCATCCGGCGGCGGCACCTCGATCCAGTCGACCTGGCCGGAGCGGAGTGCGGCCATCCGCGTCGTCGCCTCCGGCATCGGATAGACCGTCAGCTTCTCCAGCTTCGGGATGCGCGCCTTGTCCCAGTAGGTCTCGTTGCGCACCATCTCGACATATTGCCCGGGCACCACGCGGTTGATGCGGAAGGGACCGCTGCCGATCGGGCGCTTGGCGAATTCCTGCCAGCTGCGGCCGACCTTCTCCCATTGCGTCGGGCTGACCACCAGGATACGGGTGACCAGATAGGGGAAGAAGCCGAAGGGGTACTTGGTGGTGATGGCGATGGTGGCGTCGTCGACCTTGGAGAAGGTGTCGAGCATCGACACCGTCGCCTTGACGATGGGCGAGGCCGGCGCGTCGTATTGCGGTGACTTGTCGTCATAGATGCGTGCGAGATTCCACAGGATGGCCTCCGCCGTGACCGGCGTGTCGTCGTGGAACCTGGCACCCTGGCGCAGCGAGAAAAGCCAGCGCTTCGGATCGGCCGGGTCGATCTTCCATTCCGTCGCCAGGCCCGGCGCGATATTCGCCGTCTCCTCGGTGCGGGTGTAGTCCCAGTTCACCAGGCTGTCATAGGCGGGGTAGCCGAGGAATCGGAAGCCCTCGCCGCCATTGTTCGGAATGCCGGTGACCGTCGGCAGGTCGGCCGCGGTCATGGCGACGCGCAGCACCTGGGGCGGCGCCGCGGCGGCGGGGCCCGCCATCGGGGCCAGCAGGGTGGAAGCCGAGGCGAGGAGGAATTGGCGCCGGTCGGGCATGGCTGAACCTCTGTCCTGGTGCTGCGGGGCACGGCACGCCGCTGGCGCCGGGCGCATCGCCCGGCACCCTCGCATTCTGCGCGGAGGCCCTGGGGCTACTCGGCGGCCTGCGGCATCGCCGCCGCGGCCCGGCCGATCAGCGCGACCACGGCCGCGGTGTCGGAGACATCGGCGAAGATATTCGCCATCGCCGTCAGCGTCGCATCCTGCTCGTCATCGGTGTGGGTGGCATTGCCGTCGGCGACGAAGAAGACCTTGTAGTTGAGCATCATCGCGTCGCGCGCCGTCGACTCGCAGCAGACATTGCTGGCGGTGCCGGTGACGATGACGGTGTCGATGCCGCGCGCCTGCAGCTGCGCATGCAGGTCGGAGGAGCCCTGGATGAAGGCGCCGAATCGGCGCTTGCGCACCACCAGGTCGGCCGGCAGCACCTCGAGCTCCGGGTACAGCGCGTGCTGCCAGTTGCCGGGGGTGAAGGCCTCGATCATGGCAGCGCGGCGCTGGGGAGAACAGAAATGGTCGAAGAACACCGGCCATCCCGCCACGGCCTCGTCGTCGAAGGTGTTCTGGATATAGGCGACCAGCCCGCCGGCCGCGCGCAGCGCGGCGCTGATGCGGTTGACATTGCTCACGATCTCCCGCGCCGTCGCGATCTCGGCGACGGCGCCGGGCGCCATGAAGCCGTTCTGCAGGTCGACCACCACATGGGCGGTGCGCGCGGGATCGATGCTGGCGAAGGGATAGAGGCTGCCCCGCCGCTCCCGAACTCTGCTGCTCACGGCTCGGTGAATCTGGTTCTGATGCATGTCGTGCCTCGATTCGATGCAGAATCAGTGGAAGCGCCACCATATCGGGCAAGGCCATTTCCCGAAACCGCCATTTGCCATTCTATTAGGCGCAAACAAGGCTGGATGCGCAACAGCCATTGTGCATAGATCGTCACAGGCCCGGCGAAGGGCCCATCCGACCAGTCGAAGGAGCACCCATGCTCGTTTTCGCGGGGCGGCGTTTGCTGCAAGCCATTCCCATCTTGCTCGGCGTCAGCCTGGTCATCTTCGGCCTGGTGCATGTGGCGCCGGGCAATCCCATCGACATGCTGATGCCGCCCGAGGCCTCGCCCGAGATCATCGCGCAGATGAAGGCGGCCTATGGCTTCGACCGGCCGCTCCACATCCAGTACCTGCTCTGGCTGGGGCGGGCGCTGAGCGGCGATTTCGGCATCTCCGTCTTCAACGCCGCGCCGGTGCTGGGGCAGCTGATGACGGCGCTGGGCAACACGCTGGTGCTGGCCGTCACCGCCGCGGCGCTGGGCTTCACCTTGGGCATTGTCTTCGGCATGACGGCGGCGCTGCATCACGGGCGCTGGCCGGACAAGCTGCTGAGCGCGGTGACCACCGCCGGCGTCAGCCTGCCGCATTACTGGTTCGCCATCGTCCTCGTCCTGGTCTTCGCCGTGCTGAACGACTGGATGCCGGCCCAGGGCATGGGCGACGACAGCCTGCCGCTGTGGCAGCGGCTGGACCATATCGTGCTGCCGGTGGTCACCCTCTGCATGATCCCGATGGGCGTCATCGGCCGCCTGGTGCGCGCGACGGTGCTGGAGATCATGGGCCAGGACTTCGTCGGCGCGCTCTCGGCCAAGGGCCTCGGCCGCGGCCCGGTGCTGCGCCACATCATCAAGAACGCGGCGCCGCCGGTGCTCGCCCTGATGGGGCTGCAATTCGGCTACCTGCTCGGCGGCTCGATCCTGATCGAGACGGTGTTCAACTGGCCCGGCACCGGCAACCTGCTGAACCTGGCGATCTTCCGCCGCGACATTCCCGTGCTGCAGGCGACGATCCTGGTGCTGGCCAGCTTCTTCGTGCTGCTCAACCTGCTGGTCGACATCGCCCAGGCGGCCATCGACCCGCGTATCCGGCGCTAAGGGAGACCTCTCGCGATGTCCGACCTCGCCAATCCCGATGCCCTGGCCACCTTGGTCGGCAAGGCCACCACGCCACGCCCCGCCGCCGGCTACTGGACCGCCGTCGGCCGCCGGCTGAAGCGCGACCCGGTCACCATCATCGTCACGCTGCTGCTGCTGGCCATCGTGCTGATGGCGATCTGCGCGCCCTGGGTGACCAGCTACGACCCCTATGCCGGCAGCGTCATGCGGCGGCTGCGGCCGATCGGCACGCCGGGCCACTGGCTGGGCACCGACGAGACCGGGCGCGACCTGTGGACCCGGCTGGCCTATGGCGGGCGGCTGTCGCTGCTGGCGGGCGTCGCGCCGGTGATGGTGTCGCTGCTGGTGGGCGGGCTGCTGGGCATCACCGCCGGCTTCATGGGCGGGCTGACCGGCACGCTGATCATGCGCACCATGGATGTCTTCTACGCCTTCCCCTCGATCCTGCTGGCCATCGCCATCTGCGGACTGCTGGGCAACGGGCTGACCAATTCCATCATCGCGCTGGCCGTGGTCTTCATCCCGCCGATGGTGCGCATCGCCGAGACGGTGACCACCCAGGCGCGTCACCTGGATTTCGTCGAGGCGGCGCGGGCCAGCGGCACCACGACCATGCAGATCATCCGCCACCATGTCCTGGCCAATGTGCTGGGGCCGATCCTGGTCTATGCCACCAGCCTGATCAGCCTTTCGATCATCCTCTCGGCGGGCCTCAGCTTCCTCGGACTTGGCGTCACGCCGCCGCAGGCCGAATGGGGGCTGATGCTGAACTCTCTGCGGCAATCGATCTATGTGCAGCCCTATGTGGCGGCGCTGCCGGGGGTGATGATCTTCGTCACCTCGATGTGCTTCAACCTGATGAGCGACGGATTTCGCTCGGCCATGGATGTGAGGCTGAGCAAGTGAGCGCGGCCCTCCTGCCGGTCCCGCCGGTCGATCCGCGCGACCGCGGCGGCCCGGCACAGCCGCTGCTCTCCGTCACCGATCTGCGCAAGCATTTTCCGGTCTATGGCGGGCTGCTGAACCGCCGCGTCGCCACGGTGCAGGCGGTGGACGATGTCAGCTTCACCATCGCCAAGGGCGAGACCCTGGGCGTCGTCGGCGAAAGCGGCTGCGGCAAGTCGACCACCGCGCGGCTGGTGATGCATCTGATCCGGCCTGACGCCGGCAGCATCGTCTTCGACGGCGAGGAGGTCGGCAGCCAGGCCGGCCTCTCGGTCGCCGAGATGCGGCGGCAGATGCAGATGGTGTTCCAGGACAGCTATTCCTCGCTGAACCCGCGGCTGACCATGGTCGATTCCATCGCCTATGCGCCGCGCATGCACGGGCTGCCGGCGCGCCAGGCCGTGGCGCGGTCCGAGCAACTGCTGGCCCAGGTCGGGCTGAACCCCGCCCTTTTCGCCCGCCGGTATCCGCACGAGCTCTCCGGCGGCCAACGCCAGCGCGTCAACATCGCCCGCGCCTTGGCGCTGGAGCCGCGGCTGGTGATCCTGGACGAGGCCGTCTCCGCCTTGGACAAATCGGTCGAGGCGCAGGTGCTGAACCTGCTGGCCGAGCTCAAGGCGCGGCTTAACCTCACCTATCTCTTCATCAGCCACGACCTGAATGTCGTCGAATATATCTCCGACCGCGTGCTGGTCATGTATCTCGGCCGCGTCGTCGAGGCCGGGCCGGTGGAGGAAATCTACGGCCGGCCGCGGCATCCCTATACCCGCGCGCTGCTGGCCTCGAAGCCGACGCTGGATCCGGACCGCCGCACCACGGTGCTGCCGCTGTCGGGCGATCCGCCGAACCCGATCAACCCGCCCTCCGGCTGCCGGTTCCGCACGCGCTGCCGCTTCGCCCAACCCGCCTGCGCCGAGATGCTGCCGCCCTTGCTGCCACCGGTGGATGCCGCGCCGGGCGATGCGCAGCACCTGGTCGCCTGCATCCTGCCCGAGGCCCAGATGAACGCGGAGCCCCGCCATGCCGCTTGACGCCACGCCCGAGCCGCCGGCGCTCGAGGTCGAGGGTCTGACCGTGCGCTTCCGCAAGCGCGACGAGCAGGAGGTCTGCGCCGTCAATGGCGTCGGCTTCAGCCTGGCGCGCGGCAAGGTGATGACCATCCTCGGCGAGTCGGGCTCCGGCAAGAGCGTCAGCCTGAAGGCGGTGATGGGGCTGCTGCCCGGCTTCGCCAAGGTCGAGGGCCAGGTGCGCATGGCCGGCCGCGATATCCTGTCGCTGCCGCCTGCGGAATTGGCGAAGCTGCGCGGCAGCAAGGTTTCGATGATCTTCCAGGAGCCGATGTCGGCGATGGATCCGGTCTACACCATCGGCGACCAGATCGCCGAGACCATCATCCAGCACGAGGGCACCGACCGGGCCACCGCCATGGCGCGGGCGAAGCGGCTGCTGGAGCGCGTCTCCATTCCCTCCGCCGCGCGCCGCCTGAAGAACTATCCGCATGAGATGTCGGGCGGCATGCGGCAGCGGGCGATGATCGCGCTCGCCCTGGCCTGCGATCCGCTGGTGCTGCTGGCCGACGAGCCGACCACCGCGCTCGACGTCACCGTGCAGATCCAGATCCTGATGCTGCTGCGCGAATTGCAGGCGGAGCTCGGCATGGCCGTGGTCTTCGTCACCCATGATGTCGGCGTCGCCGCCGAGATCTCCGACCAGATCGCCGTGATGTATGCCGGCCGCTTCGTTGAGACCGGCACCTTGCGCGGCGTGATGCGCGACCCGCAGCACCCCTACACGCGCGGGCTGCTGAGCTCCACCGTGCATGGCGGCATGCGCAAGACATTGCTGCGCACCATTCCCGGCAATCCGCCCAGCCTCGCCGCGCTGCCCGAGGGCTGCCACTTCCGGCCGCGCTGCGCCGAGGCCGTCGCCGGCTGCCAGCGCGAGCCGCCGGTGGTGCGCGGCGAGACCGGCACCATGGTCCGCTGCCTGCATGCCGTGGCGGCCGAGGCTGCCGTCCCCGCCTAGATCCCTCTCCACGCCAGAAAGGTGTCCATGATGAAGCCCAGCATCAGCGAGCAGGATTTCTCCGTGCTTGTCGCCCAGGCGGGGCTGCCGCTCAGCGCCGAGCAGCAGCGCGACATCTACGCCATCTACGGCCTGGTCGAGCAGCAGGTGGCGCGCATGCACGCGCCGCTGCCGCGCGCCGCCGAGCCGGCCCTGACCTTCACGCCGGGGAGCAAGTGAGGTGAGCACGATCCCCACCATTGCCGAAGCCGCGGCGCAGATCGCGGCGAAGAAGATCTCGCCGGTCGAGCTGACGCAATCCTGCCTCGACCGCATCGAGGCGCTCGACCCACAATTGCAGACCTTCCTGCTGCTGACGCCGGAACGCGCCATGGCCGATGCGCGGGCCGCCGAGTCGCGGGTGATGCGCGGCGAGGGGCTCGGCCCGCTCGACGGCATTCCGATCGGCCACAAGGACATCTACAACACCGCTGGCATCCGCACGACGGCGCATTCGCGGCTGCTGGAAGACCATGTCCCCAATACGGATTCCACCGCCGTGCGCAAGCTGGCCGAGGCCGGCACCGTCATGCTGGGCAAGCTGGCGACGCATGAATTCGCCATGGGCGGCCCCTCCTTCGACCTGCCCTGGCCGCCGCCGCGCAATCCCTGGAACACCGAGCATTTCACCGGCGGCTCCTCCTCCGGCACCGGCGCTGCCGTGCCGGCGGGGCTGATCCTGGGCGGCACGGGCTCGGATACCGGCGGCTCGATCCGCGGGCCGTCCACGCTGTGCGGGCTGTCGGGCATCAAGCCGACCTATGGGCTGGTCAGCCGCGCCGGCGTGCAGCCGCTGTCCTACAGCCTCGACCATGCCGGGCCGATGGCCTGGACCGCCGAGGATTGTGCGCTGATGCTGCAGGCGATGGCGGGCTACGACGCGACCGATCCCGCCAGCGCCGACCGGCCGGTGGAGAACTTCTCCGCGCAGATCGGCCAGGATGTGAAGGGGCTGCGCATCGGCGTGATCCGCCACTTCCACGAGAGCGACAGCGCGGCCAGCGACGCCACCATCGCCGCGCTCGACGCCGCGGTGGCCGAGTTGCAGAAGCAAGGCGCCGTGGTCAGCGAGGTGACGCTGTCGCCGCTGCAGGATTACGCCGCCTGCGGCTGGATCATCCTGCTGGCCGAGGCCTTCGCTGTGCACGAGCCCTGGCTGAAGACCGACTACAACAAATATGGCGCGCTGCTGCGCGAGAAGCTGGCGATCGGCGGGCTGCTGCGCGGCGCCGACTATGTCCAGGCGATGCGCCGCCGCCGCATTCTCTGCGCCGAGATGGTGGCGGCGATGGAGGGCCTCGACATGCTGGTCACCGCGGTGCAGCCGGGCGAGGCCGCGCGCATCACCGAGGTGCCGCGCTGGGCGATGCTGGAGAAGCCGAGCTTCACCATCCCCTTCAACGTCACCGGCCTGCCGGCGATTTCCGTCTGCACCGGCTTCGGCCCGGGCGGATTGCCGCTCGGCATGCAGATCGTCGGCAAGCCTTTTTCCGAAGCGATGCTGTTCCGCACCGCCCATGCCTATGAGATGGCGACGCCCTGGCGCAGCAATCGCCCCGTGCTGCAGCCCGCGGCGCTGGCCGCCGCCCAATAGCCATCAGCGGCGGCGCAGCACCAGCAGCGTCGCCGCGATCACCACCGCCGAGCCCAGCAGCACCGCGGTGCCCGGCACGTCGCCGAACCACAGATAGCCGATGACGATCGACCAGAGCAGCCCGGTATATTGCACCGGTGCCAGGGCGGCGGCCCCGGCATAGGCCAGCGGCCGCATGATGAGGTAGGTGCAGAGTCCCGAGGCCACGCCCATGCCGATCAGCCCCAGAAGATCGCCGACACCCGGCGTCACCCACGAAAAGAACAGCGTCGGCAGCAGCATGATCGAGGACAGCGCCATGTACCAGACGGCGATGCCGATGGTGTGGTCGGTCAGCGACAGCGCCCGCTGCTGCAGCATGTTTAGCGAGCCGATGAAGGCGCCGGCCAGGGAATAGAGCGCGCCGATGGCGACGATCTCGCCCGCCCCCGGCTGCACAACGATCAGCACGCCGCAGAAGCCCAGCAGCACCGCCAGCCAGGAGATCCAGGTGACGCGCTCGCCCAGCAGGGGTGCTGCCAGCGCCGTGACGATCAGCGGCCGGATGAAGGAGATGGCGGTGGTCTCGGCCAGCGGCAGCAGGCGGAAGCCGATATAGGCCAGCATCAGCGACAGCGTCATCGTCGCCGCATGCGTCAGGTGGCGCAGCGGCTGGCGCATGCGCAGCCGGTGGATCTTGCCGCCGGCCAGCAGGATCGCCAGCAGCGGCGGCAGCGCGAAGGCATTGCGGAAGAAGGTGATCTGGTTGACCGGGAAGCGCTCGGCCTGGTCCTTCACCACGCCGTTCAGCACCGAAAACAACGCGATCCCCGCCATCATGATCAGCACCGCGCGCTTCAGGTCGGGCTGCGGCGCGGCCTCGATCGCGGGGGCGGCGGCGCTGGGCGCCGCGCGCAGCCAGGCCAGGCCACGGCGCAGGCTCTCCGGCGTTTCCATCTGGCACTTGTCCTTCGCGCTTTCGCGCGCCATGCTAGGTCATTGCCGATCCCGCGTCATGCTTCTTGCAGTGCTGGTCAGCAGGAAACGGCATGCGGATTGCTCGCTCAGAGCCTGCCTCGCCTCGCCGGCCCGCCCCAGGAAGGAGACCCGCCTTGGACACCGAACTGCATTTCCACAGCATCGCCGCGCTGTCGCGGCTGATCCGAACGCGGCAGCTGTCGCCGGTGGAGCTGACGCGCGCCTGCATCGCCCGCGTCAAGGCGCTGGACGGCCAGCTCGACAGCTTCATCCTGCTGCTGGAGGCCGCCGCGCTGGCCGAGGCGCAGCAGGCCGAGGCCGAGATCGCCGCCGGCAAATGGCGCGGCCCGCTGCATGGCATCCCGATCGGGCTGAAGGACATCTACAACACCGCCGGCATCGCCACGACCGGCCATTCCGCGCTGTTCCGCGACCATGTGCCCCAGGAGGACGCCACCAGCGTGCGCCTGCTGCGCGAGGCCGGCGCGGTGATGCTGGGCAAGCTCGCCACCTGGGAATTCGCCATCGGCGGTTCTTCCTTCGACCTGCCCTGGCCGCCGGCGCGCAACCCGTGGGACACGGCGCTGGACCCGTCAGGCTCCTCCTCCGGCTCGGGCGCGGCCGTCGCCGCCGGGCTGGTGCCGGGGGCGATGGGGTCGGATACCGGCGGCTCGATCCGCGGCCCGGCCGCCTGGTGTGGCATCGCCGGGCTGAAGCCGACCTATGGGCTGATCAGCCGGCGCGGCATCCTGCCGCTGTCCTTCTCGCTCGACCATGCCGGGCCGATGTGCTGGACGGCGGAAGACTGCGCGCTGATGATGCAGGCGCTGGCGCAGCATGATCCGCTCGACCCCGGCAGCACCGATCCCGGGCCGATCGATTTCTCCGCCGGCATCGGCGGCAGCATCGCCGGGCTGCGCATCGGCGTGGTGCGGCATTTCTTCGAGACCGACGTCGCATGCGAGCCTGAGGTGCTGGCCGCGACCGAGGCGACGCTGCAGGCGCTGCAGGCCGAGGGCGCCGTGCTGCGCACCGTCTCGCTCGCGCCCTTCGGCGAGTACAATGCGCTGTGCAGCCTGGTCTCGCGCTCTGAATCCTACGCCATCCACGAGAACTTCCTGCGCGAGAGCCCGGAGCTCTATGGCGAATATGGCCGCGTGCGGCTGATGGGCGGGGCGCTGGTGCGGGCGGCCGACTATATCAACGCGCAGCGCCAGCGCGCCCGGCTGGTGGCCGAGGCGGCCGCGGTGATGCGCGATGTCGATGTGCTGGTCTTCCCGACCTCGCGCCAGACCGCCGGCAAGCTCGGCGAGGATTCGATGATCGGCGGCCCGCAGCCCTTCTTCAACCGCGCCTTCAACGTGCTGGGCGGCCCGGCGCTCGCCGTCTGCAACGGATTCTCCAGCGCCGGCCTGCCGATTTCGCTGCAGATCGGCGGCCGCCCCTTCGAGGATGCGCTGGTGCTCAAGCTGGGCGACGCGGTGGAGCGGATCATGGCGACGCGCGGCCGGCGCCCGGCCATGGCGGTCGAGGCAGTGGCGGCGGAACAGGGAGCGGCGGCATGACCGACACCACCGAGGAACGGCTGGAGGCGCTCGGCCTGCGCGTCCCGGCCAAGGAGATGCCGAAGCTTGTCGCGCTGGTCGGCGATCTCGAGAAGGCGGCGGCCAGCATGCGCGGCCCGCGCCCCTATGGGCAGGAGCCGCTGAGCGGCTTCCGCCTGCCCCGCCCCTGACCCGCGATCGGAGCCCGCCATGTCCGTGATCCCCTTCGCCGAGCGCCTGCGCGCCCGGCAGCTGGACCGCTTCCCCGAGGCCGACCGCGCCGATCTGGAACGGCTGGTGCAGGCCGGCGACGAGGCCGCCGCGCGCATCCGCGGCAGCTATTCCTATCTGGAGGAGCCGAGCAACGTCTTCCGCCTGGTGCCGGCGAAGAAGGCGCCGCAGCCATGAGCGGCGATCCCTGCTTCCTCACCATCGCCGAGGCCTCGCGGCAGATCCGCGCCGGCACGCTGTCGCCGGTGACGCTGGCGGAGGCCTTCCTCGAGCGCATCGCTGGCCTCGACGGCCGGCTGAATTCCTTCATCCGTGTCCTGGGCGACGATGCCCTGGCCGAGGCGCGCACCGCGGCGGCCGAGATCGCGGCAGGCAACTGGCGCGGGCCGCTGCACGGCATCCCGCTCGGCATCAAGGACATCTACAACACCGCCGGCATCGCCACGACCGGGCATTCGGCGCTGTACCGCGACCATGTGCCGGCCGAGGACGCCACCACCATCCGCCTGCTGCGCGAGGCGGGCGCGGTGATCCTGGGCAAGACCGCGACCTGGGAATTCGCCATCGGCGGCGTCTCCTTCGACCTGCCCTGGCCGCCGGCGCGCAACCCCTGGGACACCGCGCTGGATCCGGCGGGCTCCTCCTCCGGCTCGGGGGCGGCGGTCGCGGCGGGGCTCTGCATGGGCGCGATGGGCACGGATACCGGCGGCTCGATCCGCTCGCCCGCCGCCTGGAACGGCATCGCCGGGCTGAAGCCCAGCTATGGGCTGGTCAGCCGGCGCGGCGTGCTGCCGCTGTCCTTCACCCTCGACCATGCCGGGCCGATGTGCTGGACCTCGGAAGACTGCGCGCTGATGATGCAGGTGCTGGCGCGCCACGATCCGATGGATCCGGGCAGCGCCGATCCCGGCCCGATCGATTTCACCAGCGGCCTCGGCAGCGGTATCCGCGGCTTGCGCATCGGCGTGGTGCGGCATTTCTTCGAGGCCGATGCGCCGGCCGACACCGTCGTCACCGATGCGATGGAAAGCGCGCTCGGCATCTTCGCTGGCCAGGGCGCGATCATCCGCGATGTCAGCCTGGCGCCGCTGGAGACCTATTACGATCTCTGCGCCCTGATCATGGGCCCCGAGGCCTATGCCATCCACGAGCAGGGGCTGACCCGGACGCCAGAGCTCTATGGCTCCATCGCGCGGCGGCGCATCGCGGCCGGCGCCTTCGTCTCCGGCGCCGACTACGTCAACGCGCTGCGGCTGCGGGCGCGGCTGGTGGCGCAGGCGGCGGCGATGATGCAGGAGGTCGACCTGCTGGTGATGCCGACGCGGCACACGCCGCCGGAGCCGCTCGGCGAGTTCGACACCATCATGGGCGCGCGCTTCTACACGCGGCCCTTCAACGTGCTCGGCCTGCCGGCGCTGTCGGTCTGCTCCGGCTTCACCGGCAACGGGCTGCCGCTGTCGATGCAGATCGTCGGCCGGCCCTTCGAGGATGCGCTGGTGCTCAAGCTCGGCGACGCCTTCGAGAAGGCGACGGCCTTCCGCGACGTGCGGCCGGCGCTGGGCGAAAGCGTGGCCGCCTGATCTAGGCCTGCGCCGCGGCGCGCAGCCAGGCGGCGAGGTGGCGCACCGGCGCGCTCACCTCGCCGTCCTGCCGCAGGCACAGGTAGTAGTCCTCGCCATTGCCGAGGCCGCGATCGGAGAGCTGCACCAGGCTGCCCTCGCGCAGCTCCTGCTGCAGCAGCACCGGCCGGCTGAGCGCCACGCCGAAGCCCGCCAGCATCGCCGAGCGCGTCAGCATGCCGTCCTCGCAGATCATGCCGGTCAGCGGCGCGGTGGGCGCGGCGTCGCCGGCGGTCAGCCAGGCCGCCCATTGCTCGCTGTTGCCGTCATGGATCAGCGGCACGCGCAGGAAATCGGCCGCCCGCCGCAGCGCGCCATGCCGCGCCACGAAGCCGCGGCTGGCGATGGGGACGGCCGCCCCCGGCAGCAGCCTCTCGCTGGCATAGCCAGGCCAATGCCCGTTGCCGAACCGCAGAGAAATATCGGCGGCGTCGGAGGAATAGGCGCGGTAGCGCGCATATTGCAGCTGCAGCTCGACCTGCGGATGGCGCGCCATGAAGCCGGTCAACTGCCGCATCAGCCAGCCATTGGCCAGCAGCGGCAGCGCGCTGATCGTCACCCGCCGCTGCAGCCGGTTCTGCCGCAGCTGCCCGGTCGCCGTGGTCAGCAGCAGGAAGGCGGGGCTGACCGCCTCGAAATAGCGCCGCCCGGCCCCGGTCAGCACCAGCCGCCGGCCCTGCCGCGCCGTCAGCTCCTGGCCCAGCTGCTCCTCCAGCGCGTTCAGCTGGTGGCTGATGGCGGACGGCGTGATGCCGAGCTCGGCGGCGGCGGCGGCGACATCGCCCAGCCGCGCGAAAGCCTCGAAGGCGCGCAGCCCGACCAGCGGCAGCCGCGCCAATTGCTGAACAGAATTCATATGGGGAAGATTAATCGGTTCATCCCAGCTTTGTCATCAGCATAAACTACGTGGGATTTCCGGCTTTCCTCTGGCATTCGGTGACGCATGGCCCTGCATTTCACGATCGAAGAGCTGACTTCGCGCATTGCACGGGCGGTCACCGGGTTGCGGCAGGCGGGGCTCGACGGGCTGCTGATGTTCCGCCAGGAGAGCATGTACTGGCTGACCGGCTATGACACCGCCGGCTATTCGCAGTTCCAGGGCCTGTGGCTCGGCGCCGATGGCGACATGGTGCTGGTGACGCGCTCGTCCGACGTGCTGCAGGCCCGGCGCACCTCGGTGATCAAGGATGTGCGGCTCTGGGTCGACAAGGCGGGCGCCAATCCGGCGGTGACGCTGCGCGCCGAGCTCGGCGCGCGGGTGAAGCCCGGCATGCGCATCGGTGTCGAATATGCCTCCACCACGCTGAACGCGCAGCGCGGCAAGCTGCTCGACGCCGCCTTCGCGGATTGCGCGCTGGAGGATTCCTCGACCTTCTTCGACCGCTTCCGCGTCATCAAGTCGCCCGCCGAGCTCGACTATGTGCGCGAGGCCGGGCGCCTGGCCGACCTCGCCTGGCTCAACGCCTTCGCCGCCTGCCGGCCGGGCAGGTCGGAATCCGATATTCTCGCGGAGATCTATGCGACGGTGATCCGCGAGGGCGGCGACCCGGCGGCCGGCCGCTTCGTCTGCGGCGCCGGGGAGAACGCGCTGCAATGCCGCTATTTCACCGGCAAGGGCGTGATCGGCGCGCAGGACCAGGTGAACATCGAATTCGCCGCCGCCTATCGCCACTACCATGTCGCGCTGATGCGCACCGCGCTGACCGGCAAGGCCGGCGCCGGGCATCGCAAGATGCACGACGCCAATGTCGAGGCGCTGGCGCTGTGCCGCGACAGGCTGCGCCCCGGCAACACCTATGGCGACCTGTTCGAGGCGCATGCCTCGGTGCTCGACCGCCACGGCTACAAGCATGCGCGGCTGAACGCCTGTGGCTACAGCCTGGGCGCCGCCTATCCGCCGACCTGGATGGAATGGCCGATGATCTTCGCCGGCAATCCGGTGGTGCTGGAGCCTTCGATGGTGGTCTTCATGCACATGATCCTGCTCGACGACCAGACCGGGCTCGCGATGTGCCTCGGCGAGACCTTCATCGTCACCGAGGGCGAGCCCGAGCGCCTGTCGGCCCTGCCGCATGACCTGCCGCTGGTGGCAGGCTGAATGCGCCAGGCCGGGCAGCCCGTCGAGATCCAGGGCCTCAGCAAGCGCTACGGCCGGCTGCGCGCGCTGGACGACGTCTCGCTCGCCGTGGCGCCCGGGGAATTCCTGGCGCTGCTCGGCCCCAGCGGCTCCGGCAAGTCGACCATGCTGATGACCATCGCCGGCTTCGAGCGCGCCGATAGCGGGCGCATCATCATCGGCGGCAGGCCGGTCGACCATCTGCCGCCGCATCAGCGCGAAATCGGCATGGTGTTCCAGCGCTATGCGCTGTTCCCGCATATGAGCGTCTCGGAGAACCTGGCCTATCCGCTGCGCCGCCGCGGCGTCACCGAGGGCGAGATTCTTCGACGGGTAACCGAGGCCTTGGGCACGGTGCGCCTTGACGATCTTGGTTCACGCAGCATCGATGCGTTGTCGGGCGGGCAGCAGCAGCGGGTGGCCCTCGCCCGGGCCATCATCTTCCGCCCCGCCGTGCTGCTGATGGACGAGCCGATGAGCGCGCTGGACCGCAAGCTGCGCCAGCACATGCAGCTGGAGCTGAAGCAGCTGCACCAGGAGCTCGGCACCACCATCATCCTGGTCACCCATGACCAGGAGGAGGCGCTGTCCATGGCCGACCGCGTCGCCCTGCTGAACCATGGAAGGCTGCGCCAGGTCGGCGCGCCGGCGGAGCTCTACCGCCGCCCGGTCGACGCCTTCGTCGCCGACTTCATCGGCCGCACCAATTTTCTGTCCGTTGATCACAGCGGCGTCGTCGGGTTTTCGACGCCGCTGGCCGGGGCGCTGGCGCCCGACAGCGCCGCGCCCGCGCCGGGAAAGGTGCTCGGCATCCGGCCGGAGCATATGACGCTGTCGGACGACGCGCCGGGAGAGCCCTGCCGCGTCATCCAGGCCAGCTTCGGCGGCGCGCAGCAGGTGCTGCTGCTGGCCGCCGGCGGCCAGCAGCTGACCATGGAGCTGCCCAGCTGGAACAGCTCGGGCGGCGGCCGGCTGTGGCAGCCGGGCGAGGCCGGCTTCCTTCGCTTCCTCCCCGGCACCGCCCGGGTCTACGATCCTCTCGACACGCAGGAGACCGTTTGATGTCCAGCATCATCTCACGCCGTGGCCTGCTTGCCGCGACAGCGCTCGCAACCCTGGCCCGTCCCGCGCTGGCGCAGAACAGCCTGAAGGGCACGGGCTCGGTCATCGTCCATGATGGCGGCGGCACCATGGGGGTCGCACAGCGCCGCGCCTTCTCCGAGCCCTTCGAGAAGGAGACCGGGATCCGCGTCATCCACCAGGCCGGGGTCAATTCCGGCGTGCAGCGCGCGGCGATCCTGGCCGGCGCGCCGAAGCATGACGTGGCCAATATCTCCGGCGGCTCGATGGCGGCCTTCGAGAAGGACGCGCTGCTGCAGCCGATCGACTACAACTTCTGGGCCGAGGCCGATCGCCGCGCCTTCGACATCGTCCCCGCCGGGCAGTTCCAGTCGCCGGCGATGCTCTATTCCATGCTGCTGGCCTTCGACCAGAAGCGCTACGGCGACCGCGCCCCGCAAAGCTGGGCGCAGCTCTGGGACGCGCGCGCCTTCCCCGGCCGCCGGACGCTCGCCGCCGGCGCCAATGCGGCGGATGGCTGCAGCTTCGAGATCGCGCTGCTGGCCGATGGCGTGGCCCCCGACAAGCTGTATCCGATCGACTGGGAGCGTGCCTTCCGCAGCCTGGCGCGCATCCGCGGCGATGTCGTCAAGTGGTGGGCGAACGGCGCCGAATCCGTCCAGCTGCAGATCGACCGCCAGGCCAGCCTCGGCAGCGCCTGGAACGGCCGCATCGACGGCGCCAACGACAATGGCGGCAGCATCGGCAAGGTCTGGAACCAGGGCATCCTGCAATGGGCCGGCTGGGCGATCCCGAAGGGCGCCGCCAATGCCGAGAACGCGCAGAAATACATCGCCTATATGAGCCGCGCCGAGCCGCAGGCCCGCTATTCCGAGCTGATCACCTATGGCCCGACCAATTCGCGCGCCTTCGACCATATCAGCGCCGAGCGCGCCGCGCTGCTGCCGACCGCGCCGGCGGTGAAGGGGCTGCAGATCGTGCAGGACTACGACTTCTGGAACGCGACCGACAGCACCGGCCAGACCGGGCTGCGCCGCGCCATCACCGAATGGGAGAAGTGGGTCTCGGCCGGCTGAGCCCCGCCACGCCCGCCTGTCCCGGCCGATGCTGAACCGCCCTTTCCTGTTGATGCTGCCGGCGCTGATCGCGCTCGGCATCGGCTTCATCCTGCCGATGGGCAGCGTCGTCTGGACCAGCCTGCACCAGGGCGGTCTGTTTTCCATGGGCGCCTGGGGCGAGGTGCTGTCGTCGCGCACCTTCCTCGGCATCCTCGGCCGCACCTTCTCCATGGCGGCGGTGGTGACGCTGCTGACCCTGGCGCTGGCCTATCCGCTGGCCTATTGGGCGGCGACCACGGCGCGGCGCTGGGGCGCGCAGATCATGGCGCTGGTCGCGGTGCCGTACCTCACCAGCATCCTGATCCGCTCCTATGCCTGGGTCGCCATCCTGGGCGGCAACGGGCTGGTCAACCGCGCGCTGGAATCGCTGGGCCTGATCGAGGAGCCGCTGCCACTCGTCTTCAACCGCTTCGGCTCCTATGTCGGCATGGTGCATATCCTGCTGCCGATGGCGGTCTTCCCGATCTTCGCGGCCATGCAGCGCATCGACCCGGCGCTGATGCGCGCCGGCGCCAGCCTGGGCGCCCCCCCCGGCAGCAGCTTTTCGACGATCTTCCTGCCGCTGTCCTGGCCCGGCGTCAGCGCCGGCGCCGCGCTGGTCTTCCTGGCCGCCATGGGCTTCTACATCACGCCGGCCCTGCTCGGCGCGCCGGGCGACTATCTGGTGGCCCAGGCGATCGAGGTGCGCGTCAGCACCCTGGCCGAATTCGACACCGCCGCCGCCCAGGCCTGCCTGCTGCTGGCCCTCGTCACCGCGCTGATGCTGCTGCTCCGCAAGCGCATCGTCGCCATGGCCGGCGAGGACACCACCGCCGCCCCGGCCCGCCGCCTGCCGCTGCCGCCGCTGCTGCGCCGGCTCGGCGCCGCGGTCGCGGGCCTGCTGGCGCCCATCGCGACGCCGCTGCTCTGGGGCTACGGTCTGCTGCTGATGACGCTGCTGCTGGCGCCGATGATCGTCGTCGTGCTGATCGCCTTCAGCAGCGCGCCCTATCTCAGCTTCCCGCCGCCCGGCTGGTCGCTGCGCTGGTTCTTTTCCTTCTTCGCGGACGAGGCCTGGCTGCGGGCGACGGGGTTCAGCCTGGTGGTCTCGCTGGCGGGGGCCGCCACGGCGCTGGCCATCGGCACGCCCTTCGCCCTCGCCCTGTCGCGCGGGCGCTTCCAGGGGCGGCGGCTGCTCTGGCTGCTGGCGGTCGCGCCGATGATCCTGCCGCATATCGCGCTGGCCCTCGGGCTGTTCTTCACCGCGGTGCGGCTCGGGCTGAACGGCAGCATCGCCAGCTTCTGGATCGCCTATACGGTGACCGGCCTGCCCTATGTGGTGATCATCCTGGTCGCAGCACTTCGCCGCTTCGACACCGACCTGGAACGTGCCGCCGCCAGCCTGGGCGCCGCGCCGCTGCGCCGCTTCCGCGACGTGACCCTGCCGCTGCTCGCCGCCTCCTTCGCCAGCGCTTTTCTCTTCGCCTTTCTCGCGGGCTTCGACGACCTGATCATCAGCCTGTTCCTGTCGTCCCCCAACGGCACCACCATCGCCATGCGCATGTGGGAGGATATCCGCCTCGAGATCAGCCCGAAGACCGCGGTGGTCGGCGTGCTGCAGCTCGGCCTGCTGCTGCTGGCGGCGTTGATCGCGCGGCTGCGCCTGTGGTCGGCCCCCTGGCGAACCCGCTGATCCCGCCATAGGATCACCCCCGAACCGACGAGGACCAGCCCCATGGCGCGGACGATCGACCTCAATTCCGATCTCGGCGAGAGCTACGGCCCCTGGCAGATGGGCGATGACGGCGCGCTGCTGCGGGTCGTCACCAGCGCCAACATCGCCTGCGGCGCCCATGCCAGCGACCCGGAGACCATGTTCAAGACGCTGACCCTGGCGCGCGACCAGGGCGTCGTCGCCGGCGCGCATCCGGGCTTCGCCGACCGCGAGGGCTTCGGCCGCCGCCTGATCCCGCACACGATGGGCGAGGTCGAGCGCCTGGTCGCGACCCAGGTCGGCGCGCTGATGGGCGCCGCCGCCCTGGTCGGCACCAAGGTGCGCTTCGTCAAGACGCATGGCGCGCTGGGCAACTGGGCCGCGGCCGAGCCCGATGTCGCCGCCGCCGTGGCGCGCGCGGTGAAGGCGATCTCCCCCGACCTCGCCATGCTGGCGATTTCCGGCACCGCGCTGGACCGCGCCGGCCGCGATGCCGGGCTGCCCACCTTCAGCGAGATCTTTGCCGATCGCGGCTATCTGTCGAACGGCCAGCTGGTGCCGCGCAGCCGGCCGGACGCCATGCTGCATGATCCGGAAGAAGCGGCATCCCGCCTGATCCAGTTCCTCGAGACCGGGCTGATGCCCGTGGTCGACGGCGCGCCGATCAAGCTGGACGCCGTCTCGGTCTGCGTCCATGGCGACAGCCCGGGCGCGGTCGCCATGGCCCAGCATATCCGCCGCCGCCTGAATGAGGCCGGCATCACCGTGGCGCCGTTCTTGTCCAAGCCCCTCTAGGCCGCCCCATGAGCTTTGCCTATCCGGTGTTCCGGCCGGTCGCCGACCATGGGCTGCTGGTCGAGTTCGGCGACCGCATCGACAACGGGGTGCATGACCAGGTGCTGCGGCTCGATGCCGGGCTGTCGGCCGAGAGCGTGCCCGGCTTCCTCGAAGCCGTCCCCGCCTATGTCAACATCCTGGTCCGCTTCGACCCCGTGCTGACCGACCATGCGACGGTCGAGGCCGCGCTGCGCCGGCTGATCGCCGCACCCGCCGTGGCGCGCAGGCCCGGCCAGCCGCGCGAGGTCCGCGTCTGCTACGAGGCGGCGCTCGCCCCCGACATGGCGGCCGTGGTCGCCGCCACCGGGCTGGAGGCCGAGGCCATCATCGCCGCCCACCTGGCCGGCGACTACCGCGTCTACATGTATGGCTTCGCCCCGGGCTACGCCTATCTGGCCGGCGTGCCCGAGGCCATCCGCCTGCCGCGCAAGACCGCGCCGGTGCGCGGCACCGCCGCCGGCAGCGTGGTCATCGCCGGGCCGCAATGCCTGGTCACCACCATGATCATGCCGAATGGCTGGTGGAATATCGGCCGCTCGCCGACCCGCATCCTGGATGGCGGCGACAGCGACCGGCCCTTCCTGTTCGATGTCGGCGACAGCGTCCGCTTCACCCGCATCACCCGCGAGCAATTCGAGGCGGAGAGCCGCGCATGAGCACCGCGCAGCTGACCGTCACCCAGGCCGGCCCGCATGTCACCTTCCAGGATGCCGGGCGCTTCGGGAAGATGCGCTTCGGCGTGCCGACCTCGGGGCCGATGGACCGCGCCAGCTTCGCCGCCGCCCAGGCCGTCCTGGGCAATCCGGACGAGGCCGGCGCCATCGAGATCTCCCCCGGCGGGCTGACCCTGGCCTGCGACGCCGGCGAGGTCAGCCTGGCGGTCGCCGGCGGCGGCTTCCAGGTGACGCTGGACGGCGTCCGCCACGGCGCCTGGACGGTGCTGACGCTCCGCGCCGGCCAGGTGCTGACCATCCGCCCCGGCTTCTGGGGCTGCTGGACTTATTTGTCATTTGCCGGCCGGCTGCAGGTGGCCCCTTGGCTCGACAGCATTTCCACCCATGGCCCGACCGGGCTGGGCGGCGGGCTGCTGACCGAGGGCCAGGCGATCACGCTGGAGGAAACCCGGGTGGTGGCGCCGCGCGCCATCCCGCTGCCGCTCTGGGCCCGCCCGCTGTCGGAGGTGCCGGTGGTGCTCGGCCCGCAGGACCGCTTCTTCGCGCCCGAGACCATCGCCACCTTCCTCGGCGCCACCTATGCGCTCAGCGACGCCTATGACCGCATGGGCGTGCGGCTGAACGGCCCGGCGCTGCCGCCCAATGCCGCGCTGGACATGCCCTCGGAGCCGATCGCCCGTGGCTCGGTCCAGGTCTCGGGCGATGCGGTGCCGACGGTGCTGCTGGCCGACCACCAGAGCACCGGCGGCTATCCGAAGATCGCGACCGTGCTGTCGACCAGCCTGGACAGCTTCGTGCAGTTGCGCAGCCGCCAGCGCCTGCGCTTCCAGGCGGTCAGCCCGGCCCAGGCCATCGCTTTGGTGCGCAGCCGCCGCCTGGCTATGGGCCGCTACCTGGAGGCGCTGCGCCCGAACCCGGGGTGACCGGCCCGCTGATCCGCCCGATGACCGGCAATTCATTTCGCTGGCGCGGCGAAACTGCCTAGGCTGGGGGTCCCGAAACCCCCTGCCCGGGAGGTTCGCCATGCGGCAGTTCATGCTGACCTACGGCGTGCCTTTCGACGCCGCGCATCTGGCCGCCGTCGACGACCGGCTGGAGGTGCTGGGCCAGCGCCTGCTGGACCGCGGCCCGCTGCGCGACGTGCTGCGCCGCCAGGGGCTGCATTTCCTCAGCATCACCACCGTGCCCGGCGACCGCGGCAAGCCCGCCCACCTGGTCATCGAGATCTCGGTCGATGACAGCGAGGGCGCGGCGCCGCGCATCCTGACCGATCTGCTGGCCGCCGAGATGGCGCTGATCCTCGACGCCGCCGGGTTGCAGCGCGGCGCCCTGCACGACCTGCTGGCCCGGCACCGCATCCGCACCGGCGCCGGGCTGTTCGAGGTGCCGGGCCTCGATTTCTGCGGCACCCCGGGCATGTCGGCCGCCCGCATCCTCGACGAGCACCAGCTGACGCGCCGGCTGCGCGGCGTGATGGACGAGGGCGCCATCCCCGGCGCCACGCCTTTGGCCCGGCTGCGCCAGCTGCGCGACCGCGTCTTCGGCGCCGAGCTGCCGCCCGAGCTCGCCGGCATGCGCCAGGTCGAGCCGGTGACGCCGCTGCCCCGCGCCTCGGGGATGCAGGACGGGATGGCGGGGCTGGTGCTGGCCGCTGCCTGGAGCTTCCTCTGGCCGGTGCTGCTGCCGCTCGGGCTGCTGGTGCTGCTGGCCGGCTGGCTGGCCGGCAAGGCGGGCGGCGCGGCGCTGGGCTTCGCCACGCTGGTCGCCGCCGCGGCGGTGGGGGTGCTGGCCCTGGCCGGGCTGCTCGCCTGGCTGTTCCTCCGCCTGCGCCGCAGCGAGCGCGCCAATACCGCCGATGACAGCCTGCCCGAGGCCGGCGTGCTGGAGCAGGTCACCGCGCATGAGAACCGCGCGCTGCAGAACCACCTGGCCGGCATTTCGGTGATGCAGGCCGGATGGTTCAGGAAGCTGACGCTGCGCCTGGCCTTCCGCGTCATCGGGCTGATGGTGGCCCGGCATTTCCGCCCGGGCTTCCTGGGCGAGATCGGCACCATCCATTTCGCCCGCTGGGTGCTGCTGCCCGGCACCGACCGGCTGCTGTTCTTCTCCAATTTCGGCGGCAGCTGGGAAAGCTACCTGGAGGATTTCATCACCAAGGCCGCCAATGGCCTGACCGGCGTCTGGAGCAACACCGCCGGCTTCCCGGCGACCGAGAACCTGTTCCAGAAGGGCGCCACCGACGGCGACCGCTTCAAGCGCTGGGCCCGCCGCCAGCAGCGCCCGACCCGCTTCTGGTATTCCGCCTATCCCCGCCTGACCACCGCCCGCATCCGCGCCAATGCGGCGATCCGCCACGGGCTGCTGACGGCGGCCACCGAGGACGAGGCCGCCGCCTGGTTCAGCCTGCTCGGCTCCAGCGCCCGCCCCGCCGGCATCATCGAAAGCGGCGAGGTGCAGTCGATCTTCTATGGCGGGCTGAAGCGCCAGCCGGCCGCGGCCAGCCTGGTCCTGGCCCTGCCGGCCGAGCCCGCCGCCGCCCGCGCCTGGCTGCGCGCGCTGGAGCCGCGCATCACCTATGGCGAGGAGCTGCCGGTCGGCACCGTGCAGCAGCTCGGCCTCGCCGCCGGCGGGCTGCAGAAGCTCGGCCTGCCGCCGGCGACGCTGGCGCAGTTCCCGCAGGCCTTCCGCCAGGGCATGGCGCATCCGGTGCGCGCCCATATCCTGTCCGACACCGGCGATGACGGGCCGGCCGACTGGCTCTGGGGCGCCGACCCCGTCCCCGATGCGGTGCTGAACCTCTATGCCGAGGATGCCGCCGCCCTGGCCGCGGCCATCGCCGAGGCCACCACGGCGCTGGCGCTGCAGGGCGGCCGGCTGCTGCACCAGCTGCAGCTGGCGCCGCCCGCCGCGCCGGATGGCGGGCCGATGCGCGAGCCCTTCGGCTTCGTCGACGGCGTCTCGCAGCCGATCGTGCGCGGCACCCGGCGCTGGATGCGCGATGCCGACGAGATCCATGCCGTCGAGCCCGGCGAGTTCCTCTACGGCTATCCCGACAACCGTGGCGGGCTGCCGCTGTCGCCGGGCATGGCCGCGGCCGAGGATCCCGGCGCCATCCTGCCGGTGCGCGAGCAGCGCCATTCCGACGGGCTGCTGCTGCCGAGCTTCCAGCCCGGCAGCGCCACGGCCGAGCGCGATTTCGGCCGCAACGGCAGCTTCCTGGTGGTGCGCCAGCTGGAGCAGGACGTCGCCGCCTTCGAAGGCTTCATGGCCCGGGCCGCCATCGAGCTCGAGGGCCGCGCCGGCCTGCCGCCCGGGCTGGACCCGGCGCAGCGCGCCTGCTGGATCGGCGCCAAGATGGTCGGCCGCTGGCAGGACGGCACCTCGCTGGTGCGCCACCCGACCGAGCCCGGCACCGGCTGGGACAACCGCAAGAAGAACGTGCCGATGGACAATGACTTCCTGCTCGGCGCCGAGGACCCGATGGGGCTGCGCTGCCCCTTCGGCGCGCATGTGCGGCGGACCAATCCGCGCGATTCCTTCGCCCCCGGCTCGCGCGAGCAGCTGTCCATCACCAACCGGCACCGCATCCTGCGCCGCGGCCGCGCCTTCGCCGCCGCCGGCGGCGGTGCCGGGGCGCATGGCCCGGGCCTCTATTTCATGTGCCTGAACCTGGATATCGAGCGGCAGTTCGAGTTCATCCAGCAGAGCTGGGCCATGGCGCCGCAATTCCACGGGCTGGAGAACGAGGTGGATGCGGTGCTGTCGCGCGGCGGCCGCAGCGCCCGGCTGACCGTGCCGACGCCCGAGGGGCCGCTGACCATCCGCCGCTTCGCCGATTTCGTCCGCCTGCGCGGCGGCGGCTATTTCTTCCTGCCCGGCCGGCGCAGCCTGCGCTGGCTGGCCCGCGCGGAGGGCTAGAGCGTGATGGCTTGAGGTGGAATCACCGAAAAACCTGAATCACGCGATCAAACAAAGAGCTAGGTAGTGAACTCATAAAGCTTGCGGTGTTCGGCGTGCCCTGATTCAAAGCTCCAGATGGTGAGGAGCGTCAGATGGCCCGGTTCGACCTGACCGAGAGCGAGTGGTCGATCATTGCCCCGCTGCTGCCGAACAAGCCACGGGGCGTGCCTCGGGTTGATGACCGGCGGGTGCTGAACGGGATTTTCTATATCCTGCGCACCGGCTCGCCCTGGCGTGACCTGCCGGAGCGCTATGGTCCCTATACGACGGTCTATAATCGCTACAACCGTTGGGCGCGCGCTGGTGTCTGGCTGCGGATCTTCGAGATGCTGGCGGCCAGCTCGCCGCAGTCGCTGCAATTGATCGACAGTTCGATCGTGCGCGCCCATCAGCATGCCGCAGGGGGTCAAAAGGGGGCTCGGATCACGCCATTGGCCGTTCTCGTGGAGGACTGACCACCAAAATCCACGCGGCCGTCGACGGGGCCGGCCTGCCGCTGGTGCTGCTGGTCTCGCCGGGCCAGGCTTCCGACAAGGCCGCTGCACCGGCCCTCATCGAGCACTTGCAGCCGGGCCGGGACCTGGTCGCCGACCGCGGCTACGACGCCCGGGCCATCCTGGATCTCGTCGCCGCGCGCGGCGGGCAGGCCCACATCCCGACCCAGCGAGACCGGAAGCACCAGAGATCGGTACCGCCCGAGCTTTATCGAGAGCGCAATCTCGTCGAACGCTTCTTCAATCGAATGAAGCACTTCCGACGCATCGCCACACGCTTCGACAAGCTCTCGCGCAACTACCTCGCTGCCCTACACCTTGTCGGGTCAAGGCTATGGCTGCGGCATTATGAGTCCGTGACCTAGGCGCCATGAATTAGCTGGACACCGCCCGGCAAGATGTTCTTAATTTGTTCCCGTGAAACACGATCTCATTCGCACCACGCTGATCGACCCGGTCACCGCTGTCCGCGTCAGGTCCGCCATCAACCAGGCGCTGCGCGCCGGCTCCAGCCTGCGCGACGCCCGCAGCGAGGGCCGCGGCTATCTGCGCGCCATCTGCCCGTCCCTGCCGCGGGAGCAGGTGAGCGAGGCGGTGGACAGCCTGCTGCTCGAGCTCGCGGCCCTGCCGGAGCGTTTCCTGCCGGACATCTTCCTGCGCGGCGGCCCCGCGCAGCCGGCGCCGGGGCAGCTCAGCCTGGGGCTGTGACGCGCCGGCGGCGGGCGTGACATCCGCTGGTTAAAATCCGGCCATCCGATATCATCTCCTTCGAAGAACAAAAATCCGGAGGATGCGTGATGATGTTTTCCACGGGAATCTTCTCCCGCAGGAGGGCCGTGCTGCTGGCCACCGCGGGCCTCGCCGCCTGCACCGCAGGCCCGATGGCGGAGCCCAGCGCCGAAGCGCCGGCCACCACCGTCGTCGATGCCGCCCGTCTGTTCGATGGCGAGCGGGTGGTCGACCGCCCGCGGCTGGTGATCCGCGACGGCCGCATCCTGGCCGCCGGCACCCAGGACAGCTTGGCCATCCCCGAGGGCGCCCGCCGGGTCGACCTGGCCGGCCGCCACCTGATGCCCGGGCTGATCGCCGCGCATTCGCATGTCGGCATGGTCAGCGGCACCGATTTCGGCGGCCGCTTCTACACCCGCGAGACCGTGGCGCGCGACCTGGCGCAGTTCCAGCGCTATGGCGTCGTCGCGGTCAATGCGCTGGGGATGAACCGGCCGCTATTCCATGAATTGCGCCGCGAATGGCGCGACGGCCGGCATGGCGGCGCCGACCTCTATGGCGCCGGGCCCGGCGTCGGCATGGCCGATGGCGGCGCGCCGCCGCCGGCGATGAACCCCGAGCCCGACCAGGTCGCCCGGCCCCGCACCCCCGCCGAGGCGCGCGCCGCGGTCGATGCCATGGCCGATGCCGGCATCGACATGGTCAAGGTCTGGATCGACGACCTGAACCACCAGGCGCCGAAGCTGCCGCCGGCCGTCTATCGCGCGGCGATCGACCAGGCGCATGCCCGCGGGCTGCGCGCGGCGGCGCATATCCACGACCTGGTCGACGCCAAGGGCGCGGTGGCCGCCGGCGTCGACGTCATCGGCCATGGCGTGCGCGACCGCCCGGTCGATGCCGCGCTGCTGGCGGCGATGCGCCAGCGCGGCGTCTGGTACATCCCGACGGTCAACCTGAACGAGGCCGAATACATCTATGCCGAGCATCCGGAATGGCTCGAGCAGCCCTTCTTCCGCGATGCGATGAGCCCGGCGCTGCAGGCGCGCTTCCGCGACCCCGAATGGCGCCGCGCGGCGCTGGGCCGGGCGGAGGGGCAGCGGCAGCAGGTGCAGACCAATATCGCCAATCTGCGCGCGGTGCGGGCGGCCGGGGTGAAGGTCGCGCTGGGCACCGATTCCGGCGCCACGCCGCTGCGCATCCCGGGCGTGGCCGAGCATCTGGAGCTGGCGCATTTCGTCGCCGCCGGCTTCTCTCCGGTCGAGGCGCTCACCGCCGCGACCCGCGCCGGGGCGGAGGTGATGCGGCTGCCCGACCGCGGCCGGCTGGCGCCCGGCTACCGCGCCGATTTCATCGTGCTGCGCGCCGACCCGACGGTCGACATCACCAACAGCCGCAGCATCGAGGCGGTCTGGCGCAACGGCGCCCCGGCCCGGTAGCGCGGGCCGGCTGGACGGGCGCCCTGGCCCGGTAGCGCCGGGCCGGCTGGACGACGCCCTGGCCCGGTAGCGCCGGGCCGGCTAGGCATCGACGGTGTCGCGCCAGAAGGCGAGCACCGCCGCGGCGAAGGCCTCCGGCGCTTCCTCGGGCAGGTAGTGGCCGCCGGGCAGCACCAGGCTGCTGAGGCGCGGCGCCGCGCCCTGCAGGCTGTCGGCCAGGCGGCCGCGCACGCCGCCCTCGGCGCCGATGGCCAGCACCGGCATGGGCAGCGGCACCGCCAGGCGCTCGGCCATGCGGGCCAGCCCCGCGGGGCTGAGCAGGGCGCGGTAATAGTCGAAGCCGGCCCGCGCCGCGCCGGGCCGCGCGAAGCAGCCTTCGTAATGCGCCCGCGCCGCCTCGTCGATCGCCGCCGGCCGCGCCGCCTTGTTGTCGAACATCCAGTCGAGGAACAGCCGCTCCCGCCCCGCCACCAGCGCCTCCGGCAGGCCGTGCAGGCGGTTGAAGCCGAAATGCCAGCCGGCGATATTGGCCGCCTCGTCCGGGACCGGCCGCGCCACGCCGGCGGTCTGCATCGTCATCTCGCTGAGCACCAGCCGATGCACGGCTGCCGGATGACCGGCGGCCAGGGCATAGGCGATCCAGGAGCCGACATCATGCGAGACGATGTCGAGGCCCAGCAGCCCCTCCTGCGCCAGGAAGCCGTGGATCTCGCCGGCGACGGTGTCGAGGTCGTAGCCGCCCTCCGGCCTGTCGCTGTCGCCCAGCCCGCGCGGGTCGAGCACCACCACCCGCCGCCCCGCCGCGACCAGCAGGGGCACGACATGGCGCCAGGCGAGCCAGCTCTGCGGCCAGCCGGGCAGCAGCAGCACCGGCGGCCCCTGCCCGGCCTCCGCCACATGCAGCCGCACCCCGGCCACCGCCACCCTCCGATGCGCCAGCCCTGTCATGCCGCCGATCCCCCCTCAGTCGAGCAGCCGCAGCGCGCGGCGGACGAAGTCTTCGGCCTGGGCCGGGAAACAGCCGCCCTTGCCGACCACGCGCATGCCCTGCAGCAGCGCCAGCAGCAGGTCGGCGACACCGTCCGGCGGCTCGGCCGTGGCGATGGAGCCGTCGCGCTGGCCCTCGGCGACGAGCGCGGCCAGCATGGCGTGGCGCCGCGCCAGGGTGGCGCGCAGCACGGCGGCCGGCACGCCGGGCTGGTCGAGCTCGGTGATGCCCGAGACCACCAGGCAGCCGCGGGCGCCGGCCTCGCCCTGGCTGAGCCCGGCATAGAGCCGCAGCAGCGCCGCGATGCGCGCGCGCCCGTCCGGCGCCGTGGCCATCAGCGCCGCCAGGCGGTCGTCGCGCAGCGCGAGGTAGCGTTGCAACGCCGCAGCGAAGAGGCCTTCCTTGTCGCCATAGGCCTTGTAGAGGCTGCCTGCCGCCAGCCCGGTGGCCTGGGTCAGCGCCGCGATCGAGGTCGCGGAAAACCCCGCCGTGCTGAACAGCGCGATGGCCTGGTCCAGCGCCCGCGCCGCGTCGAAGGCGCGCGGGCGGCCGAGGCGGGGACGGGTCCCGGGGGGCGGCATGGGGTTCCTCGCCGGATTAGGAAACGATCATTTCCTAATGCCGGCGCGCCGCCGCGTCCAGCGCGAAAACCGGGCGCCGGTTCCCTGGCACGGCGCCGCATGGCAAGCTGCGCCGCATGATCGATGCCCCGTCCCGCGCGCTGCGCGTCCGGCTCTACCGCGAGAGCCTCCGCGACCTCGGCCAGGTGTACCGCCTGGCGCCCGATGCCGACCTGCGCGCCGCGCTGCGCCAGGCGGCGCTGGCGGCGCTGCCCCGGGTCGAAGGCTGGGCCATGCAGGTGCTGACCGTCGAGCGCACCGCCGAGGGCGAGCGCACCGGCTTCCTGCTGGACCAGCTGGCGCGGCGGGAAATGGGCGGCGCGGATTTCGCCGCCGCCCTGGCGGCGACGCTGGATGGCGCCGTCGCCGTGCTGGCGGTGGCCGCGCGCGACCCGAAGCGCATCGCCCGGCTGCGCGCCGCCCTGGCCGGGTCGAAGCCCGGCTAGGCGGGTTCCGCCATGATGACATAGTCGGCGCCGCTGCGCAGGACGCCATGCGCGGCGGCCCGCGCCCGCAGCGTTTCCGCCTCGGCCGCCATCCGCGCGACGACGCAGGCGGGCGCGCGGCCCTGCAGCGCCTCGGCGGCGCTGGACAGCTGCATCCCGACCCAGCGCGCGTCGTAGAGATTGGGAAAGCGGCGGGCGAAGCGCACCGCCATCCCCGCCTCGCCCAGCCGCGCCAGCACCCATTCGGCCGGGTATTCGCGATAGGGCACCAGCCCGGCGCGGCGCAGGCAGCCGTCGCGGAAACGGCCGATGGCGCGCAGCAGCCGGTCGTCGGCGCTGCCCCCCTGCCCCCCGGCATAGGGGTCGAGGCCGATGACATAGAGCCGCTGCCCGACCAGCGGCCGCAGCCGGGCGAAAAGCCGCGGCTGCAGCCCGGGCGCATAGGGCTGCACGGCGCCGAGCAGATATTCCGCCAGCACCGTGTCATGCCGCTCGCCGGCCAGGAAAGCAGCGTCCGACCAGTTGCCGGCCAGCAGCCGGTCGGCGGCGCGCAGCGGGCCGAGCGCCGCCCGCGTCTCCGCCAGCATCGCCGGATCGGCGGAGACCGCCGTCCAGCGCGTCGTCGGCAGCCCCGCCATCCAGCGCGCCGAGCGCGCGCCGGTGCCGGCATCGAGCATGCTGCCCCAGGGGCGGTCGCCCTGGAGCCGCTCCAGCAGCTGGAAGATCGGCGGGGTGTCGCGCATCAGAACGTGAAAGTGAGGCCGCCGATGATGGTGCGGCCGCGGCCGCCGCCGATGGTCTCCGCCGTCGGCACGGTGAAGCTGGTATTGCCGACATTGGTGGCGCTGGCGAAGAGGTTGAGGTTCTCCATCGCCCGCCAGCTGCCATAGAGGTCGACCGTCGTATAGGCGGCGAGCGGCGTGCTGGTGCCGGTGGTGCTGTAGGTCTGCGTGGCGCCGATGCGGCGGAGCTTGCCGCCCAGCGTCACCCGACGGTCGAGCAGGCGGATGCCGGCATCGAGGGTGACGCTGCTGCGCGGCGTGTAGCTGTGGTCGGCGCCATCCGGGTATTTGATGCTGGCGCCGTTATAGGCGAGGTTCACATAGGCCAGGCCCATGTCGTAGCCACCCTCGACCTCGATGCCGCTGACCCGGCTGGTGCCCGGGACATTGTCGTAGAAATAGTAGGAGACGGCACGATTGGTGGTCGGGTTGGTGCCGCGCACGGTGACCGTGTTGACCAGATCCTCGACGTCGTTGTCATAGTAGGCGACCTTCATGCGCAGGCGGTCATCGGCCATCAGCACGTCGCGCCGCAGCAGGTTCAGGCCGAGCTCCCAGCCGCGCGACCGCTCGGCGCCGAGATACGGGTTGGGATAGAAGGTCGAGGTGCCGCCGACGCTGTGCGGGCCGGAATACATGGTCTCGGAAATGGTCGGCGGGCGGAAGGCCCAGCCATAGCTGACATAGGGCTGCAGCCAGTCGAGCAGCTGGTAGGCCAGGGTGAATTTCGGGCTGACCCGGCCTTCGCTGCGATCGGCATGGAAGGGCCCGGTCACCGGCACCGCGCCATAGGCGGTGGTGGCATAGCCCTCGGCGTCGTTCTCGTAATGGTCGTAGCGCAGGCCTTGCACGAAGCTCAGCCGGCCGAGGGTGAAGCCCGCATTTGAATAGGCCCCGGCGATGCTGAGCCGGCCATTGCCGTTGACGCCGCCGCGCCGCGTCTCGGTGTCGTCGGTCGCATATTGCGCGCCGTAGTCCCAGGCGACGCCCACCTCGCCCAAAGTGAAGCGGCTGGTGTTGGACAGCCCCACCTCATAGGCCTCGTTGATGATGCGCCGGCCGGTGGCGGTGGCGGAGACGGTGCCGAGCTCGGTCAGGTGGTTCATCATCCGCACCTGGTTCCAGGAGGCGGAGACATTGAGGTCGACCAGCGGATTGGCCGCCGGGTTGTAGCGGTAGGAGATCTTGGCCAGGTTCGACTGGATGGTCTGGTTGTAGTAATTGGACGTGAATTCATTGGCGTAGATATTGCCCAGGAACGAGAACCTGTGCTCGCCGTCGGGCTCCCAGTTCAGCCGGAACAGGCCGGAGCGCAGCGCCTGGCCGGTATGCTCGACCTCCTGGCCGTCGCCATTCCTGAAGTTGCCGTTCTCCCGCCCGCTGATGCCGCCCAGGATGCTGACGCCATTGCCCAGCCGCGCGGCGCTGACCAGGCTGGAATTCCAGCGATAGCCATTGGTGCCGGTCATCGCCTGGGCCCGCCCGCCGACCGTGCGGCCGGGGCGCAGGATGTCCTCGACGTCGAGCAGCCGGAAATTGACCGCGCCGACCAGCGCGCCCATGCCGCCCGGCCCGGTCACCGCGCCGCGCTCGATGTCGATGCCGCCCAGGAAGCTCGGGTCGATATAGGCGAAGGACCCGCCCTCATGCCCGGCGGGGCGGAAATTCTGCCGCACGCCCTCGACCATCATGTTGACGCGGCCGACGCCTTCGAAGCCGCGGATGTTCACCGCGACGCCGGGCTGCGAGGCATAGCCGCCGAGCGCCGCGCCCGGGACCATGTCGAGCAGCCGGTTGGTGTCGGCGCCTTCGCGGAGATCCTCGGGCGCCACGCGGCTGACAGCGGCCGGCGTCTGGTAGGGCGCGTCGGCGGCCGAGGCCTCGGCGGCGACGGGCGCCAGCTGCACCCCCGCATCCTGCGCCAGGGCGGGCGCGACGCCGAGGGCGCAGAGCGCCGTCGTGGTCAGCATGTGGCGCAGGATGGTCGGGTGCGGTGCTGGCATGTCAGGTGACCTTTTTGCAGCCGGTCCTGGCCGCCTTGGGCGGAGCCGGTGCGGCCTCCCTTAATGATACTGCGACTCATTCGCAATATACCGTCACGCTGCCGATTGCCATTTTTCGGCACGGCCGGTGGCAGGGCGGCGAGCCCGCGCGGGGCACCGAGGCAGCAAGTCTCTGTTCTCAAATGAAAGCTTCAACAGGCTGCGGGACGGTCGGCCGGGCGCCGCGCGGAAATCGCCACCGCATGCACTTGAGAATCATTATCGATTGACCTAAAGGCTTCGTCACATTGCACGGTCGTGCTTCAGCCTGAGGATCCGCCATGCTCCGCCGCCTCCCCTTCCTGCTCCTCGCCCTGCTGCCGGCCTGCGCGATGCCCGACCCGGCGCCGCCCGCCACCACCACGGCCGCGCCCGCCGCTGCCGCCGCGCCGGCCGCCGAGGCCGAGCGCCCGACAATGACGCCGGAGCAGATCCAGGCCGCCCGCCAGCGCTTCCGCGAGAACTTCTTCGCGCAATACGACACCAACCGCGACGGCGTGGTCAGCCGCGCCGAATACGACGCGATCCGCGCGGCGCAGTTCGAGCGCAGCGACACCAACCGCGACGGCAAGCTGTCGGAAGCGGAATATGTCGCCGAGTACCGCACCCGCCTGGTCGCCGAATATGCCGGCAAGCCGCTGGACGAGCGTTTCGAGCGCCAGATCACCCAGGCCAGCCGCCGCTTCGAATCGATCGATCGCGACCGCGACCTGTCGATCAGCCGCGAGGAATACCTGGCCGTGGCCAACCGCACCTTCACGCGGACGGACACCAACAATGACGGCAGCATCTCGGCCGCCGACCACGAGACCGCGCGCAGCCATCCGTGAGGCGATGAAGCCTGGGCCTGCGACGATGACCACGACGATGCAGGCCCCAGGTCAAGCCACGGAGAAACGCGGTTTCTGGCTGCGGCAGCTGCGGCGCTGGCACTGGATCAGCTCGGCGATCTGCCTGGTCGGCATGCTGCTTTTCGCCGTCACCGGCTTCACGCTGAACCATGCCGGCGACCTGCCGGCGCAGCTGCGCGTCACCGAGACCCGCGCGCAGCTGCCCGAAGCCTTGCGCGCGCAGCTGGCCGCGACCGACACCGAGGGCGAGGCGCCGCTGCCCGAGGCTGTGCGCGACTGGATCCGCCGCACGATGGGCGTGCGCATCGCGGCCGGCACCGCCGCCGAATGGAGCGCCGACGAGCTGCATGTCAGCCTGCCCCGCCCCGGCGGCGACGCCTGGCTGGCGATCGAGCGCGAGACCGGCGCGGTCACGCATGAGCTGACCACGCGCGGCCCGGTCGCGCTGCTGAACGACCTGCACAAGGGGCGGCATGCCGGGCCGGTCTGGTCGCTGTTCCTCGATGTCTTCGCCGTCGCCTGCCTGGTCTTCTGCGTCACCGGGCTGTGGCTGCTGCATCTCTATGCCGGCAACCGGCCCTCGACCTGGCCGCTGGTCGGGCTCGGCCTGGTGGTGCCGCTGCTGATCGTCATCCTGTTCATCCACTAGGGAGTAGCGCCGATGCGCGCAGCCTCACCCGTTCTCGCCGCCGGCCTGGTGCTGGCCGGCACCGCCCAGGCCGCCGAGCTCCGCGTCAGCGTCGAGCTGCCGCGGCTGACCGTCGCAGAATACCACCGCCCCTATCTCGCCGCCTGGATCGAGACGCCGGACCAGGCGCCGCTTTCCACCGTCGCCGTCTGGTACGACACCAAGCTGCGCGAGGAGCGTGGCCAGGGCTGGCTGCGCGACCTCCGCACCTGGTGGCGCCGCAGCGGCCGCGAGATGCGCCTCCCCGCCGAGGGCATCAGCGGCCCGACCCGCGCCCCCGGCCGGCACGAGATCACCGCGGGCAACGCCGCCCTGCGCGACCTGGCCCCCGGCGAATACCGCCTGGCGGTCGAGGTGGCGCGGGAATCCGGCGGGCGCGAGCTGGTGCGCGTGCCCTTCCAATGGCCGCCACGCGACCAGGCCAGCAGCGCCTCGGGCAGCAGCGAGCTCGGCGTCGTGGCGGTCAGCGCCCGGCGCTGATGCGGCCATGCAGCGCCTGCTGATCCCGCGGCCCGCCCGCCCGCCGGTGCCGCCGCGCGGCGCGCTGCGGCGGCTGGCCGGGCGCAGCATGGGCACGGGCTGGTCGGTGCATCTGATCGATCCCGGCGACACGCCGGAGGCCGCGCTGCGGCAGGGCGTGCAGGACACGCTGGACGCGGTGGTCACCGAGATGAGCGCCTGGGCGCCCGCCTCGGCGCTCAGCCGTTTCAACGACGCGGCCGGCGGCAGCTGGCACGCGCTGCCCGAGGGCCTCGCCGAGGTTCTTCGTTGTGGCCAGCAGGTGGCGATGGAAAGCGGCGGCGCCTTCGACCTGTCCATCGGCGCTTTGGCGGAGCTCTGGGGGTTTTGCCATCGCCCGGTGCCGCCCGGCCTGCCGGAGGGCACGCTGCTGGCCATGGCGCGGGCCTGTGGCGGGCGGCTGCGCTTCGACGCGGCCGGGCGGCTGCTGCAGCCGGGCGGGCTGCGCCTCGATGTCTGCGGCATCGGCAAGGGCCATGGCGTCGACCGCGTCGCCCGCCACCTCGCCGCCCAAGGTTTCTCGTCTTTCCTCGTCGAGGTCGGCGGCGAATTGCGCGGCCAGGGCGTCAAGCCGGATGGCACGCCCTGGTGGGTGGCGCTGGAACGGCCGGATGGCGCGGAAGGCTTCACCCTGGCGCTGCTCGACCAGGCCGTCGCCACCTCCGGCGACAGCCGCCGCGCCTTCACGGTCAACGGCAAAGAATACAGCCACACGCTGGATCCGCGCTGCGGCTGGCCGGTGGGGCCGCAGCTGGCCTCGGTCAGCGTGCTCGATGCCAGCGCCATGCGCGCCGATGCCCGGGCCACGGCGCTGACCGTGCTGGGGCTGCGCGCCGGCCTGGCGCTGGCGACGCGGCTGCGCATCCCCGCGCTGTTCACCGAGCGCGCCGGCGATGGTCTGCGCGAGCATCTCTCGCCCGCGCTGCGGGAGATGGCCGCATGATCGAGCCGCATCTGCTCTCGGCGGCCGGCGTGGTGCTGGCCTATGGCGCCTTCTGCGGCCACGCGGCCTGGCGCTGGCGCCGCCGGCAGCGCGCGGCCAGCCCCGCCGCCGCCGCCTGGCTGGTGGTGCATGCCAGCCAGAGCGGCCGCGCCGAGGCCATCGCCGCGCAGACCGTGGCGCTGCTGCGCGCCGGCGGCCAGCAGGCGGCGCTGGCGCCGATCGGCCAGCTGCAGCCGGCGATGCTGGCCTCGGCCGAAAGGCTGCTGATGGTGGCCAGCACCACCGGCGAGGGCGATGCGCCCGACGCCGCCCTGCCCTTCCTGCGCGGCGCCATGGCCGGCACCTCGGATCTTTCCGCCCTGCGCTTCGGGCTGCTGGCCTTGGGCGACAGCGATTACCGCGACTTCTGCGCCTTCGGCCGGCGGCTGGACCACTGGCTGCGGCAGCAGGGGGCGACGCCGCTCTTCGCACCGATCGAGATGGACCGCGAGGACGACCAGGCGCTGTCGCAATGGCAGGCCCGCATCGCCGCGCTGCTGCCCGGCGCCACGCCGGTTCCGCGTGCCGCCCCCGAGGACAGCGCCTGGATCCTGGCCGAGCGCCGGCTGCTCAACCCCGGCGACCCTGAGAACCCCGCCTATCACCTGGGCCTGACCCCGGAAGGCGTGATGCCGCGCTGGCAGGCCGGCGACATCGCCAGCATCCAGCCCTGCCTGCCGCCCGCCCGCGTCGCCGCCTGGCTGGCGCGGCTCGACCTGTCGCCGCAATGGCGGCTGCCCGACGGGCAGCACCTGACGGACGTCCTGGCGACGCGGCGGCTGACAGAGGACCAGGCGCCGCTCGTCGGCCTGCCCGCCGAGGCCCTGGCCGCCGCCTTGCCGCCGCTGCCACGGCGCGACTATTCGATCGCCAGCCTGCCCGAGGAGGGCCGCCTCGAGCTGCTGGTGCGGCTGGCGCGCGACGCCCAGGGGCAGCCCGGCCTGGGCTCCGGCTGGCTGACCCGGCATTTGGCCGAGGGCGGCCGGCTGCGGCTGGCGTTGCGGCCCAATCCGGGCTTCCAGGCGGTGGCCGGGCGGCCGGCGATCCTGCTCGGCGCCGGCACGGGGCTCGCCGGGCTGCGCGCCCATCTGAAGGCGCGGCGCCGCGCCGGCGAGCGCCGGACATGGCTGATCTTCGGCGAGCGGTTTTCCGCCCACAGCCATTTCCACCGCCACGAGATGGCCGGCTGGCAGGCGGAAGGCTTCCTGGACCGGCTGGACCTGGCCTTCTCCCGCGACGGCGGCGCGCCGCGCTACGTGCAGGATGCGCTGGCCGCCGAGGCGCCACGGCTGCGCGCCTGGCTGGCCGAGGGCGCGGTGATCTATGTCTGCGGCAGCCGCGCCGGGCTGGGCGCCGGGGTGCAGGCGGTGCTGCAAGACCTGCTGGGCGAGGCCAGCCTGGCCGCGCTCGCCGCCGAGGGCCGCTACCGCCGCGACGTCTACTAGCGCAGGATGCGGAACTCGACCGGCACGGTGATGCGCGCCTCGGCGCCGGCATAGCTGTCGGGCAGCGCCGGGAAGGGCGAGACCCGGCGCAGCAGCGCCAGCGCCTCCTCGTCCAGCAGGGCGACGCCGCTGCTGCGCAGCAGGCGGTGCTGCACCACGCTGCCGTCGCGCGCGATCACCGCCTGCACCAGCGCGGTGCCGCCCAAGCCGCGGTCGCGCGCCGCCTCCGGCACGCGATGCGCCCGGCGCAGGATCCGCTGCAGCATCGCCTGGTAGGCCGCCGACAGCCCCTCCGGCGCGCCGCCGCCGGCCGTGGTCGCCGCTGGCGGTGGCGGCGGGGATGGCGAGGGCGGCCGGCGATCCTGCTCGGCGCCGCCAGCGGCAGCAGCAGCAGCAGCGCGCCGCCATGCAGCAGCGCCGAGCCGATCCAGCCCAGCGCCCGCCATCGCATCCCGCCGGGGGCTGGCAGCGTCGCGGCATCCTCGGGGTCGGGGGGGGCCATGGCCAGCGCGGAAGCGCGGTCTCCGGAGCGGTGAGATGATAATGCGATGCGTTCGCATTTATATCGCGCCGGCGCCCGGTTGTCACCCCAGGGGGAGGCCCGGCCGCTCCGGAACCCGTGATGGCGGCCGCCAGGACCCTCCGCAGAAACAGGTTGTGGATTTTACTTCCGAATCATAGCGTCTACTTCTTCTATAGGAATACCTCTGGATAAAGGAAAAACTCCTTACGGTATTTACTCAGAGAGAAATTCGAATGTCGCATCCCGCGACAAAGCGCGGCGGTCTTCGTTACTGTGGGGCGCCGTCCCGTCGGACCGCGCGCCGAATGAACCGGTGGTGACTGAACCATGCCTCCCTTCCCCCAGGCGCCGGCACCGGGCAAAAGGCCCGCCCCGGTGGAAAACCGCCGCCCGCCGCCGCTGGAACGCGAAGGCCGCGGCTGGGCCGTGCGGGCCATCAGCCTGACCGGCTCGGCCGCGCTGCTGGGGCTGGGCGGGCTCGGGCTGCTCAACCTGCCGCATTGGCTGGAGCAGGATGCCGCCGCCCGCCAGGCCGTGCAGGCCAACCTGGCCAGCCTGGCCGCCCTCCAACCGCCCGCGGCGGCGGCGCCGGACACGCCGCAGGACATGGTGGCGCTGCAGGCGGAGATCGCCAGGCTGCTGGCCACCGCCGACAAGCTCGACCTCGAGCTGAGCGAGGAGCTGGCCAAGCGCGAGCCCCCGGCGGCCGCGCCGGAGCCGCCGGTCGCCCTCGCCGCCGCGGTGCCCGACGCGCCGGCGGAGGAGCCGCCGGAGATGCTGCGGCCCTCGAGCTTCCTGCTGGCCGAGATGATGCTGCCGCCGCGCGGGCGGGAGCCCGGCGGGATGCCGGCGGCGCTGACCGATGCCCTGCCGGAAGGGATGCCGGAGGGGTTGCCCGACGCCCTGCCGGAGCCGGTGGAGCCGGCCAATGAGCCGCAGCGCGAGGGGCTGCATCAGGAAGAAGGGGCGACGCCGCTCCACCTGGCCGCCATCGCGGCGCCGCGGCTCGCCGCCGCCGAGCGCCTGGCCGAGCCCGTGCAGGCCCCCGCGGAGACACCTGCCGAGGCGCCGGCGATGACGCCCGAGGCGCCAACCCCTGCGCCGGAGCCCGCCC
>NZ_CACSJM010000033.1 GCF_902706185.1 Roseomonas sp. 18066 | reverse complement strand
CCCGCCCCGGAGACCTGCATGCCCGCCGCCGCGCCGCCCGTGATCGAGCCCCAGGAGACGGTGCGCTTCGGCTCCTACGAGGCGATCTTCCTGGCCGGCGACGGCGCCCGCGACCTGGTCATCGCGCTGACCGGCGTCGGCGACGTGTCGAAGCCTTTCGACAGCTACGACTTCACCCGCACGCTGCGGCTGCGGCCGCAGCTGGACAAGATCCTGATGCGCGACCATGCGCGCAGCTGGTACCGCGCGCCGGAGGGCCGCGCCGGCATCATCGCCTGGTGCCGCCAGCGCGCCGCCCTGGGCCGATACCGCAGCGTCACGCTGATCGGCATCAGCATGGGCGCCTATGCCGCGCTGACCCTGGGCGCCGCGATGCCGGAGGCGCGGGTGGTGGCGCTGTCGCCGCCCTTCTCGCTGGACACCCAGGCCTTCGGCCGCGGCGTGGTGCGCTACAAGGCCTGGCTCGACCAGCAGCCGCCGCTGGCCGGCACCGATGCCGTGCTGACCGGCGATCCGTCGCGCTACCTGCTGCTGTTCGGCGACGACGAGATGATCGACCTCTACAACCTGCGCCTGTTCCAGCAGCGCGGCTGGCCCAACCTGTTCCTCTGCCCCGGCGCCGAGCACAATCTGGGCAGCTTCCTGGCGCGGCACCAGCGCATGGGGCGGGTGATGGACCTGGCCGGGGCCGGGGCGCCGATGGCCGAGCTCGCCGCCGCCGCCGGCGCCCAGGCCGTCTTCCCGCACTGCCACGGGCTGCAGATGCTGGCCGCGCGCGAGGCGCTGTGGCGTGGCGACGCCGCCGCCGCCGATGCCGCGCTGGTCGAGGCGCGTGCGGCCGTCGGCACGGCCTCCCCGGCGCTGGACCGGCTGGACTGGCTGCGCGCCGGGCTGATGGCCGATGCCGGCCGCGCGCTGCGCCGCGTCCGCGCCCTGCCGCCGGCGGGCAGCGTGTCGCTGCCGCTGGAAGACGGCGCCAGCCTGCAGATGCAGGCGCCCGAGGCCCGGGTGATCAAGGGCGTGCCGGTGCTGGGCCCGCTGGTGCTGGCGCGGCTGACCCATCCCGGCGCCGCGCGGGTGACGCTGGCGCTGCGCGCCGACAGCCCGGTGCGCCGCAATGCCGGCGCGCGGCTGGCGCTGGAGGCCTTCGCCATCGAGGGCGATGCCTGCCGCCCGCTGGCCAGCAGCGCGCCGCCCTCCAGCAGCATCGCCATCCCATTGGCGTTGCGCGACGGCGCCGCCGACTTCCTGCTGCGGCGGCGCTGCTTCGGCTCCGGCTTCGATGCCGAGCGGGGCGAGGTGCAGGTCGCCTGGGCGATGAAGCTCCGCGACCTGCGCCTTGTGCCGACGGCTTAGCCGACCATCGGGCAGCCGCCTTCCGACAGCGGCCGGAAGGCTTCCTCGGCGGCGACCGTGCCGCTCAGCTTGTAATAGTCCCAGGGGCCGCGGCTCTCGCCCGGCGCCTTGACCTCGAACAGATAGGCCGGATGCACCTTGCGGCCATCGGCGCGGACGACGCCGGCGCCGAAGCAGTCGTCATCGGTCGGCATCGCCTTCATCCGCGCCACCACCGCGCGGCCGCTGGCCTTGGCCGGGCCGGCGCCCATGTCGGCCACCGCCTTCAGATAGTGCAGGCAGGCGGCATAGGTGCCGGCATGCTCCTGGTTCGGCCAGTTGCTCGCCGTCTTCGGGCGGATGCGCTGGTTGAAGGCGCGGGTGCGGTCGTTCAGGTCCCAGTAATAGGCCTCCGACAGCAGCAGGCCCTGCGCCGTCTCGAGGCCCAGCGCATGGATGTCGGTGACGAACATCGGCGTCCCCGCCAGCTTCACGCCGCGCCGCGCCACGCCGAACTCGCGCGCCTGCTTGATGCAGTTGACCATGTCGGTGCCGGCCATCAGCAGGCCGATCACCTTGGCGCGGCTCGACTGCGCCTGCACCAGGAAGCTGGCGAAATCCGTCGTGCCGGGGAAGGGAAAGCGCGACGACCCCGCCACCTTGCCGCCGGCGCTGGTGACGAAGCGGGTCAGGTCGCGCTCCATCTGGTGGCCGAAGGCATAGTCGGCGGTGATGAAGTACCAGCTGTCGCCGCCGTTGCGGACGGTCGCCTTGCCCACGGCGTTCGCCAGCATCCAGGTGTCGGCGGTCCAGTGGATGGTGTTGGGCGAGCAGCGCTCGCCGGTCAGCGCCGCGCTCAGCGCGCCGCTGTTCATCTGCACCCGGTCCTTCTCCTGCACCAGGCCCGCGATGGCGAAGGCGATGGCCGAGTTGTTGACCTCGGTGATCATGTCGACGCCGTCCTGGTCGATCCAGCGGCGGGCGAGGGCGAGGGCGACATCGGGCTTGTTCTGGTGGTCGCCCTGCAGCACCTCGACCTGGATGCCGCGGTTCGACAGGCCGAGGTCTTCCACCGCCTGGCGGGCGCAGGCCAGCGCCGTGGGGCCCGAGGTGTCGCGATAGGGGCCGGAGAAATCCGCCAGCACGCCGATGCGGATCGGCGCCGCGGCCTGCGCCCGCGCGGGACCCGGGAGCAGCGTGGGGGCCAACAGGGCGGCGCCCCCGGCGAGCAGCCGGCGGCGGGGCATCTGGATCATTTTTTTGACACTTCCCTGGAGTTTCCGGACGAATTCTTCTCCGGCGCTTGGGCGCGCCGGTTGACCGCGCCAGTCTGCCAGCGCCGCCGCGGCACGCAAGTCGTATTCTGTGATCACAGCGAGACCAGAAAACCGTTCCGCCGCTGGATCACGGCAAAGCTTTCTGCCAGTCTTCGCCGCAGAGCCGCAAAACGGCCGGATACAAAGGAAGCGTTCCATGCAGAAAGTGACCCCCGCGCCCGTGACGGGCCCGGTCGCCACATCGACCCCTGCGGCCACCCCCGCCATGCCCTTGTCGCGCCGGCAGGCGCTGCAGGCAGCGCTCGGCGTCGGCGGCCTGGCGCTGGCCGGGCGCAGCGCGAGCGCCCAGGGCGCCGGCCAGAAGCCCAGCGAGATCAAGGTCGGCATCGCCACCTTCCTCTCCGGCTCCTCCAGCGTCTTCGGCGTGCCGGGCAAGCAGGCGGCCGAGCTGCTGTTCGACCAGCTGAACGAGCAGGGCGGCATCGCCGGCGTCAAGCTGCGGCCGATCTTCATCGACGAGGGCCCGGGCGTCGACCACTTCACCGGCGAATACCGCCGCCTGGTGCAGAGTGAGAACGTTCAACTGATCTTCGCCGGCATCTCCTCGGCCGACTGCCTGGCCTGCGCGCCGCTGTCGGAGGAGATGAAGCGGCCGACCATCCTGTGGGATTGCGGCACCCAGCGCGTCTTCGAGGAGGGCAAGTACAACTACGCCTTCCGCACCCAGGCCAATGCGACGCCGGAAGTGCTGGCGCCGCTGCTCTACCTGCTGAAGTCGAAGCCGGATTTCCGCTCGGTCGCGGTGGTCAACCAGGACTATGCCTGGGGCCGCGATTCCTGGGACATCTTCCGGACGGCGCTGCAGGCCCTGAAGCCGGGCGTGCGCGTCGCGGCGGAACTCTTCCCGCGTTTCGGCGCCACCGACTTCTCGACCGAGGTGACGCGGCTGCTGGCGCTGCGGCCGGACGTCATCTTCTCGACGACCTGGGGCGGCGAGCTCGACGCCTTCATCCGGCAATCCTCCGACCGCAAGCTCTTCGACCGCTCGACCTTCGTCATCCCGCTGGCCGAGAGCTCGCTGGAGCGCGTCGGCAAGGCGCTGCCCGCCGGCCATATCATCGGCGCCCGCGGCGACCATTGGTTCCTGCACCCGAACCCGCGCGACCCGGCGCTGCTGGCCAAGTTCACCGAGGACTACCGCAAGCGCTTCAACGTCTATCCGATCTACTCCACCCACCACATGTTCCAGGCGGTCTCGGCGATGAAGGCCGCCTATGAGAAGGCGATGGCGGCCAAGGGCGGCGCCTGGCCGAACGATGCCGAGCTGGCGGCGGCCTTCCGCGGCCTGACCTTCCCGTCGCTGACCAGCAGCGTCACCATCCGCGAGGACGGCCAGGGGCTGGAGAACCAGCTGATCGGCACCTCGATGCACACCGACAAGTACAACTTCGCCGTCATGACCGACATGATGTCCTTCCCGGCCGAGATGATCACCACCCCCGTCGGCCAGAAGAGCCTGGACTGGCTGAAGACGCTGAAGCCGGACATGCTCGACAAGCTCCCCGCCACCGTTCCCTACAAGCCGTAAGGCCGGATCTCGATGGGAGCCTGGTTCTCCGAGAACGGGCTGCTGGTGGGCCTCGCGGCATTGGACGGCCTGTCCTATGCCGCGGCGGTCTTCATGGTGGCGGTCGGTCTCAACCTCGTCTTCGGCGTGCTGCGCGTGCTGAACATCGCCCATGGCAGCCTCTATGCCATCGGCGGCTACAGCGCCGCGTCGCTCGGCCTCTTCATGACAAGCCGTGGCCTGCCGGAATGGCTGGCCTATCCGGCGCTGGTCGTCGCCGCCGCCCTCGTCGGCGCGCTCCTTGGCCCGCCGATCGAGCGGCTGCTGCTGCGGCGGATGCAGGACCATGAGCCGGTGCTGCAGCTGCTGGTCACCTTCGCCCTGTTCATGATCCTGGAGGACCTGCAGAAGCTGATCTGGGGCGTGCAGCCGGTGGTCTCCGACGCGCCGGTCCGCCTGCTCGGCACCGTCGATATTCCTTTCGGTGCCGACGTCATTCCGTTCAATGCCTACCAGCTCTATGTGCTGCCGGGCATCGCGCTGCTGACCCTGGTGGGCCTCGCCTGGTTCCTGCGGCGGACGCTGGCCGGGCGCATGATCGTGGCCGTCACCACCGACCGCGAGGCCGCCCGCGCCATGGGCATCGACGCGGCCAAGGTGACCCTGCTGACCTTCACCGCCGGCGCGGCGCTGGCCGCCCTCGGCGGCGCGCTGGCCTCGCCCACCGTCTCCCTGGTCCCGGGCGTCGGCGCCCAGACCATCGTTCTGTCCTTCGCCGTCGTCGCCACCGCCGGGCTCGGGCAGATCGAGGGGGCGGCCATCGCGGCGCTGCTGATCGGCCTCGGCCGCTCCTTCGCCGTCTATCTCGAGCCGGAGCTCGAGGTGGTCATCCCCTATGTCATCATGCTGGCGGTGCTCCTGGTGCGGCCGCAGGGCCTGTTCGGCGTGGCGGAGACCCGGCGCATATGACCCGCACCCAGGAATTGCTGCTGGCGCTGCTCGGCGCCGTGCTGGTGCTGGCGCTGGCCTGGGCGGTGCCCTGGCTGCGCTTCGTGCTGACCGTGGCGCTGGCCAAGTCGCTCGCCGTCTTCGGCATCCTGCTGCTGCTGCGCGCCGGCCAGGTCAGCTTCGGCCATGCCCTCTATCTGGCGCTGGCCGCCTATGCCGCCGCCTTCACCGCCATGCTGATCCCCGAGGCGCTGATCCTGCTGCCGGTGGCCGCCCTGGTCTCGGCGCTGGTCGGGCTGGTCGTCGGGCTCTTCGTGGTGCGCTACCGCGAGATCTTCTTCGGCATGCTGAACCTCGCCCTCAGCATGGTCTTCTATTCGCTGCTGGAGAAGTTCTACTCCATCACCCACGGGACGGATGGCATGCGGCTGCCGCCCTTGCGCTTCGCCGGCATCCCGCTGGAAGGGGAATTCCAGGGCTGGGTCCTGCTGGTGCTGGCCGTGGTGCTGGCGCTGGGCTTCGGCGCGGTGGTGCGGATCTACCTGGCCTCGCCGATGGGCCAGGCGCTGGCCGGCATCAAGACCCGCGAGACCCGCCTCGAATTTCTGGGCGTCCCGGCCCGCCGCGTGCTGCTGGCGGCCTACGTCCTCGCGGCCCTGATGGCCGGCTGCGGCGGCGCGGTGCTGGCCATGACCACCCGCCTGGTCACGCCCGCTTTGGCCTATTGGACCGCCTCGGGCGAGCTGGTCTTCATCGCCATCCTGGGCGGCGCCGGCTCGGTCTTCGGCCCGGTCATCGGCGCCGTCGCCTTCGAGCTGACCCGCGTCTATGCCGCCGCCCTGGTGGCCGATGCCTGGCAGCTGATCCTGGGCAGCGTGCTGCTGCTGGTCATCCTCTTCGCCCCCGGCGGGCTCTGGGGCATGGGGAAATCCCTGCTCTCGCGGAGGAAGGCGGCATGAGCGCGCTGCTCTCCGCCCGCGGCCTCAAGCTCGCCTTTGGCGGGCTGAAGGCGGCCGACGGCATCGACCTCGACGTCATGGATGGCGAGTTCCTGGCCATCATCGGCCCCAACGGCGCCGGCAAGACCACCTTCATCAACATGACCACGGGATATCTCAAACCGCAGGCGGGCAGCATCGAGTTCGACGGCAAGCCGATCCTCGGGATGTCTCCCCGAAAGATCGTGGCGCTCGGCATCGGCCGTTCCTTCCAGCTGCCGCAGCTCTTCACCGAGCACACGGTGCTGGAGAACGCGGCGCTGGCCGTCGCCGCCCGCCAGGGCATCTGGTCGGCCTTCGCGCCGCTGATGCGCCCGGCGATCCGGAACGAGGCCGAGGCCCTGCTCGACCGCTTCGGCCTCGGCCCCGTCGCCGACCGCCGGGCGGATGCGCTGAACGAGGGCGCCCGCAAGCTGGCCGATATCGCCATGGCGGTGGCCCTCCGTCCCCGCCTGCTGCTGATGGACGAGCCGACCAGCGGCGTCGCCGCCTCCGACAAGATGGGGGTGGTGGAGACCCTGGTCCGCGTGCTGCGCGAATCCCGCGTCACCGCCGTCTTCGTCGAGCACGACATGGAGGTCGTCGCCCGCTTCGCCGACCGCGTCGCCGTCTGGGGCCAGGGCCGCATCATGGCGCTGGGCGATCCGCAGACCGTGCTCAACGACCCGCAGGTCCGCCGCGACGTCATCGGCGAGCTGCCGCAGGAGGCGCTGCATGCTCCGACTTGAAGGGGTCTCGGTCGACATCGCCGGCGCCTCCGTGCTGCGCTCCGTCTCGCTGGCGGTGCCGCCGGGCGGGCGCGTGGCATTGATCGGCCGCAACGGCGCCGGCAAGACCACGACCTTGCGCGCGCTGATGGGGCTGCTGCCGCTGAAGGGCGGCCGCATCGCCGTCGACGGGCAGGACTGCGCCCGGGTCCCCGCCCATAAGCGCACCGGCCTCGGCATCGGCTATGCGCCGGAGGAGCGGCGGCTGTTCGGCAGCTTCACCGTGCAGGAGAACCTGCTGCTGCCGGCCGAGGTCCTCGGCCTGCCGAAGGCCGAGCTCACCCGGCGGCTGGAAGCGGTCTACGACCTGCTGCCGGAGCTCCGCACCTTCGCCCCCCGCAAGGCCGCCGGCCTCTCGGGCGGGCAGGGCAAGATGGTGGCGCTCGGCCGGGCGCTGATGGTGGGAAGCCGCGCGGTGCTGCTCGACGAGCCGTTCCAGGGCCTGGCCCCGGCCCTGGCGCTGCGCTACGCCGAGGCCCTGGCCCGGCTGCGCGACGCGCTGCCCGACGTCGCCATCCTGATCACCGAAAGCAGCCCCGAGCTGCTCCGCTCCCTCGTCGACACCACCTTCGTCATCGAGCGCGGGGAAATCGCGGTTTTGTGATGAAGCGCGGGGGGAGAGGGAATTCTCCCCCCCACACCGCCCGCATCCGCTTCCTGCCCGTGCTGCCGCTTCCTGCCGGTGCTGCCGCGCCCTGCCGGTGCTGCCGCGCCCTGGGGCCAGGGCGGCACGCTGCACACCGGGCCATCGCAAAAGCTGTCGCGGCCAAGCCAGACGGCCTATAATCGCGGCCCTGTGCCTTGCGGCCGAGGAAAATCGCCACCCCCATGACTGGCCTGTCGCGTCGCCTGACCTGGTTGCTGGCCCTCGCCTTCTGGGCGGTCTGCTCGCTCGGCGTCGGCGCTGCCGCCTGGCTGCACATCCGCCACGTGCAGAACCAGGCCATGGGCAGCGCCCTGGCCCGCGCCGAGATCGCCTCCCGCGCCGTCGAGCAGATGCTGATGCGCAGCTTCGAGGCGATCGACGGCATCCATGAGCAGGCCGAGGCCCGCCAGCGCCTGCTGGTGCTCGGCCAGGCCCAGGCCGTCGCCGCCATCGAGGCGCAGTTCAAGGGCATCGCCGACCAGGCCCGCTTCGGCGTGCGCCAGGTCGCGGTGATCGGCACCGACGGCATCCTCGCCTGGTCCTCGGTGCCCGGCTGGACCCCGGTCAACCTGACCGACCGGCCGCATTTCCAGGGCCCGCGCGACGCCAGCGGCCACCAGCCCTATATCAGCATTCCGCTGATCGGCCGCACCACGGCGCAATGGAGCGTGCAGGTCACCCGCCGCATCGACGATGGCACCGGCCGCTTCGCCGGCGTGGCCGTGGTCTCGCTCGACCCCATCGCCCTGGTCCGCGCCCTGCAGGAGCTGCAGCTGGGCGAGGGCCGCCGCATCCGCATCCTGCGCCAGGACGGCGTGGTCATCGCCGACAGCGAGGACCGCCCGGAGCTCGGCATCCGGCTGGAGGCCGAGGACCCGCTGCGCCGCGCCCTGGCGCTGGCGCCGAACGGCCGGGCGGAGGCCACCAGCCCGGGCGGGCTGCGGCTGATCGGCTACCAGTCGCTGGAAGGCGTCCCCCTGGTCGTCGAGCTGTCGCTGGACGCCGCCGCCGAGCTCGCCTCGATCGATTTCGTCGCCCCCTCGATCTCGGCCGCGGCCACCGCCATCTGCCTGCTGCTGCTGGCCGCCATCGCCCTGTCGATCTCCTGGCTGGAGCACAGCCGCACCCAGCAGGACCTGGTCCAGGCCCGGCGCGACCGCGAGAGCGTGCTGGAGCGGCTGGCCCATGCCCAGCGCATGGAATCGCTCGGCCGCCTGGCCGGCGGCATCGCGCATGACTTCAACAACGTGCTGCAGGCGGCGATCGGCGGCGCCAAGCTGATCGCCCGCCGCAGCGCCGATCCCGGCATCCGCAAGCTGGCCGAGATGGTGATCAGCGCCGGCGAGCGCGGCGCCTCGGTCACCCAGCGCCTGCTGGCCTTCGCCCGCCGCGGCCAGCTGCGCGCCGAGGCGATCGAGATCGCCCCGCTCTTCGAAGGGCTGCGCGAGGTGCTGAGCCACACGCTGGGCGCCATCGTCGAGGTGCGGGTCGCGGTGGCCCCTGACCTGCCGCCCGCCATGGCCGATCGCGGCCAGCTGGAGGCGGTGCTGATCAACCTGGCGGTCAATGCCCGCGACGCCATGCGGTCGATGGGCGGCGGCCGGCTGGTGCTGGGCGCCGTGCTGGACAATATCGGCGAGGGCCGCCCCGGCCTCGCCCCCGGCCGCTACCTGCGGCTCGACGTCAGCGACAGCGGCTCCGGCATGGATGCGGCGACGCTGGCCCAGGCGGCCGAGCCCTTCTTCACTACCAAGCCGAAGGACCAGGGCACCGGCCTCGGCCTCGCCATGGCCACCGGCTTCGCCCAGCAGTCGGGCGGGACGCTCGCCATCGACAGCGCCCCGGGCAAGGGCACCCGCGTCACCCTGTGGCTGCCCGAGGCCGACGAGGTGACGCTGCGCCGCAGCCCGCCGCCGCATGCCGGGGCCGAGCTGCCGGAGGGCGCCCGCGTCCTGCTGGTCGATGACGAGCCGCTGGTGCGCCGCCTGCTGGCCGAATGGCTGCGCGAGCGCGGCCTGGTGGTGGTCGAGGCCGAGGGCGGCCGCGACGCTTTGGCCCTGCTGGCGCGCGAGACTGCCTTCGACCTGATGATCACCGACCTGGCCATGCCGGGGATGAACGGGCTGCAGCTGATCGAGGCGATCCGCCTGGGGCAGCCGCGCCTGCCCGCTTTGCTGCTGACCGGCCATCCGGGCGATGCGGACGCCACCGTGCTGCGTCTGGTCTCCGAGGCCGGCGCCTTCACCATGCTGCGCAAGCCGGTGGCGCCGGAAGCGGTGCTCGCCGGCTGCGCCGCCCTGCTGCTGCCGCAGCCGACCCCCTGAGCGCCCCGCCGCCCCACCCTGGTGGGCCCAGGCCGTTTCACCCGCTGTCTCCACCGGACGGCGGCAGCCCGACAAAAATAATCCACAGATTTCGTGGATAGCAGTGTGGACAAGTCGGGGGCGATGCGTTCGCGCAATGGAGGCTGGGGGCGGTTTTCCCTGGCAGAACCGAAGCCCTTGGCATCCGGGCGGTGCGCGGCGTAAGGAGCGGCGCATGCGCCACTTCCCCATCTTCCTCGACCTGCAGGGCCGCGACGTGCTGCTGCTGGGCGAAGGCGAGGCCCTGGCGGCCAAGGCGCGGCTGCTGACCGAGGCCGGCGCGCGGCTGCGCGAGGCTGCCCGGTTCACGCCCGCGCTGCTCGACGGCGTGGCGCTCGCCTGCGCCGCCGGCGCGCCCGAGGAAGACCTGCGCGCGCTGTCGGATGAATGCCGGGCCCGCGGCATCCCGGTGAACGTGGTCGACCGGCCGGCGCTGTGCTCCTTCATCACGCCCGCCATCATCGACCGCGACCCGGTGACCGTGGCCATCGGCACCGCCGGCGCCGCGCCGCTGCTGGCGCGGCTGCTGCGCCAGCGGATCGAGGCGGTGCTCTCCCCCGGCCTCGGCCGGGTGGCGGCGCTGCTGCAGCGCTTCCAGCAGCCGCTGCGCGCGCGGCTGCCCGATGTTGCCGCCCGCCGCCGCTTCCTCGAGCGCGCCGTCACCGGCCGCGCGGCGCAGCTGGCCGAGGCGGGCCGCCAGGCCGAGGCCGAGGCCGCCTTCGCCGCCGCGCTGGAGACCGCCGAGGCGGTGCCCGCGGGCATGGTGTATCTGGTCGGCGCCGGGCCGGGGGCGGCCGACCTGCTGACCTTGCGCGCGCTGCGGCTGCTGGGCGAGGCCGATGTCATCGTCCATGACCGGCTGGTCTCGGCCGCCGTGCTGGACCTGGCGCGCCGCGACGCCGAGCGGATCCATGTCGGCAAGGCGCGCGCGCATCACTGCGTGCCGCAGGACGAGATCAACGCCCTGCTGGTGCGCTTGGCGCGCGCGGGCAAGAAGGTGGTGCGGCTGAAGGGCGGCGATCCCTTCGTCTTTGGCCGCGGCGGCGAGGAGCTCGAGGCCCTGGCCGAGGCCGGCATCGCCGTCGAGGTGGTGCCCGGCATCACCGCGGCCCTGGCCTGCGCCGCCCAGGCGGGCATCGCCCTGACCCATCGCGACGGCGCCCGCAGCGTCACCTTCGTCACCGGCCAGACCAAGGACGGCCGGCTGGCGGTCGATTTCGACGCCCTCGCCCGCCCCGGCCAGACCATCGCCGTCTATATGGGCGTGACGACATTGCCGCAGTTCTTCGCAGGCCTGGTCGCGGCCGGGGCCGATGCCTCGCTGCCGGCGGCCTTCATCGAGCATGGCGGCTCGCCCGACCAGCGGCTGCTGCTGGGCAGCTTCGCCGAGGTGGCGCGCGACGCGCAGGCCTGGGTCGGCGGCGGCCCGGCGCTGCTGCTGCTGGGCGAGGCCTGCGGCCGTGGCGCCTCAGTAGCGCAGCTTGGGATACCAGCCTTCGCCACGCCCGCCCGGCGTCAGATCCAGGATTGACCACAGGGACGCGATGTCGGGGGCGTCGCGCGGGTCCTGGCCGGGATCGGCCATCTCGGCGGTCATCTCGCTGGCCCAGAACAGCCGCACCTGGTCGCCCTCGCGGCGATAGACGATGAGGGCCGGATATTCCGCGCCGTCCTCCAGCAGGATGCCGAGGTCGCGGGCATAGTCGTCGCCGAGGGTCTCGACGAAATCGAGGTCCTTCCAGCCGCGCTCCGTCGCGAAGGCCTTCTGGCGCTCGACGCTGCTGCGGCCGAGGATCTTCAGCGCCACCCGCTGCTTGATGTCGGCGGCATTGCCCTCGACCGAGCCCAGCCAGTTGGTGCACATCGGGCAGGGGCGCTGCCGCTGCGGCCCGTACATCCAGAAATAGGTGACCAGCGTGTCGTGCGCGCCGAACAGGTCGCGCAAGGCGAGCTCGGCGCCCTCCTCGTCGCGGAAGCGGTAGTCCTTCTCGATCACCGGGCCGGGCGGCAGGGCCTGGCGCTGCTCGACCAGCCGGGTCATGTGGCGGCGGAATTCTATTTCCTCGGCCAGCAGCGCCTCGCGCGCGGCGCGATAGGCCTCGCTCTGGCCGGGAAAGGGGGTGCGCGCCTGGCGCGCGAGCTCCGGAGCCGGGGTCATCGTCTTTCTCTCCCGCTGTCTCGGGAGCAGAATTCCCGGGCCGCGCGATCGTTGCATCTTCGGCGCGGCCCAGGGAAAGCAAGGCATGGGAAGCGAGACCGCCATGGATGACCGCGCCGCCACCGCCGCCCGCTACCGCCGTTTCGCTGCCGACGAGGCGCGCGGCCGCTCGCCGCTCTATGAGCGTCTGTCGGACTTCGTCGCGAATGACGCAGAAATCCTCGATTTCCTGCTGACCTTGCCGGAGCCGAAGCGCCAGCCCAACCTGCTGCTGGCCGCCTTCCGCCATCTCTTCGGCGTCCAGGAAGACGCCCAGATTTTCCGGGCAACCTTGCTGGCGGAGACAGGGCCGTTGCGCGCGCTGATGCTGGCCCGCGCCACCCAGACCAACGAGCCCGGGCGCTGCGCCACGCTGCTGCCCCTGCTGGCCACCCTGCCCCAGCCGCTGGCGCTGCTGGAGGTCGGCGCCTCGGCCGGGCTTTGCCTGCTGCCTGACTTCTATTCCTATGACTTCAACGGCACGCGCCTCGGCACCGGCGGCCCGCTGTTGCCCTGCGCGGTGAATGCCGCGACACCGATCCCGACAGAGGTCCCGCAGGTTGTCTGGCGCGCCGGGCTCGACCTCAACCCGCTGGACGCCGCCGATCCCGAGGACCGCGCCTGGCTGGAATGCCTGGTCTGGCCGGAGCAGACGGCGCGGCGCGACCGGCTGCGCGCAGCCCTCGACATCGCCGCCGTCCAGCGCCCGCGGGTGGTCCAGGGCGACCTGCTGTCGGAAGCCCTGCCGCGCCTCGCCGCCGAGGCGCCACGCGACGCCACCCTGGTGATCTTCCACACCGCCGTCCTGGCCTATCTGCCGCCCGCCGGGCGCGCGGCCTTCGCCGCAACCGTCAAAGACCTGTGCCACCACTGGATCAGCAACGAGGCCCCCGGCGTCATGCCCTGGCCGGTCGCCGCCGGCGCCGAGGGTGGACAGTTTGTCATGGCGATCGACGGCGCGCCCTGTGCGAGGACGGATCCGCACGGCGCCCGCCTCGACTGGCTGCCGCGCCAGGGCCCCTAAGCCCCGACCAAGCAACGCTTTTCGACAATCGCCCCCGGAATGGACCCCCTATTCCGGCGCGGCCCCCGCATGCCCGCTGCATGCGCCGGTTTTTATATAAGCGGCCGGTGCCGAACTTGATGCAGCGCAAGGACGCGGGGGGTGCCGGCCGGTAAGGCAGGGGGGTCAGGAAGGGACGGAACCCGGTGGACTTGCAGGACCAGCAGCATGCGACGCGCCGCGCCGAGGCCCCGGCCCCACCGGTGGCCGCGCCCGTCGCGACGCCGGCGGCCGCGGCGCCCGCCCGCGCCCCGCGCGCGGCGCTGCCGGGGAAAATCCGCCGTGGTGCCTTGCTGCAGGCGGGGGCGGCGCTGCTCTGGCTGCCCATGGCCTGGCTCCTGGCCGGCGCGGTGCAGGCGCTCGCCGACGGCGCGGGGCTGGCCGCGATGATCGCCCCCGCCGCCGGGCTGCTGGCGCTGGGCGCGGCGCGGGCCGGCCTGGAGGCGCTGGGCGGCCGCCTGGTCTTCGCCGGCAGCCGCCGGATGCTCTCCGAGCTGCGGGCCAAGGCGCTGGACGCGCTGGCCGCCCGTTCGCCGCTGGATGCCACGCGGCTGTCGTCGGGTGCCGCCGCCAGCCTGGTCGCCGAGCAGGCCGATGCGGTGCTGCCCTATCTGCTGCGCTTCCGCACCGCCCGGCTGCGCGCCACCCTGCTGCCGCCGGTTATTCTCCTCGCCATCCTGCCCTTCTCCTGGCTCTCGGCGCTGGCGCTGCTGCTGGCGGCGCCGCTGATCCCGCTCTTCATGGCGCTGATCGGCTGGCGCGCCCAGGCGGCCAGCGAGGCGCAGATGCTCGAGCTCGGCGGCATGAACGGGTTCCTGTTGGATCGCCTGCGCGGGCTGGCCAGCATCCGGGCGCTGGGCGCGGTGGATGCCACCGCCCGCCGCCTGCGCGCCCAGGCGGAATCGCTGCGGACGCGCAGCATGGCCGTGCTGCGCATCGCCTTCCTGTCCAGCGCGGTGCTGGAGCTGTTCTCGGCGCTGGGCGTCGCCCTGGTCGCCGTGCATATCGGCTTCCACCTGCTGGGCCAGTTCGACTTCGGCGCCTGGGGCGCCCGCCTGACCCTGTCCCAAGGCTTCTTCCTGTTGCTGCTGGCGCCGGCCTTCTTCGAGCCGCTGCGCGAGTTGTCGGCCGCCTGGCATGACCGCGCCGCCGGCGAGGCTGCTCTCAAGGCCCTGCGCGCGGCTGCGGAAATACCCGAGCCCGCCGCGAGGCTGGTCGCGCCGCTGGCGGCCCCCGCCATCGCGACCCTCGGCCGGCCGCCGGCCGTCACCGTCGAAAACCTGCGCTTCCGCCATGCCGGCGCCTCGGCGGCGGTCTTCACCGATGTCAGCCTGGACCTCGCCCCCGGCGAGCATGTCACGCTGCTCGGCCCCAGCGGCATCGGCAAGTCCAGCCTGCTGGCGGTGATCGCCGGCCTGGCCCGGCCCGAATCCGGCCGCGTGCTGATCGGCGGCCGCGCCCTGGAAGCGGCGCCCGCGGAACTGCGCGCCCAGATCGCCTGGGTCGGCCAGAAGCCCTTCTTTTTCGGCGCCTCGCTGGCGCGCAACGTGACGCTGCAGCGCCCGGGCCTGGACGCCACCGCCGCCCGGCGCGCGCTGCGGCTGTCGGGTCTGGCGCATGTGGCCCAGCGCCACGGCCCGCAGGGCATCGGCGAGGCCGGGCTGGGCCTGTCCGGCGGCGAGGCGCTGCGCCTGTCGATCGCCCGCGCCTTGGTCGACCCGGCCGCCACCCTGGTCCTGGCCGACGAGCCCACCGCGCATCTGGACGCCACGACGGCGAATGCCGTGACCGAGACGCTGCTGGCGCTGTGCCAGGGGCGCAGCCTGCTGCTGGCGACGCACGACCCCGTGCTGGCCGCCCGCATGGACCGGGTGATCCTGCTGTGAAAAACCTTTGGCCAGTTCTCTCGATCTTCTGGCAGGCGCAGCGCAGCGCGCTGCTGGTCGGCGCCGGCCTTGCCGCGGCGACCATGCTGGCCGGCGTCGCGCTGCTCGGCCTGTCGGGCTGGTTCATCACGGCGACCGCCATCGCCGGGCTGTCGGCAAGTGCGGCCATCGGCTTCGACGTCTTCCGCCCCGGCGCCGGCATCCGCTTCCTGGCCATCGCCCGCACCGCCGGCCGCTATGGCGAGCGGCTGGTCACCCATGATGCGACGCTGGCCGTCCTCGCCGCCCTGCGGGAAAGGCTGTTCCGCGGTTGGGCGGCGCCGCGCGCGGCCCGCCACCTGATGGCCCGCCCCGCCCGGCTGCTGTTCCGCCTGACCGCCGATGTCGATGCACTGGACGGGCTGTACCTCCGGCTGCTGATGCCGCTGGGCGCCGCGCTGAGCGTCGCGGCCGGCGCCGGTTTGGCCCTCGGGCTGCTGCATCCGGCGCTGGGGATCGGGCTGGCGGCGCTGCTGCTGACCGCCGGGGTCGGCCTGCCGGTGGCCGCGGCGCGGGCCGGCCGCATCCCCGCCCGCCGCCGCGCCCATGCGGCCGAGGCGCTGCGCGCCCGCACCACCGACCTGCTGGGCGGCCAGGCCGAGCTGCTGCTGGCCGGCCGCCTGCCGGCGCAGCGCGACGCGGTGCTGGCCGCCGAGAGCCGCTTGGCCGCCGCCGAGGACGCGGTCCACCGCATCGAGACGCGGGCCGGCATCGGCTTCGGCCTGGCCGGCAGCCTGGCGCTGGCGGGCACGCTGCTGGCCGTCGGCACCCTGGTCGAGGACACGGCCATCGGCACCCCCCAGGCCGCCATGGCGCTGCTGGTCGCCTTCGCCGCGCTGGAGCCTTTCGGCCTGCTGCGGCGTGGCGCGGTGGAGCTCGGCCGCATCCTGCTGGCCGCCCGCCGCCTGGCGCCGCGCTTGGTCGATGCTCCGGCGCCCGCTGGCCTGCCCCTGCCCCCGATGGGCGAGGCGCTGCGGCTGGAGCGCGTCACCGCCGGCCATCCCGGCGCCGCGGCCCCTGTGCTGGAGAAGATTTCTCTGCGTCTGCGCGCCGGCGAACGGGTCGCGGTGATCGGCGCCAGCGGCGCCGGCAAGTCGAGCCTGCTGGCGCTCGCCGCCGGCGAGCTCGCCCCCTGGCAGGGGCGCCTAGCCGCCCTGCCCGCCTGCCTGATGACCCAGCGCAGCGAGCTGTTCCAGGACAGCCTGGCCGACAACCTCCGTCTCGCCGACCCCGCCGCCCCCGACGCCGTGCTGTGGCAGGCGCTGGAGGATGCCGGGCTGGACAGCGCTGTCGCCAGCCTGCCCGGCGGCCTGGCCGCGCGGCTGGGCGAGGGTGGCGCCGGGCTGTCGGCCGGGCAGTCGCGGCGGCTGGCGCTGGCCCGGCTGCTGCTGCGCGGCGCGCCGCTCTGGCTGCTGGACGAGCCGACCGAAGGCCTCGACCCGCTGCTGGCGCGCGAGGTGCTGGCACGGATTTCCGCGCGGGCCGGGGCGGCGACGCTGCTGCTGGCCACGCATATCCGGCGGGAGGCTGCGCTCGCCGACCGCCTGCTGCTGCTGGAGGACGGCCGCCTGGTCGCCGAGCACCGCCGCGGGGAGGCCGGTTTCGCGGCCCTCCTGGCAATGCTGCGCCCGGACTGAGGCCACCCCCCGCAGCAACACGACGGCGCCGTGCTCCCGCGGCGCCGCAACCGAGAGGACACCGGGGCCCCACCCCGGCGGCATCGGATGGAACTGGACGTCGTCTCCTTATCGCGGCTGCAATTCGCGCTGACCGCCCTCTACCACTTCCTCTTCGTCCCGCTGACGATCGGGTTGTCGATCCTGCTCGCCATCATGGAGACGGTCTATGTGATGACCGGCCGCAGCGTGTGGCGCGAGATGACCCGCTTCTGGGGCACGCTCTTCGGCATCAACTTCGTGCTCGGCGTGGCCACGGGGCTGACCATGGAATTCCAGTTCGGCATGAACTGGAGCTACTACAGCCACTATGTTGGCGACATCTTCGGAGCGCCGCTGGCGATCGAGGGGCTGATGGCCTTCTTCCTCGAGGCCACCTTCGTCGGGCTTTTTTTCTTTGGCTGGGACAAGCTTTCGCGGCTGGGGCATCTCGCAGCCACCTGGGCGGTCGCGCTGGGCTCGAACTTCTCAGCGCTCTGGATCCTGATCGCCAATGGCTGGATGCAGAACCCGGTCGGCGCCGCCTTCAACCCCGTCACCATGCGGATGGAGGTCACCGACTTCTGGGCCGTGGTCTTCAACCCCGTGGCCCAGGCGAAGTTCGTCCACACCGTCTCGGCCGGCTATGTCACCGCCTCCCTCTTCGTGCTCGGCGTCTCCGCCTGGTACATCCTGAAGGGCCGCCACCTGGCGCTGGCCCGCCGCTCGATGACCGTCGCCGCCTCCTTCGGCCTGGCGGCCTCGCTGTCGGTCGTCGTCCTCGGCGACGAGAGCGGGTACCTGGCGACCGAGCACCAGCAGATGAAGCTCGCCGCCGTCGAGGCCATGTGGGAGACCGAGCCGGCGCCGGCCGCCTTCACCGCCTTCGGCTTCCCCGACCAGGAAGCGCGCGAGACCCATTACGCCATCCATATCCCGGGCCTCATGGGGCTGATCGCGACCCGCTCGCTGACCACCGAGGTGCCGGGCATCAAGGACCTCGTCATCCGCGCCGAGACCCGCATCCGCCAGGGGATCGTCGCCTATGACGCGCTGCAGACCATCCGTGCGGCGCGCGGCGCCGGCGTGCCGTCGGAAGTGACCGCCTCGTTTGAAGAAAACGGCCGGCTGCTCGGCTACGCCTACCTCCTGCGCCGCTATGTCGACGATCCGCGCCAGGCCACCGAGGAACAGATTGCCAAGGCGGCCTGGGACACCGTGCCGCATGTGCCCTCGCTGTTCTGGGCCTTCCGCATCATGGTCGGCATCGGCATGTACATGATCCTGCTGACCGCGGTCTTTTTCTTCCTCTCCGCGCGGAGAAGGCTGGATCGCTATCGCTGGCTGCTCTGGGTCGCCGTCTGGTCGATCCCGCTGCCCTGGATCGCCGCCGAGATGGGCTGGATCGTCGCCGAGTTCGGCCGGCAGCCCTGGATCATCGAAGGCGTGCTGCCCACCGCCATGGCCGTCTCGCATCTCGGCATCACCGAGCTGCTGATCACCATCGCCGGCTTCACCCTGTTCTACAGCGTCCTCGCCGTCGTCGAGATGGGGCTGATGCTGAAGGCGATCGCCAAGGGCCCGCAGCCGCTGCCCGCCCCTGCCCCCCTGCTGTCGGCCGGACAGGCGCCGCCGCGCGCCATCCCGGCGGAGTGAGCGTGTCATGATCCTGCATGAACTCCTCGACTACCCGACCCTCAGGCTGATCTGGTGGGTGCTGCTCGGCGTGCTGCTGATCGGCTTCGCCGCCACCGACGGCTTCGATCTCGGCGTCGGCGCCCTGCTGCCCTTCGTCGGCCGCACCGACCTGGAGCGGCGCGTGGCCATCAACACCATCGGCCCGGTCTGGGAAGGCAACCAGGTCTGGCTGATCCTCGGCGGCGGCGCCATCTTCGCCGCCTGGCCGCCGCTCTACGCCGTGTCCTTCTCGGGCTTCTACCTGGCCATGTTCGTGGTGCTGGCGGCGCTGATCCTGCGCCCGGTCGGCTTCAAGTACCGCGGCAAGCGCGACGACCCGCGCTGGCGCGCCGCCTGGGACTGGGCGCTGTTCACCGGCGGCTTCGTCCCCGCCCTGATCTTCGGCGTCGCCGTCGGCAACGTGCTGCAGGGCGTGCCCTTCCGGCTCACCGATGAATACGGCATCCGCTACGAGGGCTCCTTCTTCGGCCTGCTCAACCCCTTCGCGCTGCTCTGCGGGCTGCTGTCGCTGTCGATGATGGTGATGCATGGCGGCGCCTGGCTGTCGCTGAAGGCCACCGGCGCCGTCGCCGAGCGCGGCCGCCGCTACGGCAGCATCGCCGCCCTCGCGGCCCTCGCCCTTTTCGCCCTCTGCGGCCTGCTGACCTGGCTCTGGCTCGGCGGCTACCGCATCACCAGCCCGATCGACCCCGCCGGCCCCTCCGCCCCCCTGCTGAAGACCGTGACCCGCGAGGGCGCCAGCTGGCTGTCCAACTACGCCCGCTACCCCTGGATGCTGATCGCGCCCGTGGCCGGCTTCCTCGGCATCCTCGGCGCCTTCCTCGGCCTGCGCGCGGGGCGGGAGGTGAGCACGCTGCTCTGCTCCAAGCTCGCCACCTTCGGCATCATCTCGACCGCCGGCCTGTCGATGTTCCCCTTCCTGCTGCCCTCCTCGCTCGACCCGCGCTCGAGCCTGACGGTCTGGGACAGCTCCTCCTCCCACCTCACGCTGTTCATCATGCTGGTCGCCACCGCCATCTTCCTGCCGCTGATCCTGGCCTACACCGCCTGGGTCTACCGGGTGCTCTGGGGGAAGGTCAGCGAGGCCAGCGTGCGCGACAGCTCCGACGCCTACTGAAAGGAACGACGACCATGTGGTACTTCGCCTGGCTGCTCGGCCTGCCTTTGGCCGCCGCCTTTGCCGTGCTGAACGCGATGTGGTTTGAGCTGATGGAACAGGGCGAAATCGCCCCCCAGGAATGACGCGCCATGGACATGCTTGACTTCCACAACCCCCTCGCCGACGTCGAAACCCACGCCGCCGAGGCCGCCAACCTGCTGCGCATGCTGGCCAACGAGCGCCGCCTGCTGCTGCTGTGCCACCTGATCGGCGAAGGCGAGGTCACCGTCGGCCGCCTGGCCGAGCTGGTCGGCCTGTCGCAGCCGGCGCTGTCCCAGCACCTGGCCCGCCTGCGCGAGGACGGCCTGGTCGCCACCCGCCGCGCCGGGACGACCATCCACTACCGCGTCGCCGATCCGCGGGTGGCACGCCTGCTGGGGGTGCTGCACGACATCTACCAGGCGGATGCCGAGGAAGAAGTTGTCGTGGTGAACTAAAGCCTGAATCGCGCGATCAGACAAAGTCCTGGGGCATGCTGACGTCGTCTGTCCGAAGACCTGGGGGCGTGAATTCCCCCAGGCTGGGCTGAGCCCCCCACTCCAGGACCGTCCGCCCCCCTGAATTCACCACCCCCTCGCGAGGCTTCGGGGAGGCTGCAAGCCATGACGAAGCACCGGGTTCACAGCCTGGAGCCCCAGCGTGGCGACAGCCTGCGCCGGGTGGTGGGCCCTGCAGCGCCCGGCAGGTCGACATCCGGCTGACGCGGGCCGCCCTGCGCCATGCCGACCGCGGCAACCTCCGCGACAAGGCCTTTGCCGACAGCTTCACGAAGACGCTCGAGGTCGAGGAGCTCCACCCGATGGCCTGCGAGACCGTCGACCGGCTGGCCGAGGGCCTGCCCCGCTGGATCGACGAGGTCTCCAAAAACCCGAGGCCGTTCGGGCGACACCCGCCTCGCCGAGGGGCGGGTCATCCAACGGCGCCCCGCCGGCCCGGCAGGAGGGGCTCGGACCACGCCTGCATCGGCTTTGCCAACCGGCGTTCGTTGCGACGCCGAGCCTCGAGGTTGCGGGGGCGCCTGGCAGCGTCGATGCGCTCAACGAAGCTGCCGACCGGTCCTTCCGGCCTCGCCGGAACCATTGAGCAACAAGTTCCCAGAATTAAAGGCCAAGATTCAGGTGATGGACTGAAACTCCACGCTGAAACCGGGGTTTGACCGCGCGTAATACTTGCATAGATTAGAATGATGCCCTCCCCAGCCCCCGCCATCCCGGTTCGCCAGGGTCTCCAGCGCATCCTCCAGGAGCGAGCTCTGGCCTGCGCAGAGAGCTGCGTCCCGTGAGCGGCGACGGGGCGCGCCTTTGGACGGAGGAGGAGCGCCTTGCCGCGCTCCACCGGACGGGTCTGCTGGATACCCCGCCCGAGCAGGCCTACGACGACCTGGTGCGGTTGGCGGCGGACCTCGTCGGCGTGCCGATAGCCGCCATTCACCTCGTCGCCGAGGACCGGCAATGGGGCAAGGCCGAGATCGGCCTCGGCACCCGCACTATCCCGCGCGACATCGCCTTTTGCCCGGCGGCCATGCTGGAGCCCGAGGGAATGGTGGTGCCCGATGCCGCCATCGACCCTCGCTTCGCGGACAACCCCCTGGTGACCGGCCCATCTGGCATCCGCTTCTATGCGGGCATGCCGCTTCTGGCGGAGGGGGTGCCGGTCGGCGCGCTCTGCGTCATCGACACGGTGGCGCGCCCGGACGGCCTCGACGCGCGCCAGCGCTTTGCCCTGAAGGCCCTGGCTGCGCAGGCCAGCAGCCAGATCGCGCTTCGCCGGGCGCTGGCCGAGCGCGACCGGGCGGATTCGCTGCGCCGCCAGACCCTGGACAGCGCCACCGACTTCGCCATCGTCAGCATCGACCTCGGGGGCAGGATCACCGGGTGGAACACCGGCGCCGAGAACGTGCTCGGCTGGTCCGAGGGCGAAATGCTGGGCCAGCAAGCCGACCGTTTCTTCACCGCCGAGGACCGCGAAGCCGGGATCCCGGAGGCCGAGATGCGGCTTGCGGTCCAGAACGACCGGGCCGCCGACGAACGCTGGCACCAGCGCAAGGACGGCGCCCGTTTCTGGGCCTCGGGCGAGATGCTGCCGCTGCGCGACGAGCGCGGCGCCCATGTCGGCTACCTCAAGATGCTGCGGGACCGCACCGAGCAGCACCTGGCGGGCGAAGTCCTGGCGGCGGTCAACGAGCGCTTTCAGCTGGCGCAACGTGCCACCCGCGACGCCATCTGGGACTGGAACCTCGCGGATGACAGCGTGCTGTGGAACGAGGCGCTGCAGGACGCCTATGGCTGGCCCCCCGCCCGGGTGGCGCCGGATGGCCGCTGGTGGATGGCCCATATCCATCCGGAGGACCGGGACCGCGTCGCCGGCAGCATCCGCGCGGTTGTCGATGGCGGCGGCACCAGCTGGACCGACGAGTACCGCTTCCGGCGCGCCGACGGCGCCTATGCGGAGGTGCTGAATCGCGGTTCCGTGATCCGTGACCGCGATGGCCGTGCCGTCCGCATGCTCGGCGCCATGTTCGACCTGACCGGGCGCAGGCAGGCCGACCGGCGCCGCGACGCCTTGCTGGAGCTTGCCGACCGCCTGCGCGACCTCGACGACCCTTCGGCCATGGCGGCCGCCGCGGCCGGGATCGTCGGCCGCACCCTGGGCGTGTCCCGGGCGGGCTACGGCGCCGTCGATGCGGCCAGCGAGACGGTCATGATCGAGCGCGACTGGAGCGACGGCCCGGGCATGGCCTCCCTGGCCGGGCTGCACGACTTCCGCGCCTTCGGCTCGTTCATCGAGGACATGAAGCGCAACGACGTCGTCGCCGTCAGCGATGTGGCCTGCGACCCCCGCACGCGCCCCGGCTCGGCGGAGTTCGCGGCGATCGGGGTCCGCTCGCTGCTCAACGTGCCGCTGCTGGACGGCGGACGCCTGGCCGCCGTGGTGTTCGCCCATACCTCGTGCGAGCACCAGTGGACCGAGGAGGAGGTCACCTTCGCCCGCGCCGTCGCCGACCGCACCTGGGCCGCGCTGGAGCAGGCCAGGTCGAAAGCGGCCCTGCGCCAGGTCAATGAGACGCTGGAGCAGCAGGTCGCCCGGCGGACGGCGGACCGGAACCGGCTGTGGCGCATGTCGACCGACCTGATGCTGATCGCGGAGTTCGATGGCAGCATCCTGGCGATCAATCCCGCCTGGACCAGGATCCTGGGCTGGCGCGAGGAGGAGCTGCTCGGGACCAGCCTGCTCAGCCTGATCCACCCCGAGGATCTCGGCCACACGGCCGAGGGCGCCAAGGCCATCTCGGAAGGGACCGCCTATGCGCGGTTCGAGAACCGTTACCGTCGGGCCGATGGCGGCTATGCCTGGATCACCTGGACGGCCGGGCCCGATGACGGGATGATCGTCGCGGTGGGGCGTGACACCACGACGGAGCGGGAGCAGGCCGAAGCGCTGCAGCGCTCCGAGGAACAGCTGCGGCAGGCGCAGAAGATGGAGGCCGTGGGTCAGCTGACCGGCGGGCTGGCGCACGACTTCAACAACCTGCTGACCGGCATCACCGGCAGCCTCGAGCTGCTGAGCACGCGCATGGCGCAGGGTCGGGTGAAGGACCTCGACCGCTACGTCACGGCGGCCGAGGGCGCCGCCAAGCGTGCCGCCGCCCTGACCCACCGGCTGCTGGCCTTTTCGCGGCGCCAGACGCTGGACCCGAAGCCGACCGACGCGAACCGTCTCGTGGCGGGGATGGAGGAGCTCGTCCGCCGCACGGTGGGACCCGCGATCCAATTGGAGGTGGTCGGCGCCGGCGGGCTGTGGACCACGCTGGTTGACCCGCCGCAGCTGGAGAACGCCCTGCTGAACCTCTGCATCAACGCCCGCGACGCCATGCCGGAGGGCGGCCGGATCACCATCCAGACGGCGAACCGCTGGCTGGACGAGCGTGCCGCGCAGGGCCGCGACCTGATGCCGGGCCAGTATGTGTCGCTCTGCGTTTCCGACACCGGCACCGGCATGTCGCCGGATGTCATCGCCAAGGCCTTCGACCCGTTCTTCACGACCAAGCCGCTTGGCCAGGGTACCGGCCTCGGCCTGTCCATGATCTATGGCTTCGCGCGCCAGTCCGGCGGCCAGGCGCGCATCTATTCGGAGCTGGGCCGGGGCACCAATGTCTGCCTCTATCTGCCGCGCCACGTCGGCGACACGGATGTCGCCGAGCTTGCGCCAGAGCTGTCGGGCGCGCCGCGGGCGCAGCAAGGCGAGACGGTGCTGGTCGTCGACGACGAGCCCACCGTCCGCATGCTGGTGACCGAGGTGCTGGCCGACCTGGGCTACACGGCCATCGAGGCGGCGGACGGCCCTTCGGGGCTGAAGGTGCTGCGCTCGGACACCCAGATCGATCTCCTGGTCAGCGATGTGGGCCTGCCGGGCGGAATGAACGGGCGCCAGATGGCCGACGCGGCGCGCGTGAGCCGGCCACATCTGAAGGTGCTGTTCATCACCGGCTATGCCGAGAACGCCGTGGTCGGCGACGGGCATCTGGAGCCCGGCATGCATGTGATGACCAAGCCCTTCGCCATGGAAGCCCTTGCGAGCCGGATCAGGGAATTGATCGCCACAGCGTGACCCTGCGATCGGGACGCGGCAAGCCTGCAGGCGGCATTGATGGCGCCCGTCCGCTTTCGGGCCCGTTGATCGCGGAGCCGGCGGCCCGCCACCGCCTGCCCCGGGGCGGATGCGGCGATCGGAACGGCGCCGATGTCGACCGGCGCGGGCTCGTGGACGATGTCACGCCGGCATGACCGGGCATGGCCCGGTCCCGCGGCCGACACGGTTTGAAAGCCGCCGGCCCGGCCAGGCCGTCACGTCTCTGGACGACGCCGCCTCTGCTTTGGACTGCAGGCGACGGCAGCAGACCTTCCTGCCAGAGCCCGGCCTCAGTCTTTCGTCCCTCTCGTTCCTCCCTCGCTCTCCGCCATGGCGGCAGCGCGTCAGGAATAAGATTCGCGTCGCCGTGTAACCATCCCGACCAGCCGGCGAAGTGTCGGGGGTAGGCGCCCGTCCCGGCCGCCGCCAGCGGCCGAGAGCCCTCATGCATCGCCCCCGTCATGCAGCCCGTGCCGCGCCAGCTTTCGCAGCCTGCGCGTGACAGCGCCCCGGGCGCCCGGTCGTCGCGGCCCGTCCCCATGGCCGTGATCGTGGCTTCCTGCTTTACAGGCCCTGCCGATGGGGGTGACAGTCAGACGTCACCCGCCCCGCAGCAAGGCGAAGCCGTGCTGACCGAGCTCGAGCTGAAACTGGCCAGGAGCATGGTCGCGGCGCAGGCCGGTGACGCCGCGGAATATCGCATCCTGCTGGCCGGCTGCGTCCCGGTCATCGCCGCGGCCGTCCGCGCCCAGGGCTTCCGCGGGGATGCGGTGGACGATGTCGTGCAGGACACGCTTCTGGCCGTTCACCGTGCCCGCCACACCTATGATCCGGCGCGGCCCTTCCTGCCCTGGCTGCGGGCCATCGCGCGGCGGCGCTCGGTCGACGCGCTGCGGCGCCGGGGCCGCCAGCCAGGCAGAGCCGCCGCCGTGCCGGGCGGCTATGACAGCATCCCCGACCCGGCCGAGGCGGCGGACAGCCGGCTGGAGGCGCAGGACCGCCGCCGCCAGCTTGCCAGCGCCCTGCGCGGCTTGCCACAGGCGCAGCGGCAGGCGGTGGAGCAGCTCGCCATGGCCGAACGCTCGCTGGAGGACACCGCCCAGGCCACCGGTCGCAGCAAGGGCGCGCTGAAGGTCAACCTGCACCGCGCCATCAAGGCGCTGCGGGCCCGGTTGACGGGGGAGCCCGCCGGCGATGACCCGCGCTGACGACCATGCCCGGCTGATCGGCCGGCTGGCGCAGGACCTGCAGCCGGTCGGCCGCCTGGCGCCGCCGGGGCAGCGTGCCCTGACCTGGCTGGCGATCGCCGTGGCGCTGGGCCTGCTGCTGGCGACGCTGGCGCAGCCTGGCGCCTTGCTGCAGCGGATGGCCATGCGGCCGGAAATCGGCGTCGCCATGCTGGGATCGGCCCTGACCGCGGCGCTGGCGGCCTGGGCGGCGTTTCTCGCGGCGGTGCCGGGGCGGGATGCGCGCTGGGGGCTGTTGCCGCTGCCCGGGCTGCTGCTGTGGGTCGCGGCCAGCGGGCTTGGCTGCCTGGGCCAGAGCCTCGGGCCGGCGGCGCCGCCGGCCTCGCTCGACCAGGCGGTGATGGAATGCGTGCCGTTCATCGCGATGGTCTCGCTGCCGCTCTCCCTGGCGATCGGGCTGATGCTGCGGCGCGGGTTCTCGACACGGCCCGGGCAGACCGGGCTGCTGGCCGGGCTGGCGGTCGCGGCCGCGGCGGCGACGCTGCTGAATTTTTTCCATCCTTTCGATGTCACGGCCATCGACCTGCTGGCGCATGGCGTCTCCGTCGGGCTGATCGCCCTGGGCGGCGGGGTCTTCGGGCGCTGGCTCGGCTGGCGATGACGGCGATGGGCCATGCAGGGGGAGTGCCGATCCATGGGATCCGTCGCTGTTGCCGTGATCTGCAAGACGCCTGTCGCCGGACGGTCGAAGACCCGGCTGTCGCCGCCGCTGCGGCCGGAGGAATGCGCCGAGATCTCCGGCTGCTTCATCCATGACCTGGGCGCGACCATCGCCGGCCTGCCGCGCGCCGCGGCGCAGCCCTATGCCGTCTACACGCCGGCCGGGTCGGAGGCCGCGCTGCAGGCGCTGCTGCCGCCGGAGTTCCGGCTGCTGCTGCAGGGCGAGGGCGACCTGGGCGACCGGCTGCTGCAGGGCATGGCCGGGCTGCTGGCGGCCGGGCATGCCGGCGCCATGCTGATCAATTCCGACAGTCCGACCCTGCCGCCCGCCCTGCTGCAGGCCGGGGTGACGGCGCTGCAGACGGGGCGGGAGATGGTGATCTCGCCGGCCTTCGACGGCGGCTACACCTTCATCGGCCTGCGCCACCCGCATCGCCGCCTGTTCGAGGAGATCGCCTGGAGCACCTCGACGGTGTTCCAGCGCACCCTGCAGCGCGCCGCCGAGATCGGGCTGGAGCCGCTGGTGCTGGACAGCTGGTACGACATCGACGACGCCGTCTCCTACGCCATGCTGGAGGCGGAGCTGGCCGGCCGCCGCCCGGGCTTCGTGGGCAGCGGCCTGCCGCTGCAGGATGCGCCGATGACGCGCCGCTTCGTCGAGCGCCGCCGCGCCGCTGTCCAGATGGAGATCGGGCTTTGATCCCGGCCGGGACCCGCGTCACCGTCATCATCCCCTGCCTGAACGAGGAAGCGCCGATCGCCCAGGTGGTGCGCGACGTCCTGGCCCAGGGCGTCGCCGAGGTCATCGTCGTCGACAACGGCTCGACCGACCGCACCGCCGAGGTCGCCGCGGCGGCCGGGGCGCGCGTCGTCGGCCAGCCGCGGCGCGGCTATGGCCGGGCCTGCGCTGCCGGCGTCGCCGCGGCGCCGGGCGGCGACCAGATCCTGTGCTTCATGGATGGCGATGGCAGCGACGTGCCGGATTTCCTGCCGCAGCTGGTGGCGCCGCTGGCACGCGGCGAGGCGGATTTCGTCATCGGCTCGCGGCTGCGCGGGAGGCGGGAGCCGGGCAGCCTGACGCCGCAGCAATTGCTGGCCGGGCGCATCGCCGGGCTGCTGCTGCGGCGCAGCTACGGCGTGGCCTTCACCGACATGTCGCCGCTGCGCGCCATCCGCGCCGACCGGCTGCGGGCGCTGGGCATGCGCGAGGAAACCTTCGGCTGGAACCTGGAGATGCAGATGCGCGCCGCCGCCGGCGGGCTGCGCTGCCTGGAAATCCCGGTCGACCACCGCTGCCGGCGCGGCGGCGAGTCCAAGGTCTCCGGCCAGCTGGTCGCCGGGCTGCGGGCGGCCTGGAAGATCACCGCCACCTTCCTGCGCCTGGCCGTGCAGCTGCGCCAGCCGCCCCGCGCCACCCGATAGCCGGAGACGACGACCTTATGCACCTGCTCCTGACCGGCGGCGCCGGCTTCATCGGCCAGCATGTGCTGGCTGCGCTGCTGCGGCGCGGCCATGCGGTGCGCGTGCTGGATTCGCTGCGCCCCGACGTGCATCGCGCCGAGCAGGCCTGGACCCCGCCCGCCGGGGTGGAATTGCACCGCGCCGATATGCGGGATGCAGCAGCAGTGGAGGCGGCGCTGGCCGGGGTGCAGGGGGTGGTGCATCTGGCCGCCAAGGTCGGGCTCGGCGTCGATATCGGCGACATGCCGGATTACGCGTCCTCCAACGATGCCGGCACGGCGGTGCTGCTGGCCGCCATGGCGCGGCGCGGCGTGGCGCGGCTGACCCTGGCCAGTTCCATGGTAGTCTATGGCGAGGGCTTCGGCCTCTGCCCCGAGCATGGCGCGGTGCGGCCGGCGCCGCGGCGCGAGGCGGCGCTGGCCGCCGGCGATTTCGAGCCGCCCTGTCCGCATTGCGGCCGCAGCCTGGGCCCCGATCTGGTGCAGGAGGCGGCGCCGCCCGACCCGCGCAACGCCTATGCCACCAGCAAGCTGGCGCAGGAATTCTATGCGGCGAACTGGGCGCGCAGCACCGGCGGGGCGGTGGCCATGCTGCGCTACCACAACGTCTATGGGCCGGGCATGCCGCGCGACACGCCCTATGCCGGGGTGGCCTCGATCTTCACCTCGGCGCTGCGGGCGGGCCGGGCGCCGCGGGTCTTCGAGGATGGCGGGCAGCGGCGCGACTTCATCCATGTCCGCGACATCGCCGCGGCCACGGTCGCCGCCTGCGAGCGGCATGGCGAGGGGGTCGCGGCCTTCAATGTCGGCTCCGGCACGCCGCGCACAGTGGGGGAGATGGCGGCGGCGCTGTCGCGCGCGCTGGAGGGGCCGGCGCCGCTGGTGACCGGCGAATACCGGCTGGGCGATGTGCGCCATATCACCGCCTCGTCCGAGCGGCTGCGCCAGCGCCTGGGCTGGCAGCCCGAGGTCGGCTTCGAGGCGGGCATGGCCGAGCTGGCGCAGGCCCCCGGCTGAGCGCGCTCAGCCGCCGCGGCGGCCGCGGCGGAATTCCAGGGCGAAGAGCAGCAGCGCGGGCAGGAAGACCAGGGCGCGCCACAGGAAGCGCTCGTTCCAGGGATCGATGTGGAACAGCACCGCGGCCGAGCCCAGCCAGATCAGCCCGGGCGAGGGCGCCAGCACGGCGGGCAGCGCCAGCCAGGGGAAATACCAGGCATAGCGCGGCGACAGCGCCAGCATGGTGGCCGCCATCAGCATCCCGGCATGGCGGCACAGGGTGACCGCCTCCATCGTGCCGGCCGGCGCCCGCAGCAGCGGCCGCAGCGCCAGCAGGAAGCCCGCCGCCACCAGCGCCAGGTACAGCGGCGGCGCCCAGCCCGGCAGCGGCCCCAGCCGCGCCAGCCCGGCCAGCAGCCAGAAGCCGCTGCCATCGGCGAGGCCTTCCTCCGTGCCATAGCTGGGCAGGAAGCCCAGCACCTGCGCCCCGGCCGAGCTGTACAGCGCGTAGAGGCCGAGGATCAGCGCCGATCCCGCCAGCGCCGGTCGCCAGAAGCGGCCGCCGCGCAGCAGGGCCGGCGCCACCACCACCGGCAGGAACTTCACCAGCACGGCGGCGGCCAGCACGGCGCCGGCCCAGCCCTGGCGGCCGCGGTAGCGCAGCAGCAGGGCCAGGCCGATCAGGCCGACGGCCATGGCATCGACATGGCCGTCGCTGGCGAAGGACCACAGCGCCAGCGGGTTCCAGGCATAGATCAGGATGCGCGCGCGCGGCAGCCCGGCGGCGGCCAGCAGCCGCAGCATGCAGGCCATGCCCAGCGCCTCGAAGCCCAGCATCGCCAGCTTCATGCCGGTCACGCCGTCCCACACCCGGCCGACCGCGGCGAAGACCAGCTGCGCCGCGGGCGGATAGATGGTGCGCGCATAATCGGCCCGGTTGATCTTCGGATAGATCGACGGCTCGCGCAGCGGCGCCAGGGCCGGATCGGCGGGAATATGGCGATAGGGGTTGATACCGGCGGCCTGCACCCGCCCGTCCCAGACATAGCGGTAGATGTCGCTCGACAGCGCCGGTGGCTGCAGCAGCAGCAGCAGCCGCAGCAGGGCGGCGAGCCCCAGGATCCACCACAGGCCGCGCGCCGCCGCGGCACCGCGCAGCACCAGGAAGACCGCCGCCAGATAGGCCATGCCCGACAGCGCCAGGATGCCGGTCAGCAGGGCGACGCGCTCGGAATAGACGGGATCGACGGCATGCGGCGCATCCAGGGCCACGCCGGCGATGGTCAGCCCGCCCAGCAGCATCCCGCACAGCAGCAGGCCGATCGGCGGCGCGCGGCGGCAGGCGTCGCCGGGCGTGGGCGGCGGCCTCATGGTCAAATCGGCATCCTCGTGCTGGGGCCGCGTCCGGGCGTGTCAGGCGCAGCGCCCGAGGCTTCTTCGCTGACCCGGAGCCGAAGGTTACCCCGTATCGGCGCGGCGCAGAAAGAAATCCGCGGCGCCCGATCCTGCTTGTGGGCCGCAGGAAGGCAGCCTTACAACCGATGGCATTCGGCGCATGCACGCCTCCGGCCAGAATGCCGCCCGGCCTCGCGGCCGCGGCCAATTCCATGAACGGGTGACCCATGGCCACGCCGCGATCTTTCCGCCTCGGTCGCCGTGCCCTCCTGCTGCTGCTAGCCAGTGCCGGTGCCGCGCGCGCGCAGAAGCCGCGGCCGGAAGGCATGAGCCTGGCCGAGGCCGCCGCCCGCCGTTTCCCGCAGCCGGTCCGCGTCGGCGACCTGCTGCGGCGGCCGGTGCTGCAGCCGCTGGAAAGCCAGCCCAGCCTCGGCCGGGTGCGGGCGGTGGTGCGGCGGGCCGATGGCACCCTGCAGGTGGTGATCGATTATGGCGGCATCCTCGGCTTCTTCACCCGCCCGATCGCGGTGCCGGTGGAGGGGCTGGCGCTGCTCGGCGAATACATGGTCTGCGTCGAATTCACGCCGGGGCAGCTCGATGCCTTCCCGGACTTCGTGGCCGGAAGCGCCGCCGCCCTGCCGCCGGCCGAGGTCATCCGCGTGGCCCTGGTGAAGCCCTCGCATTGAGCCGCGCGCGGCGGCGTAACTTCCGCGGCGCCGCGGCGAAAGGTCTTGCGCAACCCGATCGGATCAGCCGTTCCCGCGGCGGCGGAGAGGAGCACCATGCCGACCAGCCGGAGGCGACGCCTGCACCCCCTGCCGCTGCGCATCATGCACTGGCTGAACGCCGTGGCCATGATCGTGATGATCCTGTCGGGCTGGGGCATCTACAACGACGCCGTCATCATCGGCGGCCTGCATTTCGGCCCGCTGCGGCTGGGCAGCTGGGCGGCGGAAAGCCTGTTGTGGCATTTCGCCGGCATGTGGTTCCTGGCGGTGAACGGGCTGTTCTACCTGGGCTATGGCCTGCTCACCGGCCGCTTCCGCGAACGCTTCCTGCCGATCACCCTGGCCGATCTTCGCGCCACGCTGCGTGACACGCTGCGGCTCAAGCTCGTGCATGACGACCTGACGCGCTACAACGCGATCCAGAAGATCCTCTACATCGTCGTGATCCTGGCCGGCATCGCCCAGGTGGTCAGCGGCCTGGCGATCTGGAAGCCGGTGCAGTTCTCGACCCTGACCTGGCTGCTGGGCGAGTTCCAGGGCGCGCGGCTGGTGCATTTCCTCGGCATGGCGGTGATCGTCGGCTTCCTGGTCGTGCATGTGCTGCTGGCGCTGCTGGTGCCCAGCACGATCCGCGCGATGCTGACCGGCGGGCCGCGCCTGCCGGCCCCGCCGCCCCGCCCGGGCGCCGCGCCATGAAGTCCTTCTTCCGCCCCGCCCGGCGGCCGGATCCGGCGATCCTGCGCGAGCATCGCCCGGCGATCCGCTCGCTGCAGCGGCGGGGCCTGTTGCGGCAGGGCATCTCGCTCGGCGCGCTGGCGCTGCTGACCGGCTGCGATGCCGGGGATTCGGACGCCATCGGGGCGGCGCTGCAGCGCTTCTCCCGGCTGAACGACCGTGTCCAGGCCTGGATCTTCGACCCGCGGAAGCTGGCGCCGACCTATCCGGCCTCGATGGTGCTGAAGCCGCCGCGCTTCAACGCCTATTACGACATCACGGAGGTGAAGCCGGTCGACGGCGCCGGCTGGCGGCTGGAACTGTCTGGGCTGATCGAGGACCGCGCGCCCTGGACCGCCACCCGGCTCGCCGCCCTGCCGCAGGAAGAGATGGTGATCCGCCATATCTGCGTCGAGGGCTGGGACTATATCGGCCAGTGGTCCGGCGTGCCGCTGGGCGATTTCCTGCGGCGGATCGGCGCCGATACCCGCGCCCGCTACGTCAATTTCCAGACCGCCGACGACTATCCCAGCAGCATCGACATGGCGACGGCGCTGCATCCGCAGACGCTGCTGGCCACGCGATACGCCGGGGAGGAACTGCCGGACCCCTTCGGCTACCCGCTGCGGCTGCGCACCTCGACCAAGCTCGGCTTCAAGAATCCGAAGTGGATCACGGCGATCGAGGTGACCAACCACTACAGCCCGGGATATTGGGAGAAGCTGGGCTTCAACTGGTTCAGCGGCCTCTGAGCCTCGCCGCCCGGTCTGAGCCTCTGCCGCTCGCGGAGCGCGAGAGCAGCTGCCGCGACCGTTGTCTGTTCGCGGACGCTGCGACGCGTGGAGGCGGGCGGCTCCACCACGCCTCCTTGCCAGAGCATCCTTCTGCGCATTGCAGGGCCTGGGGCACCGCCAGATTGCCGGCTATGCGAGCGCCTTTGCCAATCCGCGCCCTCTCCGCTTCCTCCCGCATCATCATCCTCGATGCCGGGTCGCGCCGGGTGGTGGGCGATGCCATCGGCCGGCATCCGGCGGAGGCTGGCGGCCCTGCACCATTCCAACCGCGGCAACCCCTGCGACAACGCCCACGGCGTTCCACCGGCAGCCGCCTCGCTGAGGGGGGGTAATTCAGGGGCGCCCCCCCTGTCCGGCAGGAGGGGCTCAGTCCGCTAAGCGTTCAGCCCGCCATCGACGACGATCCCCGTCCCCGTCACCTGGGCCGCGCCCGGCCCCGCGAGGTAGGCCACCGCCGCGGCGATGTCCTCCGGCTTGCCGTAGTGGCCGAGGGCGATGCCGGCGCGCTGGCCTTCCGCCTGGGGACCGGCGGCGGGGTTCATGTCGGTGTCGGTCGGGCCGGGATGGACCAGGTTCACCGTGATGCCGCGGGGGCCGAGGTCGCGCGCCAGGCCGCGGGTCAGGGCCAGCAGCGCCGACTTGCTCATCGCATAGACGCTGATATTGGGCTGGGCGACGCGCTCGGCCAGGCACGACCCGATGCTGATGATGCGGCCGCCCTGCGACAGATGCGGGATCGCGGCCTGGATCGACAGCACCACGCCGCGGATATTGACGTTGATGATGGCGTCGATGTCGTCGAGGCTCATCGACTCCAGCGGGCCGCCGCGGGCGACACCGGCATTGTTCACCAGGATGTCGAGCCCGCCGAGGCCGGCCACCGCCTCCTCCACCGAGCGGCGGATGGCGGCAGGGTCGGCGCTGTCGGCGGCGATGGCCAGGGCGCGGCGGCCCAGCGCCTCGATCTCCTTCGCCACGCCGGCCGCGCGATCGGGGGAGCTGACATAGGTGATGGCGACATCGGCGCCGCGGCGCGCCAGCTCGAGGGCGATGGCCGCGCCAATGCCGCGGGACCCGCCGGTCACGAGGGCGCGCTTGCCGAGAAGATCCATGGGAAAGCTCTTTCTGTGTCGTTCGATACATAAAGCTTGCCGCCGGTTGCGACACGGCGTCAAGTGAATTATATAACGATCGATAGAGAAATAGGTGCCATGGCCGAACGCGGACGTCCCCGGAGCTTCGATCGCGAGCGCGCACTGGCCGCGGCCATGCTGCTGTTCTGGCGGCGCGGCTACAGCGCGACGTCGGTGGCCGAGCTGTGCCAGGCGATGGGCATCGGCTCGCCCAGCCTCTACGCCGCCTTCGGCAGCAAGGAGGCGCTCTATGCCGAGGCGCTGACGCTCTATGGCGAGCGCTTCGGCCCGCGCATCTGGACCGGCTTCGACGCGGCGCCGACGGCGCGCGAGGCGATGCGGTCGCTGCTGCTGGATTCGGCCACGACGCTGGCCGAGGATTCCTGCGGCTGCATGGTGACGCTGGCCAGCCTTGGCGACACCGAGGCCTGCCAGGCGAGGTCGCTGCTGGCCGGGATGCGCGCGGCCATCCTGGCGAAGGTCACCGGGCGGCTGGCGGCGGCGCAGCTTGCCGGCGAATTGCCGGCCGGCGTCGATGTCGCGGCGCTCGGGCGCTTCTATCTCGGCGTGCAGCAGGGCATGTCGGTGCAGGCGCGCGACGGCGCGGGCGAGGCGGCGCTGGCGGCGATGGTCGATGTCGCCATGGCCGCCTGGCCGGGCGGCTCGTTGTCGCCGAGCGCGCGATACCGGCCCTGGTCGGGGTCGTAGCCGTAGCGCTTCATCTCGGCCCCCGTCAGCGTCACGTCGCGGCCGCCGCGTTCTTCGGTGCGGTCCAGCGACATGGTGATCACCGGCCAGCCGGGCCGCGCCATCGCGGCCCGGGCATCGAAGACCGGCGAACCCTTCAGCGTGACGCAGGGGGTGCGCGGCGGGGCGCAGGCGGCGCCGTTGTCGCTGCCGGCCGGGATGGTGCCGCCATGGCGCCACTGGCTGCGCGCCGCCTCCAGCCGGAAGATCTCCAGGCCGAAGATCGTGCTGCCCTGAACGCTGCTGGTGGTGCGCAGCGCCAGGATCAGGCCGCCGCCGGGCAAGGCGTGCTGCAGCGGCGCGGCTTTCTCCTCGACCAGCGGCGCATCGCCGCCGGCGCCGCCGGTGCCGATGCGCCCGATGCCGGCCTGCAGGCTGGCGGGGATCCAGCGCTCGCCCTCGCGGCGGAAGCTGGCCTGGTACAGCGGCAGGGTCTCGTCGGGCGCGTGGAAGACGGCGCCGCCGCTGGGCGCGGCGAGGGCGGGGCAGGGCTGGCGGCCCAGGCCGACAGCGGCAGGGCCAGGCAGGCGACGAGGGCAGCGGTTTTCATGGCCCGCAAAATAGGAAACGGCCCCGCCAGCGTCGCACCATTCCCCCGTGACGCGCGGCCCGGCCAGGGGGGCGGCACCAGACTCCACGCGTCTAGGAAGGCCGCGCCAAGGGTGGCAGGCTCGCGGACAGCAAGCTTTGGGAGCTGAGCGGATGGCCTATGATCTGATCCTGGCCGGTGGCCGGGTGGTGGACCCGTCGCAGAAGATCGACGGGGTGATGGATGTCGCCTTCGAGGGCGGCAAGGTAGCGAAGCTGGCGCCCTCGATCGCGGCGCCGCCGGGCTGCGAGCGGCGCGATGTCAGCGGGCTGATCGTCACCCCCGGCCTGATCGACCTGCACACCCATGTCTATGACGGCGGCACCTCGCTCGGCGTCAACGCGGAAGAATTCGCCCGGATCTCGGCGGTGACCACGGCGGTCGACACCGGCAGCGCCGGCCCGGGCAATTTCGCCGGCTTCCGCAAGCATGTGATCGAGCGCAGCCAGGTCCGCATCCTGGCCTATCTGCATGTCTCGCATGCCGGCATCTTCGGCTTCTCCAAGCGCGTCATGGTGGGCGAGAGCGAGGAGCTGCGCCTGATGAACCCGATCGAGGCGGTGCAGGTGGCGGATGCCAACCGCGACGTCGTGGTCGGCATCAAGGTCCGCGTCGGGCGGCATTCCTCCGGCACCTCGGGCGCGGTGCCGCTGAACATCGCGCTGCAGGTGGCCGACGAGGTCGGCATGCCGCTGATGGTCCATATCGACCATCCGCCGCCGAGCTATGAGGAGGTCATCGCCCAGATGCGCCCGGGCGACGTGCTGACCCATGCCTTCCGCCCCTTCCCCAACTCCCCGGTGAACGCCCAGGGCAAGGTGAAGCAGGCCGTGCTGGCCGCGCGCGACCGCGGCGTGCTGTTCGATATCGGCCATGGCCAGGGCTCCTTCGCCTTCAAGACGGCCCGCGCCATGCTGGCCAACGGCTTCATGCCCGACACCATCTCTTCCGACGTCCATTCGCTCTGCATCACCGGGCCGGCCTTCGACCAGGTGACGACGCTGTCGAAGTTTCTCTGCCTCGGCGTGCCGCTGTCGGACGTCATCGCCGCCTCGACCAACCTGGCGGCGGCGGCGCTGCAGCGGCGGGAGCTGGGCACGCTGAAGCCGGGCAGCATCGGCGACGCCTCCATCCTGTCGCTGCGCGAGGGCCGCTTCGACTATGTCGACGTGGTCGGCGAGCGGCTGGAAGGCAGCCAGCGCCTGGTCGCCGAGGGCGTGGTGATCGCCGGCCGCTGGTGGCATGGCCGCGCCGCCGACGAGCCGATCCACGGCACCATCTGACCATCCATCCAGCTACGAGCGGGAACGGGGCCTTTACGGCCCCGTTCTTGTTTCAGCCCTCTCTCCCCTCACCGCAAAATGTGGCGGTTTGACGAAACCCCAACCAAGCCTCTTGATTGTAGCCTCGGCTACATGCTCAATGGCGGGCATCAAATGGCTGCCGTGACCACAGCTTGGCCGACGAGGGGAAGTTTGGATGCGCCTGACGCGACGGATTGCCGGAAAGACCGCTGGCCTGGCCCTGCTGGCCGGGCTGCTGGCCCTGCCCTCCCTCGCCGAGGCGCGTGACCGCCCGCTGCGGGTGGTGACCACCTTCACCATCCTGCAGGACATGGCGCAGAACGTGGCCGGCACCGCCGCGGTGGTGGAATCCATCACCCGCCCGGGCGCCGAGATCCACGACTACGAGCCGACGCCCCAGGACATCGTGAAGGCCCAGGGCGCCGACCTGGTGCTGTGGAACGGCATGGGGCTGGAACGCTGGTTCGAGCGCTTCTTCCAGCGGGTGAAGGATGTGCCCTCGGCCGTGCTGACCGACGGCATCGCCGGGATCGCCATCACCGAGGGGCCGTATAAGGGCCGCGCCAATCCGCATGCCTGGATGTCGCCGGCCAATGCGGTGCTCTATGTCGAGAACATCCGCAAGGCGCTGGCCGCGGCCGACCCGGCCAATGCGGCGGTCTATGCCGCCAATGCCGCCCGCTACACCGCCGAGATCCGCGCCCTCGACGGGCCGATCCGCGCCCAGCTGGCCGGCATCCCGGATGCGCAGCGCTGGCTGGTGACCTGCGAGGGCGCCTTCTCCTACCTGACCGCCAATTACGGGCTGCAGGAGCTCTACCTCTGGCCGATCAACGCCGAGGAGGAAGGCACCCCGCGGCAGATCCGGAAAGTCGTCGACACCGTCCGCCGCCAGAAGATTCCTGTGCTGTTCTGCGAAAGCACGGTCAGCGACCGCGCCATGCAGCAGGTGGCGCGGGAGGCACGGTCGCGCTTCGCCGGCGTGCTGCATGTCGACAGCCTGACCGGGCCGGAGGGCGACGCGCCGACCTTCCTGCGGCTGCTGGACTACAACGCGAAGGCGATCCTCGCCGCCTTCCAGGCCGGGAGAAGCTGAGCATGCTGATGGGCGCCGCCTCCCCTCCCCTGCTGCTGCCCCGCTCGCCCCTGCGCGGTTTCGGCGACTGGCTGCTGGAGCGCATCGCGCCCGCGGCCGACAGCCCGGTCCCCGCCCTGGCCGCCCCGCGCATGGAGCTGCGTGTCGAGGGTGCCACCGTCGCCTATGCCAATGGCCATGTGGCGCTGCGCGAGGCGACGCTGGTGCTGGACCGGCCGACCATCTGCGGGCTGCTCGGCGTCAACGGCGCCGGCAAGTCATCGCTGTTCAAGGTGGTGATGGGGCTGGTGACGCCCGCCGCCGGCAGCGTCCGCATCGCCGGCGAGAGCGTGGCCACCGCCCAGCGCCGCAACTGGCTGGCCTATGTGCCCCAGGCCGAGGAGGTCGACTGGGCCTTCCCGGTCAGCGTGCGCGACGTCGTCATGATGGGCCGCTACGGCTATATGAACAGCCTGCGCATCCCGTCCGCCGCCGATCGCCGCGCGGTGGAGCAGGGGCTGGCCCGCGTCGGCATGCTCGACTTCGCCGACCGCCAGATCGGCCAGCTGTCGGGCGGGCAGAAGAAGCGGGTCTTCCTGGCCCGCGCCCTGGCCCAGGACGGCCGCATCATCCTGCTCGACGAGCCCTTCGGCGGCGTCGACGTCACCACCCAGGAGCAGATCGTCTCCCTGCTTCGGGAATTGCGGGCGGAAGGGCGGATCATCCTGGTCTCGACGCATGACCTGGCCAGCGTCCCGGGCTTCTGCGACCAGGTCGCCCTGGTGAAGGGCACGGTGCTCGCCGCCGGCCCCACGGAGAAAGTCTTCACGCCGGCCAACCTGGCCCGCGCCTTCGGCGGCACCGCCGCCACCCAGGCCGCCGGCGCCGGCGTCACCCTGGTGCCCAGCCCGGATGGCGCGCAGCTGGTGATGGATGCCGAAGGCCGCCTGCTGGGGCAGCTGCAGCCCCGGCCATGATGGAAGCCCTGCTGGTCCCCTTCGACTACGAATACATGCGCAACGCCATGCTGGTCTCGGCGGCGATCGGCGCCATCTGCGGCCTGCTTTCCTGCTTCGTGGCGCTGAAGGGCTGGTCGCTGCTGGGCGACGCCCTGTCGCATGCGGTGGTGCCGGGGGTGGCGCTGGCCTGGATCCTGGGGCTGCCCTTCGCGCTGGGGGCCTTCGCCTCCGGCCTGCTGGCGGCCTGGTTCATGGGCTTCATCCGCCGCAACAGCCGCATCCGCGAGGACGCCGCCATCGGCGTGGTCTTCACCGCCTTCTTCGGCGCCGGGCTGGTGCTGCTGACACTCTTCCCCAGCAATATCCGGCTGCAGACCATCATCTTCGGCAATGTGCTGGGCATCGCGCCGGAGGACACGCTGCAGCTGCTGATCGTGACGGGCGGCGTGCTGGCGGTGATGCTGCTGCGCGGGCGCGACCTGATGCTGTGGTGCTTCGATGCCGGCCATGCCCGCGCCATCGGGCTGAACACGAACCTGTTGCAGATCCTGCTGCTGGGCAGCGTCGCCGCCGTCGCGGTCGCCGCCATGGTCGCCGTTGGCGCCGTGCTGGTGATCGCCATGCTGGTGGCGCCCGGGGCCACCGCCTATCTGCTGACCGACCGCTTCGGCCGCATGCTGCAGCTGGCGACGGCGATCGGCGCGGGCACGGCGCTGGTCGGCGCCTATGCCAGCTATTTCCTCGACGGCTCCACCGGCGGCGTCATCGTCAGCCTGCAGGCGCTGCTGTTCACCATCGTCCTGGTCTTCGCGCCAAAGCACGGGCTGCTGGCCGGCCGCCGCGCCCGCCGCGCGGCGATGGAGGCCACCCCGTGATCGACGCCCTGCTCGCCCCCTTCGCGCATGACTTCATGCGCGAGGCCCTGCTGATCGGCAGCCTGGTGGCCACCGCCTGCGCCCTGCTGTCCTGCTACATCGTGCTGAAGGGCTGGTCGCTGCTGGGCGACGCCATCGCGCATGCGGTGCTGCCGGGGGTGGTGATCGCCTCGGCGCTGGGCTTTCCCATCGCCATCGGCGCCTTCGCCGCCGGCATGACCTGCGCCCTGTCCGCCGGCTTCGTGCAGTCGCACAGCCGGGTGAAGGAGGATGCGGCGCTGGGCGTGGTCTTCACCGGCATGTTCGCCGCAGGCCTGGTGCTGCTGGCCTTCCTGACCACCGAAGCCCACATCACCCATATCCTGTTCGGCAATATCCTGGGCATCGAGGCAGAAGACTTCTGGCAGACGCTGGCCGTCGGCGGCGCCGTGCTGGTGGTGCTGGCGGTGAAGGGCCGCGACCTGGTGCTGTTCTGCTTCGATGCCGGCCATGCCCGCAGCATCGGCCTTAATGTCTCAGCCCTGCGCTACCTGTTCCTGGCGCTGCTCTCGGCGGCCGTCGTCGCCGGGGTGCAGGCGGTGGGGGTGATCCTGGTCGTCGCCCTGCTGATCACCCCGGGCTGCATCGGCTATCTGCTGAGCGACCGCTTCGGCCGCATGGCCGCCATCGCCGCCAGCAGCGCGCTTCTGTCGAACGCCGCCGGCATCGTGCTGAGCTTCCATTTCAACGCGTCGCCGGCCGGCAGCATCGTGCTGGTGCTGTCCGGCCTTTTCGCGCTGGCCCTGGTCTTCGCGCCGCAGCATGGGCTGCTGGCGGCGCGTCGCCGGATTTCTTCCGCAGGCTGATCAGACGGGCGGGCGGTGCTGCGCCCAGGGCCGCACCGCCTCGAAGGCCGCCGACATCTGCAGCACCCCCAGATCGTCGAAGCGCCGGCCGACGATCTGCAAGCCCACCGGCAGCCCGTCGCTGGTGAAGCCGCAGGGGATGCTGGCCGCCGGGTTCTGCGACAGGTTGAACGGGTAGGAGAACTCCGCCCAGCTCATCCAGTCCCAGGGGTGCTGCGGCCAATGCGGCGGCTGCAGCAGCTCGGCCGGGAAGGCCGCGGTGGACACCGCCGGGGTGATGAGGAAGTCCCAATCCTCGAAGAAGCGATGGATCTCGGCGCAATAGGCGTATTTGACGATCCGCATCTTCTGATAGTCGGCGAGCGAAATGTGCAGCCCGGCCTCGAGGCAGGCGACGAAGCCCGGGTCCATCCGGTCGCGGAATTCTTCGACCCGGTCGGCATGGCGGCTGAAATGCGCCGGCCAGAAAAACCGCGCCAGCTCCGGCCCGCGCGGGCCCCAGGGGGTGGAGGCTGGTTCCACCGTGAGGCCCAGCTCGGACTCAAAAGCGCGCGCCGCCTTCTCCACCAGCGCTGCCACCTCGGGGTCGACCCGGGCATGGCCCAGATCGGCGCTGAAGGCGATGCGCGGGCGGCGGGGACGGTCGGGCAGGCGCCGCAGGTAATCGGCCGGCTGCGCCTCCAGGCTGGACTGGTCCTCGGGATGCGGCCCGGCCATGACCTTCAGCATCAGCGCCGAATCGGCCACCGTCCGGGTCAGCGGCCCCAGATGCACGGTGTAGTCGCTGGCGGCCATCGGCGATTGCGGGATGCGGCCATAGCTGGGCTTGAGGCCGAAGACGCCGCAGAAATGCGCCGGCATGCGGATCGAGCCCGCCCCGTCGCTGCCCTGGTGCAGCGGGCCATAGCCGGCGGCCGCCCCCACCCCGGCGCCGGCCGAGGACGCGCCGGCATTGAAGCCCTGCTTCCAGGGATTGTGGGTGATGCCGGTCAGCGGCGAATGGCTGACGCCGGTCCAGCCGAATTCCGGCGTGGTGGTCTTGCCCAGGATGATGGCGCCCGCGGCCCGCAGGCGCGACACCATGACGTTGTCGGCCGTCGCCACGTCGCCGCGGCGCAGATGCGTGCCGTATTCGACCGGCATGCCGGCCACCGCCTCATGGTCCTTGATGGTCACCGGGATGCCGTGCAGCGGCCCCAGCGGCGCACCCTTGGCAATCGCCGCGTCTGCCGCTTCCGCCGCCTCCATCGCCTGCTCGGCGGCCAGATGCGCAAAAGCGTTCAGCTTCGGCTCCAGCGCCTCGATCCGCTTCAGCACGGCGGCGGTGACCTCGCTGGGCGCGACCTGCTTGGCGCGGATCGCATCGCCCAGCGCCGTCGCCGGGGTGAAGCAGAGATCGGTCTCGTTCATGCCTGGAACCTTTTTCTGTCCATCGGCCGGAGGAGGGGGGCGGAAGCAGACTCCACGCCTGCGCCAGGGCGGGCTTCCCTCGGGGCCATTTGGATATATCATATTTGATCTTAGCCCCGCGCAAGGAGCGATCCATGCCCCCTTCCCTGCTTCTCGGCGCCCTGGCCGACGACCTGACCGGCGCGGTGGAGCTGGCCGGCATGCTGGTCGCCGGCGGCGCCGCCACCCTGCTGGCGGTCGGCCCCGACGCCGTGCCGGCGACGCCCGACGGACTTCACGCCATCGTCGTCGCCTTGAAAAGCCGTGTCGCGCCGCCGCGCGAGGCTGAGGCCCTGGCGGATGCCTGCCGCGCCCGGTTTGCGGCGCTGAACGCCCGCCAGGTCTTCTTCAAATACTGCGCCACCTTCGACAGCACATCAGACGGAAACATCGGCAACATGGCCGAGCGGCTCTGCGATGGCGCGCCGACCGCGCCGGTGATCTTCTGCCCGTCCTATCCGGCGGCGAAGCGCACCGTCTTCCGCAGCCACATGTTCGTCGCCGACCAGCTGCTGGCCGATTCGCCGAAGCGGCACGACCCGCTGACGCCGATGACGCAATCTGACCTGCGCCAGGTGCTGGCGCCGCAGACCCGGCTGGGGGTGGGCAGCCTCTTCCTCGAGACCATCGCCGCCGGGCCAGAGGCCATCCGCGCCGCAGCCGAGGCCGAGCGACTGGCCGGCCGCCCCTTCCTGGTCACCGACACCGTGGTCGAGGCCGATCTGCAGGCGCTTGCCGAGGCCAGCCTGGACTGGCCGCTGGCCACCGGCGGCGCCTCGATCGCCGCGTATTACCCGGCGCTGTGGCGCGCCCGCGGCTGGATGGCCGAGGCCGCGCCCCCTGCCCTGCCCGGCATCGCTGGCCCCGGCGCCGTGCTGGCCGGCAGCTGCGCCGAGCAGACCCGCGCCCAGTTTTTCGCATTCCGCGATGCCGGGCACCCGGTGCGGCTGCTCGACCCCCTGGCGCCGCTGGAGGCCACCGTGGCCGCGGCGCTGGACTGGGCAACGCCGCGGCTGTCCGAAGGCCCCGTGGCGCTGTCGCCCTCGATCGAGCCGGAGGCCGTGGCCCGCGCCCAGGCGGCCCTCGGCCCGATCGAGGCCGGGCGCCGGGCGGAAGCGCTGCTGGGGGCGCTGGCGCAAGGCCTGATCGCACGCGGCGTGCGGCGGCTGGTGGTGGCGGGTGGCGAGAGCTCGGGTGCCGTGGTGCAGGCGCTGGGCATCACCCGGCTGCAGGTGGCGCCCTTCGCCGCGCTCGGCGTCGGCCGCTGCCTGGCGGAATTGGAGCACCCCCTGGCGCTGGTGCTGAAATCGGGGAAGCTCGGCGCCATCGACCTTTTCGCCAGCAGCCTGGCCGCCCTGGAGACCCCCGCATGACCGACGCCCTGGCCGCCACATTGGTGGAAACCTACAAGGCCCTGGCCCGGCACGGGCTGAACCATGGCAGCAGCGGCAATGTCAGCGCCCGCCTCGGCGCCGAGATGCTGGTGACGCCGACGGGTGCCACCGCCGACAGCCTGACGGCGGCGGCGATGGTGCGCATGCCGATCCTGGGCCCGGCCGCCCCCGGCAGCGCGCCGTCCAGCGAATGGCCGATGCATGCCGCCGTCTATGCCGCCTGCCCGGAGGCCGGCTGCGTCATCCACAGCCATGCCGATGCCTGCACGGCGCTGTCCTGCCTGAACGAGCCGCTGCCGGCCTTCCACTACATGGTGGTGGGCTTCGGCGGTGCGACCGTGCCGATCGCCCCCTATGCCACCTTCGGCACGCCGGCCCTGGCCGAGGCCGCGGGGCGCGCGATCGCCGGCCACAAGGCCTGCCTGCTGGCCAATCACGGCATGATCGTCCAGGGCCCGGATGCGGCGACGGCCCTGGCCACCGCCATCCGCCTGGAGACGCTGGCCCGCCAGTATCTTCTCGCGCGCGGCGCCGGGACGCCCCGGATTCTGTCAGCGGCGGAGATCGCCGCGGCGAAGGAGCGCTACAAGACATACGGCAAGCCGCAGCCGAGCTAGGTAGTGAACTCATAAAGCTTGCGGTGTTCGGCGTGCCCTGATTCAAAGCTCCAGATGGTGAGGAGCGTCAGATGGCCCGGTTCGACCTGACCGAGAGCGAGTGGTCGATCATTGCCCCGCTGC
>NZ_CACSJM010000032.1 GCF_902706185.1 Roseomonas sp. 18066 | reverse complement strand
GGCATCGGGCGGTCTCCCGGGATCAACGGGCCAGTGGGGGGGCCAAAGTGGAGGCCGGGGCGCGGCGCGCTTCCCAGGCCTCGGTCAGGGCGGCGAAGCGCTCGGCCATCACCGTCTCGGCGGTGGCGTCGTCGATGCGGCCCGCCAGCCAGGCGCGCGCCGGCTCCGCGAAGATGCTGCGGCCGACGGCGAAGCCGCGCACCCGCGGGGCGGCGATGCTGGACTCGAAGGCGGCGACGAGCTCAGGCAGCGGCGCGTCGAGCCCGAGCATGACGATGCCGCGGCAATGCGGATCGTTGTCGGCAATGACGCGGTCGATGGCGGCCCAGGCGCGCGCATCGGCCTGCGGCTCCAGCTTCCACCAGTCGGGGCGGAGGCCGAGGCCGTAGAGATGCGCCAGCACCCCCGCGATGGTGCCGCTGTCCAGCGGACCATGCGGCCCGGCGATGATTTCGATCAGCAGCTCGCGGCCCAAACGGCGGCAGGCGTCGAAGACGCGGAGCAATTCGCGTTCCTGCTTCGCGCGCAGCTCGGCCGGGTCGGCCGGGTGCCAGAAGCACAGCGCCTTGACCGTGTGCTCCAGCGGCCATTCGACGAGGGAAGACCCCAGGTCGCCGCCGCCCTCGAAATCCAGCGGGCGGGAGCCGGGCTCCTCCACCGGGCGGCCAATCCAGAGGCCCTGGCGCGAGGCCTCGAACAGCGCCTCCCGCCCATAGCGGCCGTCGAGCAGCATGCCGAAGCCCGGCCGCCCCTTGGCCACCCGCGCCGCGGCGCGCACCGCCAGCAGCTTGAATTCGCCGATCTTCTGCGGCGCCTCGGCGGCGGGGATGCCGGCCTCGGCGGCCATGGCGGCCAGCTGCGGCCGGTGGTCGATGGCCAGCGCCATCAGCGTGTCCGGCTGCGGCCGCCGCGTGGTCGACCAATGCAGCGCCGACAGCGCGTCGTCATGCCGCAGCGCCGGCGTGGTGACGCCGCGCTCGAGGAAGAAAGCGAGCTCTTCCCAGGTGGCGTATTCCGGGGCGCAGAGCAGGCGCGACACGGCGATGGCGCCACAGGCATTGGCGAAGGCGCAGGCGCGCTGCAGGGGCTCGCCACGCAGCCAGCCGCGCAGGAAGCCGGCCATGAAAGCGTCGCCGGCGCCGAGGACATTATAGACCTCGACCGGGAAGCCGGGGCCGGCGATGCCGTCCTCCAGCCGCGCCGGGATGGCGTCCGGGAAGACCAGGCAGCCCATCGGGCCGCGCTTGCAGACCAGCAGGGCCTTGCTGACGGCGCGGATATTCTTCAGCGCCTGCAGCGTGTCCTCGGACCCGCCGGCGATATGCAGCTCTTCCTCGGTGCCGACGATCAGGTCGCAATCGGGCAGCAGCGGCGCCAGGCTCTCGGTGACGGAATCGGCCCGGATATAGCGGCTCTCGCCCGCATCATGCCCGGCGACGCCCCAGAGGTTCGGGCGGTAGTCGATGTCGAAGGCGACGCGGCGACCGTTCTCGCGGGCGATGCGCATCGCCTTGCGCTGGGCGGCGGCGGTATTGGCGCGGGCGAAATGCGTGCCGGTGACGACGATGCATTCGGCCGAGGCGATGAAGGCCGGGTCGATATCGGCTTCGTCCAGCGCGGCATCGGCGCAGTCGGTGCGGTAGAAAATCAGCGGGAAGGACGCGGAATCGCGCACGCCCAGCACGGCCAGCGCGGTCAGCCGCTGCGGGTCGGTGCGGATGCCCTGCGTGTCCACGCCTTCGCGCGCCGCCTGCTCGCGGATGAAGCGGCCGAAGGCTTCGTCGCCGACGCGGGTGACCAGCCCGGCGCGCAGCCCAAGGCGTGACGCGCCGATGGCGATATTGGCCGGGCAACCGCCGACCGCCTTGGCGAAGCTCGCCATATCCTCGAGCCGGCCACCGATCTGCTGGCCATAGAGGTCGACCGAGGCGCGGCCGATGGTGATGAGATCCAGCGTCGCTGCCGGCATCCTGGCGATATCCCCTCCAACAAACGGCCCGGTTCTGCGCCGGGCCTCGATGCCGGATGGAATTCTTTTTTCCTTATCCGGTCAAGGATGGAATTTTAATTCCATTCACGCTGTCGCGCGGTGCCGTGCCTCGGCGGTGCCCACCGCCAGCGTCATGGCGAGCGCGAAGGTGCCGGCCAGGGAGCGGAAGCCGGCATGGTCGGCCTCGGCCACCTCCAGCCAGGCGCTGGCCGAGGCCGCCAGCGGCGAGAAGGGCGTGTCGGTCAAGGCGACCACGCCATGCCCCCGCGCGGCGGCCGCCGCCACCAGCTCCAGCGTCGCCGGGGCATAGGGGGAGAAGCTGACGGCGAGCAGCACATCGCCCGGGGCCATCAGCGCCACCTGCTCCGGCGCCAGCCCGCCGGCCTGGTCGATCAGGTGGCAGCGGATTTCCAGCTTGCGCAGCGCATAGGCGAGGTAGGCGGCGACCGGGAAGGCGCGGCGGCTGCCCAGCAGGTGGATGGTGGGCGCTGCCGCCAGCAGCCCGGTGGCGCGGTCCAGCGCGCTGGCATCGAGGGTTTCCGACAGCCGTTCCAGCGAATGCATCGCCGCGCCGGTGAAGCCGCGCAGCAGCGCCGCCGGGCCGTCGCCGCCTTCCTCGCTGCGCAGATGCTCCAGCCGCTCGCGGTAATCCGGCCAGCGGTCGCGGGCATGCGCGCGGAACACCGCCTGCAGCTCGCTGAAGCCGGAATAGCCCAGGCTCTGGGCGAAGCGCACCAGGGCCGAGGGCTGCACCCCCGCCTGCTGCGCGATGGCGCCAATGGTGGCGAAGGCGAATTCCTGTGGATGCGACAGCGCATAGTCGGCCGCCTGCGACAGCCGCTTCGGCAGCGCCTCGCGGCTTTGCAGGATCAGCGCCCGCAACGCGGTCAGCGTCGCGGGCGGGGCGGCGGAATCGGGGGCGTCTCCGGTCATGGCCCCCTTTCTAGCCGCTCTCGCCGCCGGCCGGCGCGGTTTTCCGGCCGCGTCAGGCCGGGAGGGCATGGCCGCATTCGGCCGGCCAGTGGCAGGTGACCCGGCTGCCCAGCGGCAGGACCGGCTCGCCGGCCGGGGCCGCGACCTTCAGCACCAGGTCGCCGGCGACCTTGACCTCGTAGCGGGTGGCAGCCCCCAGGAAGGCCGCCAGCTGGATGGTGCCATCGAGCTGCGGCCCCTCCCCCGGCAGGCCACCGAAAGGCCTCAGCCGGATCAGCTCCGGCCGCAGCGCCAGCTGCACTGCCTGGCCTGGCGTGGCGCGCCCGGCCTGGGCCGGCAGCGGCCCGGCCGCGGTCTGGACCACGGCGCGGCCATCGGCGCCCGCCTGCAGCCGGCCGGGCAGCAGGTTGTTGACGCCGACGAAATCGGCGACGAAGAGCGAGGCCGGCGCGCCATAGATCTCGGTGGGCGAGCCGATCTGCTCGACATGCCCCTTGTTCATCACCACGATCCGGTCGGAGACGGCCATCGCCTCCTCCTGGTCATGGGTGACGAAGACGGTGGTGATGCCAAGCTGCTTCTGCAGCGCGCGCAGCTCGAAGCGGATGCGCTCGCGCAGCTTGGCGTCCAGGTTGGACAGCGGCTCGTCCATCAGCAGCAGCGCCGGGCGGATGGCGATGGCGCGCGCGATGGCCACCCGCTGCTGCTGCCCGCCGGAGAGCTGCTTCGGATGCCGGTCGGCGAAGGCGTCGAGCCCGACCATCTCCAGCACCGCATCGACCCGCGAGCGGATCTCCGCCGCCGGCAGCTTCCGCAGCTTCAGCCCATAGGCGATGTTCGCCCGCACCGTCATATGCGGGAACAGCGCATAGGACTGGAAGACGAAGCCGCAGTCGCGCAGGTTCGGTGGCAGGTGGGTGATGTCGCGGCCGTTCAGCAGGATTTTCCCGCGGTCGGGGGCGCCGAAGCCGCCCACCATGCGCAGCAGCGTCGTCTTGCCGCAGCCCGACGGGCCGAGGAAGGTCATGAACTCCCCCGGCTGGACATCGAGGGAGATCTCTTCCAGCACCGTGTTGGCGCCGAAGGACTTGCTGACGCCCTGGATCGAAAGGGGGGATGCAGTTACCACCAGCGCAGCCTCCGGACGGCGATTTCGAGAATGACGATGACCGCCACGGCGAAGACATTGGTGGCCATGGCGACGGCGGCGCCGAGGCGGGTCGAGCCGCTCTCGAAGGCCTGGTAGATGGCGATCGGCATGGTGCTGATCTCCGGCGTGGTCAGCAGCAGGGTGATCTCGAAATCCGAGATCGAGCGGGCGAAGACCAGGGCCACGCCGGTCAGCACCGAGGGCATGATCACCGGCAGCACCGTGGTGACGAAGGCCCGCAGCGGGCCCGCGCCCAGGCTGCGCGCCGCGTCCTCGACCGAGACATCGACCCGCTGCAGGGCGGCGATGATCGGCTGGATCATGAAGGGCAGCGAGACCACCGCATGGCCCAGCACGATGGCGACCCAGGGGCTGGTGCCCGATAGCGGCCCCTGCTTGAAGATCTGCATCAGGCCGAAGGCGAGGACGATCGGCGGGAAGACCAGCGGCAGGTTCACCAGCTCGGCCAGCAGGCCGCGGCCGGGGAAGCGCAGCCGCACCAGCGCATAGGCCACCGGCAGCCCGACCAGGAAGCAGACCACCACCGTCGGCAGCGCGATGCGCATGCTGTCGGCGACCGAGCGCAGGATGGCCGGGCCGGATTCGCGGTACAGCTCGAAGCTGATATTGGCCGGGAAGATGCCCCAGACCAGGTCGAAGCGGTCATTGACCGACAGCGACAGCAGCGTGATGGGCGGCAGCAGGATGAACAGCAGCAGCCCGATGGTGGTCGCCGGGAACAGCCAGCGGAACGGCGGCAGCAGGCTGCGCGGCGGCCGCGGATCGCGCGGGCTGTCCGCCAGGGACGGAGCGAGGCTTGTCACAGGATCTCCCCCTGCAGCCGGTCGCGGAAGGCGCGGCGCACGATGGCCAGGTAGACGGCGCGGCCCAGCAGCGTGATCGCCGCCAGCACCACCGCGAAGGCGCAGATCTGCGCCATGCTGCCCGAGATGCCGAGCGACTGGATGCGGCTGAAGATTTCCAGCGGCAGCACGACGATGCCCTTGGCGCCGCCGCCCAGCACCAGCGCCGCCACATAGGCGACCATGGTGCGGATGAAGATGAAGACCCAGACCGCCGCGAGCCCCGGTGCTGCCAGCGGCAGCACGACGGACAGAAAAGTCTCGCGGAAGGTGGCGCCGAGCGAGGAGGACGCCTCCTCCAGCGCCGGCTCGATCATCTCGAACAGCGAGGCCATCATCCGCACCGCCAGCGTCGAGAACAGCGCCAGGTCGCCCAGCACGATGGCCATGAAGGTGCCGTTGAATTCCAGCGGCGCGTCGATCAGCTCCAGCTGCTGGAACAGGATGTGGTTGACCGGCCCGGTCGGCGCCATGAACCACAGGATGGCGAAGATGATGGTCACCGCCGGCGCCAGCGACGGATAGGTGACGATGGCCGCGATGGTCGGCGCCAGCCGCGGGCGGCGGGCCATGTAGTAGCCGGTGCCGATGCCGATCAGCGTCAGCAGCGTCGCCACCACCGCCGAGATCGCCAGCGTCACCAGGATGACCCGCTGGTTGTGCGGCTCGGTCAGGATGGCGACGTAATGCGCCGTCGTCGGCTGCAGCCCGGCGATGCCGTCGGCCCCGCCCAGGAAGGGCAGGCCGAAGCTCGTCGAGGCGGAGAAGCTTTTCAGCGCGATGGACAGGAAGGGCGCGACCAGCAGCCCCAGCAGCATCAGGGTGAAGGGCGCGGCCAGCAGCCAGGCCAGCCAGGTTTCGCGCCGGATCAGGGGTTGTGATGGTGGCATCGGTCGCGCCCCCCGCTCAGCCGCGGCGGCGGAGGATCTCGGCCTCCCAGGTCTGCACGTAGCGGTCCATCTTGCCGGCCCAGGCGACCCAGTCGGTCTTCATCGTGTGCTTCTGCACGTCCGCCCAGGAATTCAGCCCGACCTTGCTGGCATTGTTCAGCTCGAGGATCTTGTCGGACATCGGATGCGGGTAGTTGGCCGGGTTGTTGCTCGGGTTCAGCCCGATATCCATCATCACCTTGGCGTAGCGCGCCGAGCTGATCAGGTTCAGCACCTTCAGCGCCCCCGTCCGCGCCGGCGCCGACTTCAGCAGCGCGATCGAGACCGGCAGCACGCCGAGGCCGACCTCAGGCTGGGTGATCGGGAAGCCGCTGACCGAGGCCTTGTCGATCTGCGTGCTGATATAGACATTCGCCAGGTTCATGAAGGTGATCCAGGCGTCGCCCCGCTGCAGCCCGATCCGGTTGTCGATCCAGCGCGCATTGTAGGTCTTCACATTGGCATCGATCCGGCGGCAGTAGTCGATCCAGCCATCCTCGCCATAGAGCTCGACGACGATCGGGATCCAGACCGGGAAGCCGCGCGGGTCGGACCAGCTCAGCCGGTTCTTCCAGCGCGGATCGGCGAAGACCTCCCAGGTCAGCGGCGTGGTGAAGCTGCTGGCGCGGACGAAATTGGTGTTGAAGGCGGCGACGCCCCAATTGGTGCGGAACACCTCCAGGGTGAACTCGCCGCGCGCGAAGCCATCCAGCTCCTGCGCCAGCGGCAGGTCGTCATAGGGCAGCCGCTCCAGCAGCCCGTCCAGCGCCAGCCGCTCCGGGAAAGGGCTGTCGCCATAGAACAGGTCGGTGCTGAAGCTGCGGCTCTCCGCCTCGGTCTTGATCTTGGCGAAGGCCGGCGCATAGCCCAGCGGGTCGAAGCGCACCTCGACCTCGCCCTTGGTCTCCTCGCGAATCATCGCGGACCATTCCTGCCACAGCTTCACATGCAGGCCAGGAACACCCAGGACATTGACCACCTGGGCCGCATTGGCGCGCCGTCCGAGAAACGGCGTCGCCAGGCTCGCCCCGCCAGCCGCCTGCAACAGGCGACGACGAGGCAGGATAAAGCTGCTTTCCATGATTCCGTTTTCCTTCCCCGAGACAAAAAGTAAGGCTGGGGGGAGGTATCCCCCCAGGCCCCCTTCTATTTTTATTCTTTGAGAGCGGCCTGGACGGTGGCCGCCACGGCGTCTGCCGTGATGCCGAAATGCTCGTACAATTCGGCAGGGGCGGCGCTGGCGCCGAAACCATGCATGCCGACGAAGCGGCCACGCCGGCCGATGATCGCATCCCAGCCCTGGCGGATCGCCGCCTCCACCGCCACCTTCACCGGGGCGCGGCCAATCACCGCCTCGATGTAAGCCTCGTCCTGCTCGAAGAACAATTCGAAGCACGGCACCGAGACCACGCGCACCGGCACGCCGGCCGCCTGCAGCGTGTCGCGCGCGGCCAGCGCGATGCTCACCTCGGAACCGCTGGCGAACAGCGTCGCCGCCGCCTCGCCATCGGCGGCCGCGATCTCATAGGCGCCGCGGTAGGACAGATTCTCCACCTCCGCATGGCGGCGCAGCGCCGGCACCTCCTGGCGGCACAGCGCCAGCACGCTGGGGCGCTCGCGCTCGGCCATGGCGATCTGCCAGCATTCGGCGGTCTCGATCGGATCGGCCGGCCGCAGCAGAAGAAGGTTAGGGATCGCCCGCAGCGCCGCCAGATGCTCGACCGGCTGGTGCGTCGGGCCGTCCTCGCCGAGGCCGATGCTGTCATGCGTCATCACATGGATGGCGCCGACCCCCATCAGCGCGGCCAGCCGCAGCGCCGGCCGGCAATAATCGGAAAACGCCAGGAAGGTGCCGCTGGCGGGAATGATGCCGCCATGCAGCACCATGCCGTTCATCGCCGCCGCCATGGCATGCTCGCGGATGCCCCAATAGACATAGCGGCCGGCGAAATCGCCCTCGGCAATCGGGCCGAAGCCCTCGATCTTGGTGAAGTTCGCCGAGGTCAGGTCGGCCGAGCCCGTCACCAGCTCCGGCACCGCCGGCATCAGCGCTTCCAGCACCGCCTCGGAGGCCTTGCGCGTCGCCAGCTTCGGCGCCTGCTCGGCGAAGCGCTGCTTGATCGCCAGGATCGCGGCATCCAGCCCGGCCGGGCGGCCGGCGGCCAGCGAGGCCTCGAACTCGGCGCGCTGCGCCGAGGCTTCCAGCCGCTTCTGCCAGCCAGGATGCGGCGCCCGCGCGCGCGCGGCGGCGGCGTCCCAGGCGGCGCGGGCGTCGGCCGGGATCTCGAAGGGCCCGGCGGTCCAGCCGAGATGCGCGCGGACGCCCTCGACCTCCTTGGTGCCCAACGGCGAGGAATGCGCCGCCGGCGTCCCCTGCTTCACCGGCGCGCCATAGCCGATGACGGTGCGGCAGGCGACCAGGCTGGGCCGCGGATCGGCGATGGCCTGGGCGATGGCATCCGAGATCGCCTCCGGGTCATGCCCGTCGACGCGGATGGTGTGCCAGCCCGAGGCCTGGAACCGCGCGACCTGGTCCGTCGCATCGACCAGCGAGATCTTGCCGTCGATGGAAATGTCGTTGTCGTCGAACAGCACGATCAGCCGGCCGAGGCCGAGCCGCCCGGCCAGGGTCAGCGCCTCCTGGCTGACGCCCTCCATCAGGTCGCCGTCGGAGGCCAGCACCCAGGTGCGGTGGTCGGCCAGCGCCGCGCCGAAGCGCGCCGCCTGGATCCGCTCGGCCATGGCCATGCCGATGGCGGTGGCCAGGCCCTGGCCCAGCGGCCCGGTGGTGGTCTCGATGCCGGTGGCATGGCCGTATTCAGGATGGCCGGCGGCCGGGCTGCCCAGCTTGCGGAAGCGCTTCAGCGCCTCGATGGACATGTCCGCATGGCCCATCAGATGCAGCAGCGCATAGAGCAGCATCGAGCCATGGCCGGCCGACAGCACGAAGCGGTCGCGGTCGGGCCAGTGCGGCGCCTGGGAATCGGCCTTGATGAAGCGGCCGAACAGGGTCGCCGCCACATCGGCCATGCCCAGCGGCAGGCCCGGATGGCCGGACTGGGCGTGCTCGATGGCATCCATGCTGAGGGCGCGGATGGCATTGGCCATCAGCCGCAGCCGGCCGGCATCCGGCAAGGTGGAGGCAGTGGCCGCGCGCTGCGCGTCGGCGGCCTCCCGCGCCGCGCCGGGGGCGGGCATCAGGTCGGGCATGGCGTTTCCTCGGCTGGCGCGCCGCATCACTGCGCGGCGGCTTGTTCTGTGCCGGCATGGAAACACATTGCTGCAGATCGGTCAAAACGGAATTTTTGTTCCAAATGGCGGAAAGGGGGGGGGTCCGCTGGCCCCCCCGCCCCGTGGCCGGGCCTCAGCGGGCCGGCAGGGTCCAGATCTCCTCGGCATATTCGCGGATGGTGCGGTCGGAGGAGAACCAGGCGACATTGGCCGTGTTCAGCACGGCGCTGCGCCACCAGTCGTCCGGCTGCCGCCAGCGCTCGGCCACCTGGCGCTGGCTGCGCTGGTAGCTGTCGAAATCGGCGGTGACCAGGAAGCTGTCATGGCCGAGCAGCCCCTCGACCAGGCCGCGATAGCGGTCGGGCTCCTCCGGCGAGAAGACGCCGCCCACCAGCGACTCCAGCACGCCCTGCAGCTCCGGCGAGGCGGCGACGGCGGCGCGCGCATCGAACCCGTCCCGCCGCATCGCCCCGGCGGCATCCGCCTTGAGGCCAAAGATAAAAATATTTTCGAGGCCGACGCGCTCGCTGATCTCGACATTGGCGCCGTCCAGCGTGCCGATGGTCAGCGCGCCGTTCAGCGCGAACTTCATGTTGCCGGTGCCCGAGGCCTCGAGGCCGGCGGTGGAGATCTGCTCCGACAGGTCGGCGGCGGGGATGATGCTCTCGGCCAGCGTCACGTTGTAGTTGGGCAGGAAGGCCACCTTCAGCAGCCCGTGCAGCGTCGGGTCGCTGTTGACCACGCGGGCCACGTCATTGGCCAGGCGGATGATCAGCTTGGCCTGGTGGTAGCTCGGCGCCGCCTTGCCCGCGAAGATCTTTACCCGCGGCGTCCAGCGGCTCATGGGTTGCGCCCGCATCGCGTTGTACAGCGCGATGGTGTGCAGGATGTTCAGCAGCTGCCGCTTGTATTCGTGGATCCGCTTGATCTGCACGTCGAAGATGGCGGCGGGGTCGATGGCGACGCCGATGCGGGCGCGCACGACATCGGCCAGGCGGCGCTTGGCGGCCAGGCGCTGCGCCGCGAAGGCCTGGCGGAACGCCGCGTCGTTGGCCAGCGGCGCCAGCTCCGCCAGGTGCTCCGGGTCGTCGAGGAAGCGCGGGCCGATGCTGTCGGCGATCAGCCGGGTCAGGCCGGGATTGGCCCGCATCAGCCAGCGGCGGAAGGTGATGCCGTTGGTCTTGTTGGTGATGCGGCCCGGGCAGGCGCGGTCGAGCTCGGCGAAGACGGTGGTCTTCATCAGCCCGGTATGCAGCGCGCTGACGCCGTTCACCTTGTGCGAGCCGACGAAGGCCAGGTGCCCCATGCGGACGCGGCGCCCGGCATGCTCGTTGATGATCGAGATGGCGGCCAGCATGCCGTCATCCGCCCCCGCCTTGCGCCCGGCCTCCAGGTGCTGGGCGTTGATCAGGTAGATGATCTGCATGTTGCGCGGCAGCAGCCGCTCCATCAGCGCGACCGGCCAGCTTTCCAGCGCCTCCGGCATCAGCGTGTGGTTGGTGTAGGAGAAGGTGGCCAGGCCGATGCGCCAGGCCTCCTCCCATTCCAGCCCGTGCACGTCGATCAGCAGCCGCATCAGCTCGGCGACGCCGATGGCGGGGTGGGTGTCGTTCAGCTGGACCGCGTTCTTCTCGGCCAGCGTCGACACATCGCCATGCAGCCGCTTGTGCCGCCGGATCATGTCCTGCAGCGAGGCGGAGGCGAAGAAGTATTCCTGCCGCAGCCGCAGCTCCTGCCCGGCCGGGCTTTCGTCGCCGGGATAGAGCACGCGGGAGATCGCCTCGGCCCGCACCCGGTTCAGCTGCGCGCCGATATGGTCGCCGCTGTTGAAGGCGTCGAGCTGCAGCGGGTCGGTGGCGCGCGCCGACCACAGCCGCAGCGTGTTGACCCACTTGCCGCCCCAGCCGACGACCGGGGTGTCATAGGCGATGGCGCGCACCACCTCGCCCGGGTGCCAGACCACGCCGCCCTCGGCGCGCGGCGCCACATGGCCGCCGAAGCCGACGTCGCAGACGATATTGGCGCGCTCGAATTCCCAGGGGTTGCCCAGGCTCAGCCAATCCTCCGGCACCTCGCGCTGGCGCCCCTCCTGGATCAGCTGGCGGAACAGCCCGTGCTCGTAGCGGATGCCGTAGCCGAAGGCCGGGATCGACAGGCTGGCCATGCTGTCCATGAAGCAGGCCGCCAGCCGCCCGAGGCCGCCATTGCCCAGCGCCGCATCCGGCTCCTGCGCATAGACCTCCTCCAGGTCGACGCCGAGGTCAGCCAGCGCCTCCCGCATCGTCTCGGTCAGGCCGAGATTGCCCAGCGCGTCGGACAGCAGCCGGCCGATCAGGAACTCCATCGACAGGTAGCAGACCTGGCGATGGTGCTCGGCGGCGGACTGGTCGTTGGCGGCGCGCCAGCGGTCGGTGATGCGGTCACGCACCGCCAGCGTCGCCGCCAGGAACCAGTCGCGCGGGCTGGCGCGCTCGTCGCGGCCGCCGACCTGATAGATCAGCTTGTCCAGGATCGCCGCGCGCAACGCCGCCACCTCGGGCGAGACGGCAGGGTTTTCCTCCCCCGGCGTCGGAAAGCTGTCCCGGATCGGGCTGTCGTCGGTCATGCGGCGGGATCCCTTCTGCCGTGGTCAGGCGACGGCGCGATACAGCGCCGCATAGTGGCGGGCCGGGCGGCGCCAGCTGACATCGGCTTGCATGCCGTTGCGCTGCAGCTGCTGCCAGGCCGGGCGATCCTGCCATAGCTGCGCCAGCCGCCCCAGCGCCGCCTCGAGCGGCGCGCGGGCGGCGGCGGTGAATTGCAGCCCGGTGCCGACGCCGGCGGCCAGCGCCATCTCATTGGCATCGATGATGGTATCGGCCAGGCCGCCGACGCGGGCGACCACCGGCACCGCCCCGTAACGCAGGGCGCAAAGCTGCGTGAGGCCGCAGGGCTCGAAGCGGGAGGGCACCAGCAGCGCGTCGCTGCCGCCCTGCACCAGATGCGCCAGCGCCTCGTCATAGCCGCGATGCAGCCCGACCTGGCCGGGATGCGCAGCGGCGGCGGCGGCGAAGCCTTCCTCCAGCGCGCGGTCGCCGCTGCCCAGAACGGCCAGCTGCATGCCGTGGCCGAGCAGCGCCGGCAGCGCCTCCAGCACCGCATCCATGCCCTTCTGCCAGGACAGCCGGCTGACGATGCCGAGCAGCGGCGCCAGCGGCCTCTCCGCCAGGCCCATCCGGGCGCGCAGCGCGGCCCGGCTGGCCTCGCGCGCCGGCAGGTTCTTCTCCGAATAGGGTGCCGGCAGCGCGGGATCGGCGGCCGGGTCCCAGACCCCCGTGTCGATGCCGTTCAGGATGCCGGACAGGTCGGCGGCGCGCGTCCGCAGCAGCCCGCCCAGGCCCATGCCGCCCTCCTCGGTGCGGATCTCCGCGGCATAGGAGGGCGAGACGGTGGTGATGCGGTCGGCGAAATGCAGCCCGGCCTTGAGGAAGCCGATGCCGCCGAAATACTCGACCCCGTCGATCGCCCAGGCATGCGGCGGCAGGCGCAGCGCGGAGAGCAGCTCCGGCGCGCATTGCCCCTGGAAGGCCAGGTTGTGCACGGTCATCACCGTGCCCGGCCGGCTGGCCTCGGCATAGTGCAGATAGGCGGGCGCCAGGCCGGCCTGCCAGTCATGCGCATGCACGACATCCGGGCGGAAGCCGGAAAGGCGCCCGAGGCCGAGCTCGGCGGCGACCCAGCCAAGGGCAGCGAAGCGCTGCGGATTGTCGCCCCAGTCGCCCTGCGGCCCCGAATAGGGATTGCCCGGCCGGGCATAGAGATGCGGCGCGTCGATGACGAACAGGTCGAGCCCGGCGGCGCGCGCCGCCAGCAGCCGCCCTGCCCCGCCGAACAGGTCGTCCCAGCGCAGCACCACCTCCGCCTGCTCGAGCTTCTCCAGCACCGCCGGATAGCCGGGCAGCAGGGAATGGACAGCGATCCCCTCGGTGGCCAGCGCCCCGGGCAGGGCGCCGGCCACGTCGGCCAGCCCCCCGGTCTTGATCAGCGGATAGAGCTCGGAGGCGACCGAGAGGACGGTGAAGGTCATGGGCAGGCGGAACTCACGCGGTGAGGGCGTCGATCATCGGCTGGGTGATCAGCGTAACGCCCCCTGCGGTGCGGCGGAAGCGGCGGGCATCGGCCTCCGGATCCTCGCCCACCACCAGGCCTTCCGGCAGCCGCACGCCGCTGTCGACCACGGCCCGCGTCAGCCGCACATGGCGGTTCACCGTGACCCCGGGCAGCAGCACGCTGCCATCGAGGGTGCAGTAGGAATGCACCCGCACATTGGTCGAGAGCACCGAGCGCGCGACATGCGAGCCGGAGACGATGCAGCCGCCGGAGACCAGGGAATCGACCGCCATGCCGCGGCGCTCGGCGTCGTCGAAGACGAACTTGGCCGGGGGGGCCAGCTCGCTATGGGTCCAGATCGGCCAGTCGCGGTCATAGAGGTCGAGTGGCGGGACGACGCCGCACAGGTCGATATTGGCCTGCCAATAGGCGTCGACCGTGCCGACGTCGCGCCAGTAGGAGGAGGCCTCCTCGCCGGTGGTGACGCAGCTGTCGGTGAAGCGATGCGCCTGGGCGCGGCCGTTGCGGACGATATGGGGCACCAGGTCGGAGCCGAAGTCGTGGCTGGAATGCGGGTCGGCGGCGTCGCGCCGCAGCTGCTCGGCCAGGAAGCTGGTGGAGAAGACATAGATGCCCATGCTGGCCAGCGCCATCTCGGGCTTGTCGGGCATGCCCGGCGGGTCGGCCGGCTTCTCCAGGAAGGAGACGATCCGGTCCTCGCCGTCGACCTGCATCACGCCGAAGGCGGTGGCCTCCTCGCGCGGCACCTCGATGCAGCCCACGGTCACATCGGCGCCCGAGGCCTCGTGCTGCTGCAGCATGACCTCGTAGTCCATCTTGTAGACATGGTCGCCGGCCAGCACGATCATGTAGCGCACGCCATAGGCCTCGATGATGTCGAGGTTCTGGTAGACGGCGTCCGCCGTGCCGGAATACCAGCCGCTGCCCTCGACCCGCTGGCTGGCGGGCAGGATGTCGAAGCTCTCGTTGCGCTCGGCGCGCATGAAGTTCCAGCCGCGCTGCAGGTGGCGGATCAGGCTGTGCGCCTTGTACTGGGTGGCGACGCCGATGCGGCGGATGCCCGAATTCAGCGCATTCGACAGCGCGAAGTCGATGATGCGGGACTTGGCGCCGAAGAAGACGGCGGGCTTCACCCGGCGCTCGGTCAGCTCCATCAGCCGGGTGCCACGGCCCCCGGCCAGGACATAGGCCATGGCGTGCCGCGACAGCGGCGCAGGCATCTGCGGCTTCATCATGCGGCGTCTTCGGTGTTCATTGGCGTCTGGCTCCCCCGATCCCTCGGCCATGGCATGGCAGCCCGGTCAGGATAGGCCCATGCCGATGCCCGGCGACAGGCAGACGGCGCAGAATGTCAAAAGTTTCCGCCACGCTGTCGCTTTTCACGCTTTCCCACCCCGGCCTGACATCGGGGCGTCACGCCGGGGCGGCAGGATCGGCCGCTTCAGGCCGTGACCGGAGCTGGGGCCGGAGCAGGCGCCGGAGCCGGAGCCGGGTCCGGGCCGGCGAGCGGCTTCGGCGCCGGGCGGCTGAGCGACAGCACCATCAGCGCGGCCAGCAGGCAGAAGCCGCCGGCCACGAACAGCGCCGGCAGGTAGGTGTCGAAGGCGCTGCGGACGCCGCCGGCGGCGAAGGCGGCGGTGGCCGCCCCCAGCTGGTGGCCGGCGAAGATCCAGCCGAAGACCAGCCCGGCGCGCTCGGCGCCGAAGCGCTCGGCGGCCAGGCGCACGGTCGGCGGCACGGTCGCCACCCAGTCCAGCCCGTAGAAGACGGCGAAGAAGCCCAGCGCCACCAGGTTGAACTCGGTGAAGGGCAGATAGAGCAGCGACAGCCCGCGCAGCGCATAGAACCAGAACAGCAGCCAGCGATTGTCGTAGCGGTCGGCGAGCCAGCCGGAGGCCACGGTGCCGACCAGGTCGAACAGCCCGATCACCGCCAGCATGCCGGCGGCGCCGACCGGCGCCACGCCGAAATCGCCGCAGAGCGAAACCCAATGCGTCTGGATCAACCCATTGGTGCTGAGGCCGCAGATGAAGAAGCTGCCGAACAGCACCCAGAAGGCCCGGCTGCGCGAGGCCTCCTTCAGCGCCAGCAGCGGCGAGGTGAGCAGCGCGAGCAAGCCGCCCTTGGGCTTCGCCGGCAGCACCACCGCGGTCCCGCCCAGCGGCGCCAGGCCGAGCTCGGCCGGGTGGTCGCGCATCAGCAGCGTGACCAAAGCAAGCGCCAGCAGCAGCATGGCGATGACGAAGCCCAGCGCCGTGCGCCAGCCGATCGCCTCGGTCAGCGCCGCCAGCAGCGGCAGGAAAACCAGCTGGCCGGTGGCGTTGCTGGCGGTCATCAGCCCGACCACCAGCCCACGGCGATGCACGAACCAGCGGGTGGCCACCGTCGCCCCCAGCACCAGGGCGGTCATGCCGGTGCCCAGCCCCACCACCCCGCCCCAGAGCAGCAGCAATTGCCAGTGCTGGGTCATCAGGGTGGAGGCCGCCAGCCCGCCGACGATCATCAGCAGCGCCACGGTGACCACCCGGCGCAGGCCGAAATGGTTCATGCAGGCGGCGGCGAAAGGCCCCATCAGCCCGAACAGCACCAGCCGCAGCGCCATGGCCGAGGAGACCTCGGCATTGCTCCAGCCGAACTCCGCCTGCAGCGGCGCCAGCAGCACCCCGGCCGAGCCCATGGCGCCGGCGGTGGCCAGCATGGTGACGAAGGTCGCCGCCACCACCGCCCAGCCATAATAGATCTTCCGGTCGTTCAGCCAGCGGGCCAGGACTGCCTGCATCTCCGTCATCCCCATGAAGCGGGCATATACCCGCATTTCCGCGCGAAAAATCCGTTGGTCAAAAATCCTCGGCGAGCCGGGCAATGGCGGCCAGGCCCTCGGCGCCCAGCCGGCCCTCGATCTCGGCCTGCGCCGCATCCCAGAGCGGCGCCGCCTGCTCCAGCAGCGCCAGCCCGGCCGGCGACAGCGCCAGCAGCGCCTCGCGCTGGTCGGCGCCCGTGCGGCCCTCGACCAGCCCCATCTTCTCCAGCACCCGGGCATTGCGGCCGATGGTGGAGCGGTCGAGCTCCGCCAGCCGCCCGAGCTCGGTCAGCGACAGCGGCCCGTGCCGCCGCACCCGCCGCAGCAGGCTGAGCTGGCCGATCGTGACGCCCACCGGCGCCAGGGCGGCGTCGTAGATGGCGCTGATCTTCCGCGCGGCGCCGCGCAGCGTGATGCAGTAGCAAGACGAACTGGGGGGAGAGGAGCTGGCCGGCATGACGCGGGTATATGCCCGGAACCCGACGTGGTGCAAGCGCGCTGGAAGAAAAGTGTGCAGCCTGATCGCGGCCGCGATGGCATAACCCGCGGCGATGAGAGGATGGAAAGCCTGGGCCAAGCTTGGCGGCGCCGCGGTGTCGCTGGCGCTGTGGGGCGCGGTGCTCTGGACCGGCCAGGCCTGGTACCAGGAGCGTGACGCCCGGCTGACCGCCGACCCGCCGCGCCGCGCCGCGCAGCTGACCCTGCCGCCGCGCGACAGCGAGGCGACCGTGCGGCTGCGCATCCCCTTCGCCGTGCTACAGCAGGCGGCCGAGCGCGACCTGCCGGCCGAATTCAGCCAGAGCGGCGAGGGCGATGGCACGCGCTATCGCTTCACGCTGCGCCGCACCGCGCCGATCCGCTTCCGCGCGGTGGACGGGCAGCTGCGGGCGACGACCAGCCTGCAGGTCAATGGCCAGGCCGGGCTGACCGGGGGCGTCGCCAGCCTGCTCGGGCTGGACGCCAAGAATTTCGACGCCGCCGCCGATATCGAGGCGGAGATCCAGGCGACGCTGGATGCCGACTGGTGCCCGAAGGTCTCGGTCCGCATCGGCTACCAGTGGAGCAAGGCGCCGCGGCTCGAGATCATCGGCGGCGTCTGGGTCGGCATCGAGGAGAAGGTGCGCGCCCTGGTCGATGCCGCCCTGGTGAACCTGCCGCAGACCCTGAAGGAAAACATCCCCTGCGAGCGGCTGCGGGCGGCGGCGGCCGCGCAATGGCGCCGCCACGACATCCCCGTGCAGCTGCCCGCCGCCCCGCCGCTGCTGGTGCAGGTGGAGCCGCAGGCGCTCGGCAGCTCCGAGCTCGCGGTGGAGCCCGACCACCTGCGGCTGGTGCTCGCCCTGCAGGCGCGCACCGCGGTGACCGAGCGGGCGGCGGCGACGACCCCGCGGCAGATCTTCCTGCCGCCGCTGCGCGACGTGCCGAACCGCGACGGGCGCATCGCGCTGAACATCCCGATCCGCGCCGGCTACGACATGATCCGCGACTGGATGATGCGCGAATTCGGCAACCAGGATTTTTCCGTGCCCCTGGGCGGCATCACCGCGGTGTTCCGCATCCAGGCGCTGACCGTCTATCCGAGCGATCCGAACATCGCCCTGGCGGTGGAGTTCTCCGCAGCCCTGCCCGGCCGCGTGCTGAACACCACCGGCCGGATGATCTTCACGGCCAGGCCGGTGGTCGAGCAGCGCGGCAGCCAGGTGCGATTGACAGAGATCCAGTTCGCCCGCGACTTCGACAATCCGCTGTGGTCGCTGGCCACCGCCGCCTTCGAGGACCGCATCCGCGCGGCGCTGTCCGAAGTGGCCGTCTACGACCTGAAGGACATCATCGCCGGCGCCCAGGCGGAGCTGCGCCGCCGCCTGGCCGATCCGGCGGTGACCGGCCGGCTGCGGGTGACGCTGGCCCGCCCGGCGCTGCGGCTCGACCGCCTGGTGCTGGAGAATGACGCGCTGACCGTGCTGGGCACCGCCGAGGCCGGCCTCGAGGCCGAGGTCACCGCCCTGCCCTGAGGCCGCCGGCGATCTTTACGCGGCCCTTACACCCGCCCGCCGGCTTCCGCATGGCGCCCTGACGCGCGCCGGCGCCACCTTCCGCGACCGGAGGTGGCCCATCATGCCCGATCTTCTTCTGCTCCTGCTCGGTGGCGGCAGCTTCGCGCTGCTCGCCCTCTATGTCGTGGCCTGCGACAGGATCTGACGCCGATGCTCGATCTCATCCTGGGCGGCGCCGTCGCGGCGGGGCTGCTCGTCTATCTGGTGGCCGCGCTGCTGCGGCCTGAAAGCTTCTGACCATGACCTGGCAAGGCTGGGAACAGGTCGCGCTGGTGCTGCTGGCGGCGGTGCTGGCGGCAATCCCGCTCGGGCGGCTGATGCTGCCCATGGCGCGCGGCGACGGCGGCGCGCTCGCCGCCCTGGAACGCCCGCTCTTCGCCGCCTGCGGCATCGACCCGGCGCAGGCGCAGTCCTGGCGCGGCTATGCGCTGGCGATGCTCGCCTTCAATGCCGGCGGCTTCCTGCTGCTCTACGCGCTGCTGCGGCTGCAGGGCATGCTGCCGCTCAACCCGCAGGGCTTCGACGGGCTGCCGCCGGCGCTGGCCTTCAACACCGCCGTCTCCTTCGTCACCAACACCAACTGGCAGGCCTATTCGGGCGAGGCGGCGATGTCGCATCTCTCGCAGATGGCCGGCCTGGCGGTGCAGAATTTCCTGTCCGCCGCGACCGGCATCGCGCTGGCCTTCGCGGTGATGCGCGCCTTCGCCGGCGGCGGGCTGCGGCGGCTCGGGAATTTCTGGGTCGACGTGACGCGCGCCACGCTCTGGCTGCTGCTGCCGCTGTCGATCCTGCTGGGCCTGGGCTTCGTCGCCCTGGGCATTCCGCAGACCCTGGCCGGCAGCGTCGAGCTGACCACGCTGGAAGGCGCGCGCCAGACCATCCCGCTGGGCCCGGCCGCCTTCCAGGTCGCCATCAAGCACCTGGGCACCAATGGCGGCGGCTTCTTCGGCGCCAATTCGGCGCATCCGCTGGAGGGGCCGAACGCGCTGGCCACCGGCCTGCAGATCTGGGCGCAGATCGTCATCCCCTTCGCGCTCTGCCTGACCTTCGGCCATCTGGCCGGCGCGCCGCGCCAGGGGCGGGTGCTGCTCGGCGTCATGCTGGGCTTCCTCCTCGCCGGCACGGCGGTGGTCTATGCGGTCGAGGCCGGCGGCAACCCGCTGCATCTCGCCGCCGGCCTGGATCCGGCCCTCGGCAACATGGAGGGCAAGGAGCTCCGCTTCGGCCTGCCGCTGACGGCGCTGTTCACGGCGACCACCACCGGCGCCTCCTGCGGCGCGGTGAACGCCATGCTCGACAGCCTGATGCCCCTGGGCGGCATGGTTCCGCTGTTCCTGATCCAGCTCGGCGAGGTGCTGCCGGGCGGCGTCGGCTCGGGCCTCTACGGCATGCTGCTCTTCGCGCTGCTGGCGGTCTTCGTCGCCGGGCTGATGGTCGGGCGCACGCCGGAATATCTCGGCAAGAAGGTGCAGGCGCGCGAGGTCAAGCTGGCCATGCTGGCGGTGCTGGTGCTGCCGCTGGCCATCCTCGGCTTCACCGCGGTCAGCCTGGTGCTGCCGGCGGCCACCGCCTCGATCCAGGATGCCGGCCCGCACGGATTGACGGAGATGCTCTATGCCTTCTCCTCGGCCGCCGGCAACAACGGCTCGGCCTTCGGCGGGCTGACCGCCGACACTCCCTGGCTCGACGTCACGCTGGGCATCGCCATGCTGGCCGGGCGCTTCGCCTATGTCGTGCCGGTCATGGCCATCGCCGGCAGCCTGGCCGCCAAGCCGCGCCTGGCCGAGGGGCCCGGCACGCTGCCCACCGGCGGCCTGCTGTTCGGCGGCCTGCTGGCCGGCGTGATCCTGATCCTGGGCGGGCTGCAATTCCTGCCCGCCCTCGCCCTCGGCCCGCTGGCCGAGCATTTCTCCCTGCTGGCCGGAAAGACCTTCTGAGCGATGACCGCATCCCTGCAGGCCAGTCCTGCCCTGATGGACCGCGCGCTGCTGCAGCGCGCCGCCATCGACGCGCTGCGCAAGCTCGATCCGCGCACGTTGCTGCGCAACCCGGTCATCTTCGTCACCGAGGTCGTCTCGGTGCTGGTCACGCTGCTGGCGCTGCGTGACGCGGCGGCCGGCGCCCCCTGGGGCTTCCAGGCGGCGATCGCGGCCTGGCTGTGGCTGACCGTGCTGTTCGCCACCTTCGCCGAGGCCATCGCCGAGGGCCGCGGCCGGGCGCGGGCCTTGTCGCTGCGCGCCGCCCGCAGCGACACGCCGGCCAGGCTGCTGCGCTCGGCCGACAGCCGCGACTGGCAGCCGCGCCCGGCCGATGCGCTGCGCCCGGGCGACCTGATCCTGGTCGAGGCCGGCGACCTGGTCCCGGCCGATGGCGAGGTGGTGGCCGGCATCGCCAGCGTCAACGAGGCGGCGGTGACCGGCGAGAGCGCCCCCGTCATCCGCGAATCCGGCGGCGACCGCTCGGCGGTGACCGGCGGCACGCTGGTGGTCTCGGACAGCCTGGTGGTGCGCGTCACCGCGGGTCCCGGCAGCAGCTTCCTCGACCGCATGATCCGCATGGTCGAGGGCGCCGAGCGGCAGAAGACGCCGAACGAGATCGCGCTGAACATCCTGCTCGCCGGCATGACCATCATCTTCCTGATCGCGGTGGCCACGCTGGCGGGCTTCGCCAGCTGGGCCGGCACGCCGCCCTCGGTGACGGTGCTGGCAGCCCTGCTGGTCACGCTGATCCCGACCACCATCGGCGGGCTGCTCTCGGCGATCGGCATCGCCGGCATGGACCGGCTGCTGCGCTTCAACGTGCTGGCCACCTCCGGCCGCGCGGTGGAGGCGGCGGGCGACGTCGATGTCCTGCTGCTCGACAAGACCGGCACCATCACGCTCGGCAACCGCCAGGCGGCCGCCTTCATCCCGGCGCCGGGCGTCTCCGCCGCCAGCCTCGCCGAGGCCGCCATGCTGGCCTCGCTCGCCGACGAGACGCCGGAGGGCCGCAGCGTGCTGGCCTTCGCCAGCGCGCAGCACGGCATCCTGCCGCCCGCCCTGCCCGACGGCGCGGCGGTGGTGCCCTTCACCGCGCAGACCCGGCTGTCCGGCATCGACCTGCCGCAGGGCCGCTTCCGCAAGGGGGCGGTGGAGGCGCTGGTCGCCACGCTGGGCACCACGCTGGCGCCTGAGCTGCAGGAGGCGGTGGAGCGCATCGCCCGCGGCGGCGGCACGCCGCTGGCGGTCTCCCGCGACGGCCAGATCCTCGGCGCCATCGCGCTGCAGGACATCGTCAAGCCCGGCGTGCAGCAGCGTTTCGCCGCGCTGCGCCAGATGGGCATCCGCACCGTCATGGTCACCGGCGACAACCGGCTGACCGCGGCCGCCATCGCCGCCGAGGCCGGCGTCGACGACATGATCGCCGAGGCCCGGCCGCAGGACAAGCTGGACTACATCCGCCGCGCCCAGGCCGAGGGCCGGCTGGTCGCCATGTGCGGCGACGGCACCAACGACGCGCCGGCCCTGGCCCAGGCCGATGTCGGCATGGCGATGCAGACCGGCACCCAGGCGGCGCGCGAGGCCGGCAACATGGTCGACCTGGACAGCGACCCGACCAAGCTGATCGAGGTGGTGGGCATCGGCAAGCAGCTGCTGATCACCCGCGGCGCGCTGACCACCTTCTCGATCGCCAACGACGTCGCCAAGTACTTCGCGATCCTGCCGGCGATCTTCGTGGCGCAGTATCCGGCGCTGGACGCGCTGAACGTCATGCGCCTGGCCAGCCCGGAAAGCGCCATCCTGTCCGCCGTCATCTTCAACGCCGTGGTCATCGTGGCGCTGGTGCCGCTGGCGCTGCGCGGGGTCGGCGCCAGCCGCGGCGGCGCCGCCGCGCTGCTGCGCCGCAACCTTCTCGTCTATGGCCTGGGCGGGCTGGTGGTGCCCTTCCTCGGCATCAAGCTGATCGACCTGCTTCTGCAGACCCTGGGGATCTTCTGACGCCATGACCGCGATCATCCGCCCTGCCTTGTCGCTGCTGGCGGGCTTCACCCTGCTGCTGGGCGTCGCCGTGCCGCTGGCCTTCACCGGCGTCGCGCAGCTGCTGATGCCGGGCGCCGCCAATGGCTCCCTGGTGCTGCGCGAGGGCCGGCCGGTCGGCTCGGCGCTGGTCGGCCAGGCCTTCACCGGCCAGGAATGGTTCCAGCCGCGGCCCTCGGCGACGCTGGCCGATGGCGAGGCCGCCGCCTACAACGCCATGGCCGGCGCCGCCTCCAATCTCGGCCCCTCCAGCGCCGCGCTGCTGCAGGCCATCGAGGGCCGCGTCGCCGGGCTCGGCGGCGGCCCGGTGCCGGCCGATGCGGCGACCGCCTCCGCCTCCGGCCTCGACCCGCATGTCTCGCCGGAGAACGCGGCGCGGCAGGTGGCCCGCATCGCCGCGGCGCGCGGCCTGCCGGCCCCGCGCGTCGCCGCCCTGGTGGCCGAGATGACCGAGGGCCGCGAGCTGGGCATCTTCGGCGCGCCCAGGGTCAATGTCCTGGCGCTGAACCTGCGGCTGGCCGCGCTGCGGTGAGGCGACCGCTGCCGGCGGGGCCATATCCGCGCTAGGATGCGGCCCTGACCATGCCCGACCGTCCTGACGACCGTCCCGATCCCGACGCCCTGCTGCGCCATGCCCGGCGCGAGGGGCGCGGCCGGCTGAAGGTCTTCCTCGGCGCCGCCCCCGGCGTCGGCAAGAGCTTCGAGATGCTGGCCCAGGCGCGCCGCCTGGCGGCCGCCGGCACCGATATCGTGGTCGGGCTGATCGAGACGCATGGCCGGGCCGAGACCGAGGCGCAGCGCGGCGCGCTGGCGGAGATCCCGCGCCGCGCCATCGCCTATCGCGGCCAGGTGCTGGCGGAATTCGACCTCGACGCCGCGCTCGCCCGCCGCCCGGCGATCCTGGTGCTGGACGAGCTGGCGCATTCCAACGCCCCCGGCAGCCGCCACCCGAAGCGCTGGCAGGACGTGGAGGAGCTCCGCGCCGCCGGCATCGAGGTCTGGACCGCGCTGAACATCCAGCACCTGGAGAGCCTGGGCGAGGTGGTCGCCCGCATCACCGGCATCCGCGTCGCCGAGCGGGTGCCGGATGCCGTGCTGGAAGGCGCCGACAGCATCGAGCTGGTCGACCTGCCGGCGGCCGAGCTGCGCGAGCGGCTGCGCCAGGGCCGCATCTACCGCCCGGCCCAGGTCGAGCAGGCGCTGCGCGGCTTCTTCCGCGAGGGCAACCTCGCCGCGCTGCGCGAGCTGGCGCTGCGCCGCACCGCCGAGCGCGTCGATGCCGATCTGGCCGACTACATGCGCGCCAAGGCGATCGAGGGGCCCTGGCCGGTGGCCGACCGGGTGCTGGCGCTGCTGGCCGGCGACGGCAGCGCGGCGACCGTGCTGCAGCATGCGCGCCGGCTGGCCGATGCGCTGCGCGCGCCGCTCTCCGCGCTGCATGTCGAGCATCCCGGCAGCCCGCCCTTGCCCGAGGAGGCGCTGCGGCTGGCCGAGGCGCTCGGCGCCCGGGTCGAGCTGCTGGCGCAGGACGACCTGGCCGCGGCCATCCTGGCCCGGGCGCGGGCGCTGAACGTCACCCATCTGGTCGCCGGACGGCCGCCGCTGCAGGGCTTCCTGCGCCGGCTGCGCGGGCGGCGGCTGGCGGCGGTGCTGCTGCGCCGGGGCGGCGACTTTCATCTGCACTGGGTCGCCTCGCCGCTGCCCCGCCCCCCGGCTGGGCCCCTGGCCGGCCGAACCCCCGCCGAAGCCCGGCTGCTGCCGCGCTGGGCCGGCTGGCTGGCCCTGCCGCTGCTGGCCGGCGGCGCCACCCTGCTGGCCTTCAGCCTGCAGGGCGAGCTGCCGGAGGCGGCGCTGGGCATGCTCTACCTGCCCGTGGTGGTGGCGCTGGCCGCCTGGTTCGGGCCGCTGCAGGGGGCCGCCGGCGCCCTGCTGTCCTTCATCCTGTGGAACTTCCTGTTCCTCGAGCCGCGCTACACCCTGACCCTGGCTTCGGGGCAGGAGGTGGTCGGCGCCGCGGTCTTCGGCCTGGTCTCGCTGCTGCTCAGCGGCACCACCGGGCGGCTCGGGCGCTCGGTGCGGCGCGGCCGGGCGCGGCTGACGCAGCTGCGTCGGCTGATGGATTTCGCCCGCCGCCTGGCCGCCGCCGAGCGCGTGGCCGAGCTGCTCGACACCGTGGCGGAGGAGGCCCGCCGCCTGGTCGACGGCCCGGTCTGCCTGCTGCTGCCGCTGCACGAGGACCCGACCGGGCTGCTGCCGGTCCCGCCCGGCGCGCCGCCCGACCTGGTGCTGCGCGTCGCCCTGCCGGCCGAGGCCGAGCCGGACGAGGCGGCGCTGGCCGCCGCCCGCTGGGCGCTGCAACGCGGCCGCCCGGCCGGGCGCGACACCGACACCCTGCCCAATGCCGGCTGGCAGTTCCGCCCGCTGCGCACCCCGCGCGGCGTGCTGGCGCTGCTCGGCCTGCAGGTCCCCCGGCTGGAGGCGGAGCGCGAGGCGACGCTGGACGCCATGCTCGACCAGGCCGGGCTGGCGCTGGAGCGGCTGCAGCTGCTGGAACACTCCGCCCGCAGCGCGGCGCGGGCCGAGACCGAGCAGCTGCGCTCCACCCTGCTGGCCTCGGTCGGCCACGACCTGCGCACGCCGCTGACCAGCGTGCGCGGCGCACTGGAGACGCTGCGGCTGTCCGGCGACCGGCTGTCGCCGGCCACCCGCGACGACCTGCTGCGCGCCGCCGAGGAGGAGAGCGAGCGCCTCTCGCGCTATCTCAGCAACCTGCTCGACCTGGTGCGGCTGGAGGCCGGCCAGGTCACCGCCCGGCGCGAGACGGTCGAGGCCGCCGAGATCTTCGCCGCCGCCGCCGCCCGGCTGGGGCGGCAGCATGGGCGGCCGGTGGCGCTGGCGCTGCCGGCGGCGCCGCTGCTGCTGCGCTCCGATGCCAGCCTGCTGGAGCAGATCCTGTCGAACCTGCTGGACAATGCGCTGAAATTCTCCGGCCCGTCCGGCACGGTGCGCGCCTCGCTGCGCCGCGAGGGCGCCGAGGCGCTGTTCACCATCGAGGATGACGGCCCGGGCATTCCGGCCGAGGACCTGCCGCGCATCTTCGACCCCTTCTTCCGCGCCGCCCGCACCGACCGGGTTTCCGCCGGCACCGGCCTCGGCCTTGGCATCGCCCGCGGCCTGGCGCATGTGCTGGGGGGCCGGCTGGCGCCCGAGAGCCCCCGCTTCCGCGGCGCGGCCGGCGAGCAAGGCGGAACCCGCATGACCCTGCACCTGCCCGCATGACCGCGCCCCTGCCCAGCGTGCTGGTCGTCGACGACGAGCCGCAGATCCACCGCTTCCTGGCGCCGGCGCTGGAGATCGGCGGCTTCCGCGCGCTGCGCGCCGAGACCGGGCGCGAGGGGCTGCGCCTGGCCACCACCCAGGCGCCCGACGCCGTGCTGCTCGACCTCGGCCTGCCGGACATGGACGGCAAGGAGGTGCTGACCCGGCTGCGCGCGCTGTCGCAGGTGCCGGTCATCATCCTGTCCGCCCGCGACCGCGAGGGCGAGAAGGTGGCGGCGCTCGATGCCGGCGCCGACGACTATGTCGAGAAGCCCTTCAGCGTGGCCGAGCTGCTGGCGCGGCTGCGCGCCGCCATCCGCCGCTCGCTGCGCACGGAGGGGGAGCCGGTGGTCCGCTGCGGCGCGCTGGAGGTCGATCTGGAGCGGCGGCTGGCGCTGCTGGACGGCGCCGGCCTGACCCTGACCCCGCGCGAATGGGACCTGCTGGCGCTGCTGGCGCGCAATGCCGGCAAGGTGGTGACCCAGCGCGCGCTGCTGACCACCGTCTGGGGCCCGGCCCATGCCGAGGATTCGCAGTATCTGCGGGTCTATATCTCGCAGCTCCGGCAGAAGCTGGGGGAGGCGGCGGCGCTGCTGCAGACCGAGCCGGGGGTGGGCTACCGGCTGCTGCAGCCCTGATCCGGCAGGCCCGCTCTTCACGCTTCGCTCAGCACCCGCATGCTTCCCTGCCGCGATGCGCCTTCGCCAGTTCCACTGGACCGCCGATCGCGGCTGGTCCCCGCCCCTGGAGGCGCTGGGCTTCGTGCCCGGGCTGGTCCTCTGCTTCGGCCGCGGCGCCGTGCTGGAGGCCGCGCTCGCCCCCCTGCGCGACGCGTGCCCGCAGGCGCGGATCGTCGTCGGCGGCGCCCAGGCGGTGATGCGCGGGGCGGAGCTCGACCGCGACGGCGCCGTCGCCGTGGCGCTGCGCTTCAAGGCCACGCCCTTCCGTATCGTCGAGCAGGCGGTGGCCGGCACCGGCGACGACCGCCGCGCCGGCCAGGCGCTGGGGGCGGCGCTGGCCGCGCCGGACCTGGCCGGGGTGCTGGTGCTGGCCGACGGCATCTGGGTCAATGGCAGCGAGCTGCTGGCCGGCCTGCGCGACCGGCTGGGCCGCGGCTGCGCGCTGTTCGGCGGCATGCTGTCCGACACCGAGCGGCCGGAGGAGCCGGGGCCGCCCGGCCTCGGCATCGACGGGCCGCCGCGCCAGGGGCTGGCCGCCGCCATCGGCTTCTACGGGCCGCATATCCGCATCGGCGCCGGCGCCGCCTCGGGCGTCGACCCCTTCGGGCCGCGCCGCGTCGTCACCTGCGCCAGCGGCAGCCTGCTGCAGGAGCTCGATGGCCGCCCGGCGCTGGAGCTGTACCGGCGCTACCTGGGCGATGAATTTGTGGGCTCCAGCGACGCGCTGACCTTCCCGCTGCTGGTCTGGCCGCCGGGCCAGCCGGAGCAGGCGGTGGTGCGCACCCTGATCCGCTTCGACCCCGCGACCGGCAGCATGAGCTTCGCCGGCAATGTCCCGGCCGGCCACCTGGCGCGGCTGATGCGCGGCGACCTGGACCGCGTCGCCATGGCGGCGGCCGATGCGGCGCGCCAGGCGCGGGCGGCGATGCCCGCTTTGCCCGGCGACCGGCTGGCGCTGATGGTCAGCTGCATCGGCCGGCTGCAGCTGCTGGGCGAGCGCGCCGCCGAGGAGGTGGAGGATGCCGCCCTGGCGCTGGGCGAGGGCAGCCCGCCGATCGGCTTCTACGGCTATGGCGAGATCTGCTGCGCCGCCGGCGCGCCGGAGACCGACCTGCACAACCAGACCATGACCACCCTGCTGCTGGCGGAAGCCATCGCCGATGATTGAGGGCGCTGGCTGCCACCGCCTGCTGGCCCGCCAGCTGCGCCGCGCCCGCCGGACCGGGGGCGACTACGACATCCCGCTGCTGCTGGCCTCCGTCAGCGCCGCCTATGAGGAGGCCGATCGCGAGCGCCGCCGCATCGACCGCGTCGCCCAGCTGATGTGCGAGGAGATGGAGGACCTCAACGAGCGCTTCCGCCACCAGTCGCTGCATGACGCGCTGACCGACCTGCCCAACCGCCTGCTGTTCCGCGAGAAGCTGACCGAGGCGACGCTGCGGGCCCGCGGCGGAAACGGCTTCGCGCTGCTGGCCATCGACCTGGACCGCTTCAAGCTGGTCAACGACACGCTGGGCCATGCCCAGGGCGATGCGCTGCTGGTGCAGGTCTCGGCGCGGATGCGGGCGCAGCTGCGCGGCAGCGACACGCTGGCGCGCCTGGGCGGCGACGAGTTCGGCCTGCTGCTGGAGCCGCTGGCGACGCCCGAGGATGCCGCCCAGGTGGCCCAGCGCCTGGTCGAGAGCGTGGCGCAGCCCTTCGACCTTGCCGGCAACTTCGCCTCGGTCGGCGCCAGCATCGGCCTGGCGCTGAGCAGCCGGCAGGAAGGGCCGCAGCCGGAGGGCATCGACGCGCTGATGGCGCGCGCCGATGCCGCCCTCTACCAGGCCAAGGCGCATGGGCGGAACGGCTGGTGCTTCGCGCCCAGCCCCCTCGCCCGCGGCACCCTGCCTGGTAGGGGCTAGCTCGGCTGGATCTTCCGCTCGGCGATCAGCTGGCCCCAGCGCTGGGTTTCCTGCTTCACGAAGGCGGTGAACTCGGCGGGCGTGCTGCTATAGGCCGTCGCCCCCAGCTCGGCGAAGCGGGCGATGGTGGCGGGCTGCTTCATGAAGGCGATGATCGCCTGCGACAGCCGCCCGGCGATCTCCGGCGAGGTGCCCTTGGGCAGGAAGAAGCCGTGCCAGGCGACCGCCTCGAAGCCCGGCAGGGTCTCGGCGATGGCGGGCAGGCTGCGGTCGAAGTCGGGGCGCTCGCGGGTCGCGCTGCCCAGCAGCACTAGGCGCTTGTCGGCCACATAGGGCAGCAGCAGCGGGATATTGTCGAAGGACAGGTCGATCGAGCCGCTCAGCAGGTCGACCACCATCGGCCCCGAGCCGCGATAGGGGACATGCACCATCGAGGTGCCGGTCATCGCCTGGAACAGCTCGGCCGCCAGGTGCTGGCTGGTGCCGACGCCCGGGGTGCCATAGGTGGCCTTGCCCGGATTGGCCTTGGCCCAGGCGATGAACTCGGCGACCGACCGCGCCTGCACCGTCTTCGGGTTCACCGCCAGCACGTTGGGGATCGTCGTGATCTGCCCGAGCAGCAGAAAGTCGTCGACCTTGTAGGTGATCGGCACATTGCCGAAGGCCGGGATGATCGACAGGCCGGAGATCGAGCCCAGGCCGATGGTCTGCCCGTCGGGGGCGGCGCGCGCCACCTGGCCGATGCCCAGGGTGCTGCCGGCGCCGCCGACATTCTCGCAGACGAAAGGCTTGCCAAACTCGCGGCCGAGATGCTCGGCGATCATGCGGCCGAAGACATCGGCCGAGCCGCCGGGCGCGAAGGGGATGACCACCCGCACCGGGCCGGAGGGATAGGCCTCGTTGGCGGCGATCGCGGGACGCGCGCCGGTGAAGGGGGTGGCGCCCAGCGCCAGGCCGGCGGCGCCAAGGCCGCGACGGGTGATGTTCATTGCTTGTGTTTCCTCAAAGCTTTCCCGGACGCTGCCGGGTGGCTAGACCAGGATCTTGCCGGGATTCATCAGGCCCTGCGGATCCAGCAGGTCCTTGAAACGTCGCATCAGCTCCAGCTCCAGCGGCGGCGCGGCGCGGGCCAGCCGGGCGCGGTTGGCGATGCCGATGCCATGCTCGGCGCTGATGGCGCCGCCCAGCGGCACCAGCACGCCATCCACCGCCAGGCTGATCGCCGCCGCGCGGTCCTGCAGCGCCGCGGCATCGGCGAAGGCTTTCGGGTCGAGGATGGCCAGCACATGCATGTTGCCGTCGCCGACATGGCCATGCATGACCACCGTCGCGCCGGGCGAGACCGCCTCGATCGCCTGCTCGACGCCGCGGATGAAATCGGCCTGGCGCTCCAGCGGCACGACGCTGTCATGGCTGACGACATAGCCCTCGGCCTTGCTGCTTTCCGAGACGCTGTGGCGGATGCGCCAGAGCCCTTCGGCCTGGGCCTGGCTGCTGGCGACGATGGCATCCATCACCAGTTCTTTTTCGAGTGCCTCGCCCAGCATTTCTTCCAGCAGCGCCGGCAGGGCGTCGCCCCTCAGCGTGTCGGACAGCTCGACCAGCACGTACCAGCCGGCCTCGAGCGAGAAAGGAATCGCCACCTGCGGCATGTGGCGGGCGATGACCTCGACCTGGCGGCGCGACATGGCCTCGAAGCTGGACAGGCGGTCGCCCAGCCGGCTGCGGGCCAGCGCCAGCAGCGCCTGCACCTGCTCGAAACTCTCCGCCATGCCCATGGCGACGGCCGAGGCGCGCGGCCGCGGAAACAGCTTCAACACCGCGCCGGTGATGATCCCGAGCGTCCCCTCAGCGCCCACGAACATCTGCTTGATGTCGTAGCCGGTGCTGTCCTTGCGCAGCGCCGTCATGGTCTCCAGCAGGCGTCCGTCCGGCAGCACCACCTCCAGCCCCAGGCAGAGCTCGCGCATGGTGCCGTAGCGCAGCACCTGGGTGCCGCCGGCATTGGTCGACAGGTTGCCGCCGATCTGGCAGCTGCCCTCGGCGCCGAGGCTCAGCGGGAACAGCCGGTCGATGCGCTCGGCCGCCTGCTGGATCTCGGCCAGGATGCAGCCGGCATCGACGGCGATGGCGTCGCCCAGGCTGCTGACCCAGCGGATGCGGTTCAGCCGGTCGAGCCGCAGCACCACGGCGCGGCCCTCGGCCGGCGGCACGGCGGCGCCGCACATGCCGGTGTTGCCGCCCTGCGGCACCACCGCCACGCCTTGCGCCACGCAGAGCTTCACCACCTCGGAGACCTGCGCCGCGTCGGCCGGGCGGACCACCGCCTCGGCCCGGCCGTGGTAGCGACCGCGCCAGTCGGTGACGAAGGGCGCCTGGTCATGGCCGGGGGCGATGACATGGGCGGGGCCGACAATGGCGGCGAGCGCGGGCAGCAGGTCCGTCATGTCAGTAGCCGGCGCGCGGCGCCGGGGCGGCGGCCTTGCGGTCCAGCGCCGTCATCAGCTGCTGCGTGCCGATGCCGAACAGCCGGTTGTCGTTCGGCGCCGTGACCATGTCGAAGCCGCGGCCCCACATGGCGACGCAATAGTCGATCGCCGAGCTGTGCATGGCGACCTTCTTCCCCGCCCGCCGCGCGGCATCCCGGATGGCGTCGATCCGGGCCAGCATTTCTGCCTGTTCCGGTCCGGTCACGGGATCATGGCCATGCGTAAAGCTCAAATCCGAAGGACCGATGTAGACGCCATCGAGGCCCGGCACCGCCAGGATCGCGTCGACATTGTCGAAACCCTCGACCGTCTCGATCATGGCAAAGGTCAAGATAGTCTCGTTCGCCTTGGCCACGTAGTCGCGGCCGGCATAGAGCTGCGCCCGGGTCGGGCCGAAGGAGCGGCCGCCGAAGGGCGGGTAGCGGCAGGCCGAGACGAAGGCCGCGGCCTGGGCCGCATTGTCGATCAGCGGGCAGATGATGCCCATGGCCCCGGCATCCAGCAGCTTCATGATCGCCGGCGGCTCCAGCCCGGCGACGCGGGCCAGCGGCGTCACGTCGGTGGTGCTGATCGCCTGCAGCATGGCCAGCGCCGCGTCGAAGGAGATCAGCCCGTGCTGCAGGTCCAGCGTGATGGAGTCGAAGCCCTGATGCGCCATGGCCTCGGCCAGGAAGGGGCTGGGGATGGCCGACCATCCGTTCAGGGCGCAGTCGCCGCTGGCCAGCATCCGGTGCAGTCGCGTGCCTCGCATCGCATTCCCTCCAAGTTGAAATCTGGTTATCATAAGACTTCGCGGCTTGGCAATCCGGGCTGCGCGGAAGATCGCGCGGTGCTAGGATGGCCGGGCGGGTTGCATGGACAGGGGACGAGGACAGATGCCGGAGGGCTTGGCCAGGGGTGTCGTGGGCGTGGCGAAGCCGAGCCTGGCCGACCATGTGGTGGGCGCGCTCAGCCGCGGCATCGCCGAGGGGCGGCTGGCGCCGGGCGCGCGCCTGCCCACCGGCCAGCAGCTGGCGGAGCAATATGGCGTCAGCCTGGCGGTGATCCGCGAGGCCATCTCCAGCCTGCGCGCCGAGGGGCTGATCGAGACCCGCCAGGGCGCCGGCGCCTTCGTGGCCGCGCCCAGCAGCAACCAGCCCTTCCGCATCCAGCCGCTGCTGCAGCCCGGCCCCGATTCCGCCCGCAAGATTTTTGAGCTGCGCATGGGCGCCGAAATTTCCGCCGCCGGGCTGGCCGCGGCGCGCGCCACCCGGGGGCAGCTCGCTGAGATCAAGCGGGCGCATCAGGCAATGGAGGCCGCGGTCGCCGCCGGCGGCAATGGCGTCGAGGAGGATCTCGACTTCCACCGCGGCATCGCCGAGGCCGCGAACAACGAGCTTTTCGTCAAGTTCGTGACCTTCCTCGGCCATCATATCCGCGACAGCGTGCTGGCCTCCCGCCCCGAGGGCAGCCAGTGGGAGGCGGCCGAGGTGCTGGCCGAGCATGCCGCCATCCTGGCCGCCATCCGCGCCGGCAATGTCCCCGGCGCCCAGGCCGCGGCCGCCGCCCATATGAGCAGCTGCCTGGCCCGCTGCGCGGTGAAGTGAAGGCCGCTCAGGCCTGGGCGACGATGTCCTCGGGCCGGATATTGTCGACCTGGCCGTAGATGCAGACGGCGTCGATGAAGCCGCCCTCGCCATATTCGAAGACATGCCATTCCAGCTCGGCGAAATGCAGGATGGTGCCGGCGGTCACCGGCACCTTCTCCGGCAGGTCGTCCTTGGCCGGGCCCTTGCGGATCCAGCCATCCTGCGCGGCCAGGATCACCACCGTCTCCTCGGCATGGTGGTGCGGCTCCATCGGCCCGCTCTCGGCGGCATAGCGGCAGAAGGACACCGTCATCTTGCCGCTGCCGGAAGCCGAGTTGCGGCCGATCGCCCGCTGCAGCACGCGGCCGGGCAGCGGCTCCTGGGTCAGCTCGTCGCGCTGCAGAACCTTCATCTCGCACTCTCCTGTCAGGGGGCTGGCGCGGGTCGCCCCGGCCTCTCGAACAAGTCTTAAGGTTATCAGAAGACTTGGGCAAGGCCGCCGCGCCCGGCCCCCTCCCCGCCGTTTCGTGAGCGCACATCCGCGCGAAACCCGGCTTGGCCGTCTTGGGCGCCGCCCCGCCCGCGCAGTAGTCAGAGCAGGCAAGCGAGCGAGGGTGGAAAAATGATCATCTGGCAGGGCTGGGGCATCCTGACGGTGCTGATCCTGGTGGGGGTGCCCGGCGCCGGCATGGCCGCGCTGTTCGCGGTGCTGGGCTCGAAGCCGGCGCCGCTGGCCTTCGGCCTGGCCACCGCCCTGCTGGTGCTGCTGGGCGGCGCCGCCAATTGGTGGGTCGGGCGGCGGCTGAATGGCGGGCCGGGGCGCGAGCTGATCGACGCCCGCACCGGCCAGCGGCTGATCCTGCGGCCGCGGCATTCGCTGTTCTGGATCCCAATGCAATACTGGTCGGTGCTGTCGCTGCTGGCGGCGCTGGGCCTGGGCGCCACGGTGATCGCGCAGGCGAACCGCGGCGACGCCCCGCTGTCCGGCGCGACCCCCACCAGCACGCCCAAGGCGCCGCGCAGCGCCACCGAGCGCCAGATCTAGCCGATCCGGTGACGCCTGGACGTGCATCCCGGCCGGCGCCGTGCTGACCCGGCTTCTCGCCCGGCTGCGGCGGCGGCGCGGCTGGCAGGTGGCGCTGCAGGACGGCGCGCTGCGGCTCACCGACCCCGCCGGCCACCGGCATGACCTGGCCCTGGCCAGGATCGCCGGCGTGCGGGTCGAGGCCGAGGCCAGCGGGCCGCTCGGCGCCGATGGCTGGTGGCAGTTCCTCGATGCCCGGGGCCAGCTGGCGCTGCGCTGCCCGCAGGGCGCGGCAGGCGAGGCCCAGCTGGTCGACTGGCTGCTGGCCCTGCCCGGCTTCGACCATGCCGGGCTCGCCGCCGCCATGGGCGCCACCCGCCCCGGGGTCTTCACCGTCTGGGAACGCGGCGCCGCCGGCTGAGCCGCTCGCGGGAAAGCGGTTGGCCCCGCGCGAAAGCGGTTGGCAAGCCCCGGCGGCCGGGTGGATCATCCTTCGCAAGCAAGAATGCGAGGGAAACGTCGATGGACAGCCTGCCCGCGGCCACGGCCGCCGCCTGCCCTGCGCCCGGACCATCCCCCCGGCTCGGCTTCATCGGCCTCGGCATGATGGGCCGGCCGATGGCGCTGCGCCTGCTGGCCACCAGCCCGCCCGGCGCCCCGCCGCTGCGCATCGCCGACCGCAGCCCCGAGGCGCTGGCCGCCCTGGCCGCCGCGGCGCCGGCCGGACACCCGCCGGAGACCGTCGCCGACCTCGCCGCGCTGGCGGCCGGCAGCGACATCCTGCTGCTGATGCTGCCCGACAGCCGGGCGGTGGAAGCGGTGATGGAAGGGCTGCTGCCGCATCTGCGCCCCGGCATGCTGCTGGTCGACATGGGGTCCTCCGTCCCCGCCGAGACGCGGCGCTGGGCGGCGGCGGCGGCCGGGCGCGGCGCAGCGCTGGTCGATGCCCCGGTCTCCGGCAGCGTGCCCAAGGCGCGGGACGGGACGCTGGCCATCATGCTGGGCGGCGCCGAGGCCGAATGCGCCCGTGCCCGGCCGGTGCTGGCACGGCTGGGGGCGACGATCATCCGCACCGGCCCGGTCGGCTCGGCGCATGCCATGAAGGCGCTCAACAACTTCGTCTATGCCGCCGGGCTGCTCGCCGCCTGCGAGGCGGTGCACATGGCGGAGGAGCTCGGGCTCGACCCCGAGATCTTCACCGAGGTGCTGAACGCCTCCTCCGGCCGCAATGTCGCGACCGAGACCAAGCTGCGCCAGGCCATCCTGAACCGCCGCTACGATGCCGGCTTCCAGCTGGGGCTGATGCGGAAGGACCTGGAGACGGCGGGCAGCATCGCCGAGGAGACCGGCTTCCCCGCTGCCGCGCTCGCCACCTGCCGGCTGCGCTGGTCGGCGGCGCTGGACGCGCTGGGGCCGCAGGTCGACAACACGGCGATCCACCGCTTCCTGGCCAGCGAGGCCTCGCCATGATCGGCCGCCGTTCCCTGCTGGCGGCCCCGGCGCTGCTGGCCGCCCTCCCCGCCGCGGCCGCCTGGCCGGAGCGGCCCCTGCGCATCATCGTCCCCTTCCCGCCCGGCAGCATCACCGACGCCATGACCCGGACGGTGGCCGAGGCGCTGGGCCAGGCGCTGCACCAGCCGGTGGTGGTGGAGAACCGCGCCGGCGGCAATGGCGTGGTCGGCACCCAGGCCGCCATCCAGGCGCCGGCCGATGGCAGCGTGCTGCTGGCGATCAGCGTCTCCACCGCCTCGCTGAACCCGCATGTGCTGCGCGCCCTGCCCTATGACCCGCTGCGCGACCTGGCGCCGGTCGGCTATCTCTGCGACTGCCCCTACATGCTGGCGGTGACGCCGGGGCTGCAGGCGGCCAACCTGGCGCAGCTGCTGGAGATCGCCCGCGCCCGGCCCGGCCAGCTGACCTACAGCTACGGCAACCAGAGCGCGATGATCTGCTCGGCGCTGCTGGCGCAGCGCGCCGGGGTGCAGATGCTGGGCGTGCCCTATCGCGGCGGCGCCGAGGCGCTGACCGATGTGGTCGCCGGCCGCATCACCACCACCTTCACCGACTTCGTCAACGGCCCGGCGCAGCTGCGCGAGGGCCGCATCAAGGCCTTCGCCGTCACCTCCGGCCAGCGCTTCGCGCTGGCCCCCGACACGCCGGCGGTGGCCGAGACCCTGCCCGGCTACGACCTGTCGGTCTGGTTCGGCCTGGCCGCGCCGCGCGCGACGCCGGAGCCGGTGATCGCCCGGGCCAATGCGGTGCTGGCCGGGGTGCTGGCGCAGCCGGCGCTGCGCGACCGGCTGGCCCTGCAGGGCCTGGCGCCACGCAGCATGGGCCCGGCCGAATTCGGCGCCTTCATGCGGCGCGAGCTGGATATCTGGGGGGATCGGGTGCGACGCCTGAACATCGAGCCGACATGAGCGAAGGACTGATCCGCCACGCGCGCGACGAACAGGGCATCGCCCGCGTCACCATCGACCGCCCGGCCAAGCTGAACGCCATGACCGAGGCGATGTTCTTGCAAGTTGCCGCCGTGGTGGGCGGCTACGCCGACGATCCCGGGCTGCGCGGGCTGGTGCTGCAGGGCGCGGGCGACCGCGCCTTCGTCGGCGGCGCCGATATCGGCGTCATGGCCGGGCTGTCGGGGCCCGAGGAAGCGCGCCGCTTCATCGAGGCGGTGCATGCCGCCTGCCGGGCCTTGCGCGACCTGCCGGTGCCGGCCATCGCCCGCATCCAGGGGCTGGCGCTGGGCGCCGGGCTGGAGCTCGCCGCCGCCTGCGACCTGCGGATCGCGAGCCACGCCGCGCATCTGGGCATGCCGGAGGTGGTGGTCGGCATCCCCTCGGTCGTCGAGGCCTCTCTGCTGCCCGGCCTCATCGGCTGGGGGCGGACGCGGCGGCTTCTTCTCCTGGGCGAGACCATCACCGGCGAAGAGGCCGAACGCTGGGGGCTGGTCGAACGCTGCGTCGCGCCAGAGGCCCTCGACGCCGCGCTGGAGGAATGGATCGCTCTGCTGTTGAAGACCGGCCCCGCCGCCATCCGGTCGCAGAAAGCCCTGCTGCGACAATGGGAATCGATGACCCCGGATGCCGGGGCGGAAGCCAGCATTCCGGTTTTTGCCGCCGCCTTCGAGGGCGACGAGCCGGCGCGGATGCTGGGCGCCTTCGTGGCCCGCAAGCGAAAATAGAAAAAACGCCGCCCGGTTGGACCGGGCGGCGTCGACCCTCAGCGGCCGCGGCGCGACAGGCCCAGCACCAGCATGCCCAGCACCACCAGCCCCATGCCCAGATGCGGCCCGAAGCTGATCGGGTTGCGCATCGCGCCGCCCAGGCTGCCGGCCAGCTGCGACAGCTGCGCCGCCTGGCCGGCGACCGGGTTGTAGAACCAGGCCCAGGCCAGCATGCCCGCCGCCATCAGCAGGGCGGCAATGTCGATCAGGCTGCGATAGGGCTGCAGCGGCGCGATGCGGCGGGCGGCGACGGCGACCAGGAACAGCAGCAGCGTCGCCCAGGCGGTCCAGCCGGCCGCGTCGGCACCGTTCAGCGCGCCGCTGCGCTGGCCGGCGAAAGGCAGGTTGGTGTGGACGGCGAGGAAGGGCACGAACAGCGAGACGGCCACCAGCGCCGCCGCCGCCAGCGCCAGGCCGAAGGAGGATTTCGACAGGCGCAGGAAGGCCTGCTGCGCCGAAAGCTGCGGGATCGCGGGCGGTGGGTTGGACATCGAGGCACCTTTCAAGGACTTCAAGATGGCGAAGCCCATGCTGCAGCCGGCGCCGCAGGGGAAATCATTTTGCGTTCAACGCAATCCGGCCGGCTCCGCCCGGCGCGCGCCATCGGCATAGCGCGAGATCCGCACCGGCGCGTCGGGCGCCATCGACCACAGCTCCTGCGCCGTCAGGTCGCGGGCGATGACCACCAGGGCTTCCGGCGTGCGCGCGGTCCGCGCCATGCGCGACAGCGGGCTGAACAGCGTGCCCACCACCTGCACCAGCAGTGCCGCGCTGTCATCCTCGGCGGGATGCAGGAAACCCTTCAGCCGCAGCAGCCGCTCGCCGGCGAAAGCGGCCAGATTTTCCATCCAGTCGAGGCGGTCGTCCCAGCTGGCCTCGTCGAGAAATTCGACGAGATGGACGCCGATGCGCGGATGGGGACCAGCCTCCGCCGGCATCGGCATGGCGGCGCCCGGCGGCGTGGTGAAGGCGGCGAGCGCACGGCGGGCCGGGTCGGGCTCGACGACGCGGGCGGCCAACGGGTTGACGGCGGCGGCCAGGGCGGTCGCGGTGTCGCCCTCGGCCTGGTCCAGCTTGGTGACGACGATCACGTCGGCGGCGGCGATCTGCGCCGCGAACTCGTCGAAATGCGCGGCGCGGGCCTCGGCCTGGGCCGCGTCGCAGGTGGCGACGGCGCGCACCCGCAGGCCGAGCGGCGCCAGCGGGCCCAGGCTGCGCAGGATCGGCCCCGGCCGCGACAATCCGCTGCATTCCAGGATGATGCGGCGATAGGGCGGCAGCCCGGCCTTCTCGCGCCCCTCCAGCAGGGATTGCACGGTGAAGACCAGGTCGTTGGTCAGCGAGCAGCAGACGCAGCCATTGCTGAGCATGGCCAGCGGCAGCGGGCCGCTCTCGGCGATGACGGCGCCGTCGATGTCGATCTGGCCGGCCTCGTTGACGATGACCGCGGTGTCCGCGGCCTCCGGCAAGGCCAGCCAGTCGCGCAGCAGCGTGGTCTTGCCGCTGCCCAGGAAGCCGGCGAGCAGGATGAACTCGGCCGGCATCGTGGCGTCATTCATGCCGGCGCGGTTTCCGGCGTCTTCGCCGCCTCGGCCTCGAGCGCCTTCTGGTCGGCGACCATCTTCCTGATGTCCGCCAGCATGGCGGGGATGTCGAAGACCAGGCCGGCGCGGATGGTGTGGCGCAGCGCCTGGCGCCATTCGACCTGGCCGGTCGCGTCGTTCAGCCGCAGCGCGCCGGTGGCGTAGAGCAGCTTGAAGTCTTCCAGCGGATTCTCGTCGAGCACCAGGAGATCGGCGCGCTTGCCGGTCTCGATGCTGCCGGTCTCGGCATCGACGCCGAGCAGCTCGGCGCTCTGGATGGTGGCGCTGCGCAGGACTTCCAGCGGGTTGAAGCCGGCCTCCTGCAGCAGCTCGAGCTCGCGCACATAGCCGAAGCCATAGGTCTGGAAGATGAAGCCGCTGTCGCTGCCGGTGCAGACCCGCCCGCCGCGGTTCTTGTACTCGTTCAGGAAGGTCATCCACAGGCGGTAGTGCTGCTTCCAGTCGATCTCGTTGCCCGTCGACCACTTGAACCAGTAGGAGCCGTGGCCGCCGCGGGCGGGCTGGAAGAAGCGCCACATGCTGGGCCAGGTGTAGTCGTCATGCCAGTCGGCGCGGCGGGTGCGCATCACGTCGCGGTTGGCGTCGTAGATGGAGAAGGTGGGGACGAAGGTGAAGTCGAGCGCCAGGAAGCGCTCCATCACCTCGTTCCATTTCGCGCTGCCGGGCTCGGCCGCCTGCTGGAAGGTCTGGCCCGCCGAGGAGAAGCGGAAATACTCGTCATTGTAGTTGTAGCCGGCCGGGTAGCTCTGGACGACGCGGTTGTCGTAGAGCGCCTCGGGCAGGCCGTAATAATGCTCGGCGCTGGTCAGGCCCCATTCGGCCGTCGTCAGCGCGTTCATCCGCGTCACCGCCTGCTGGGCGTGGTGGCAGCCGGTGCGCAGGCCGAGCTCGCGGCATTCGGCCAGCGCCGCCTTCATGATCGCCGGGGGCGCGCCGAAGAACTTCACGCCATCCGCGCCACGCGACTTCAGGTCGCGCAGCCAGCTGCGCGCCTCGTCCGGCGTGTGCAGGGTCTTGAGCATGTCGTTGACGGCGGGGAAGTAGGAATGGACCACCAGGTGGGGCGCCGCGATGCGGTTCTCCTGCGAGGCCTTCTTCTGCTCCAGCATCCAGCCGAGGCCGCTGAAGCCGCCCATCTCGCGCGCCGTGGTGACGCCATGCGCCAGCCACAGCTTGTAGACGTAATCGGCCGGGGCGGGCGTGCCGTGCAGCGCGTGGTAGGGGACGCCGGCATGGGCGTGGCAGTCGATCAGGCCCGGGGTCACGAACTTGCCGTGGCAGTCGATTTCCTGGTCGCCGGCGGCCGGGCGGCGGGACGGGCTGATCGGCTTGCCCGGGGTGCCGACGGCGACGATGGCCGCGATGCGGTCGTTCTCGATGACGATATCGGCCGGGCCCCAGGGCGGCGCGCCGGTGCCGTCGATGATGGTCGCGCCGCGCAGCACCAGCCGCTTGAAGGGCCCCGCGCCGCAATCGCGGCCGGTCGAGGCCGGCACCGGCGGCATGCCGTTCTTCTGATTGCGCCAGGTGATTTCCTCACCCGTCTGCGGCTTCGCGTCCATCTTCTTTGTCCCTGTCTGGTGGGAGGTCCAGGAACCTAAGGTTCCTGGCGGGGAGAGTTTGAGAGGGGCTGTGCCCCTCTCAAGCCGTCCGGTATTTCCGTCCGAGCAGTGTGCTGCCGATGATGGTCAGCAGCAAGGTGACGGCGAGCAGAATGAAGGCGAGAGCGGCGCCGAAGGGCCAGTTGTTGCCGCGGACGAACTGGTCGTAGACGGCCGGCGCCATCATCTTGAACTGTGGTCCGCCGAGGAGGACCGCGGAGGCGTAGGTGTTCATGCAGAGGATGAACACCAGCACCGAGCCGGCGGCGACCCCTGGCAGCGCCAGCGGCAGCACCACGCGGCGGAACACGGTGAAGGGCCTGGCGCCCAGGTTGGAGGCCGCTTCCTCCGCCTGGCGCGGGATGCTCTCGATCACCGAGGCCAGCGTCAGGATCATGTAGGGCAGCACCACGGCGACGATGCCGGTGACGACGGAGCCGGTGTTGTAGAGCAGCGGCAGCGAGGTGGTGATCAGCCCGAGCCCCTTCAGCGCCGCGTTGATCGCCCCCTCATTGCCGAGGAGGGCCATCCAGCCGGCGGCGCGCACCACATTGCCGACCAGCAGCGGGAACAGCACCAGGATCGTGGCGATGCTCTTCCAGCGGCTCTGCATGCGGGCCAGCCAATAGGCGGCGGGGAAGCCGAGGGCCAGCGCCAGCAGCGTGCTGCCCAGGGCCACGCCGAGCGTGGTGGCCAGCACCTGCTGGTAATACGGGTCCTGCAGCGCCCGCAGGTAGTTCTCCGCGGTCGTCGCTTCCACCATGAGCTCGGTGGGGCTGAACTGGTTCAGGGAGATGCGCGCCAGCAGCAGCATGGGCGCGACCAGCAGCAGCAGCACCAGCAATCCGGCGGGAAGGACGAGCGCGGCCATCGGGTTACGCCTTGAACTGCTTGTTCCAGAAATCGAGGATCTCGGCATGGGTCTTCAGCAGGTAGTCGTAGTCCGGCGCCCGCAGCCGGGCCTGCTCGGCCTCGGTCAGGCTGATCTGGCTGGCGATCTCGGCCGGCAGCGGCGCGTCCTTGACCGTCGGCAGATAGCCCATGCGGTCGGCGAAGGCGGCCTGGGCGGCCGGCTGCAGCGCCGCGTCGATATAGGCGTAGGCATTGTCCTTGTTGCGGCTGTTCTTCGGCACCGCCATCTCGAAGACGATGGCATAGGCGCCTTCCGACGGGACGACATGCTTCACCGGGATGCCGGCCTTCTGCCACATGAAGCCGCGGGCGAGCCACATCGGCGTCATCCAGACCTCCTCCGACTTCAGCGCGCCGGCCAGCGCCTCGTTCGACGGATAGACCTTGGCGTCGAGCGAGCGCAGCTCCATCAGCTTCTTCTGCGACGGCGCGTAGTTGTTGAAGGCGCCGCCGCCGGCCATGGCGGCCGCGAAGGTGTTGGTGCTGTAGAGGATGTCGGAGAAGCCGACGCGGCCGCGATACTTCGGGTCGAACATGTCGGCGAAGCCCTTGGGCGGCGTCGTGATCTTGTTCGGGTTGTACAGCAGCACCAGCGCCGAATAGATGTGCGGCACGGCATAGGGCTTGGCCAGCGCCGGCAGGATGGCCGGGCCGCGCTTCAGCTTGGCCATCTCCAGCGTGTCGAAGCTGCCCTGGGCCGAGAGCATGTGCATGTCGGTGTCCGACAGGCAGGCGACGTCGAAGGTGCCGCGGCGGGCCTGGCGCTCGGCCAGCAGCTTGGTCTTGCGCGGATCGGCATTGGCGATGTCCTGCAGGACCTCGATGCCCTGCGGCCCCATCAGCGGCTGGTCGATATTGGCGCGCAGCAGCTCGCCGTAATCGCCGCCCCAGGTGCCGACCACCACCTGCTTGGCCTGGGCCCGGGCCAGGCCGGGCAGGCCCGCGGTGATGGACGCGAAGGCGGCGCCAGCGCCGGCCAGGGTCGCGCGACGGGTGATGTTCATGCCAGCTCTCCCAGAGTCATGTCAGAGGGTCAATTCAGAACGATCGAGTCACGCGGCCGGCAGCAGGCGGGCGGCCGCGGCCTCCCAGCTCAGCGTCACGGCATCGCCCACCGCCAGCCGCCGCAGCGGGTCGGCCAAAGTGGGGGTGGGGCGGATGATCAGCAGCGCGGTGCCATCCTGCTCCACCAGATATTCGGTCTGCGCGCCGAGATAGGTCACCGCCGTGACCCGGCCGCCGCCCTGCGGGTCCGGCTGCAGCGCGATGCGCTCCGGCCGCAGCGCCAGCAGCGCCGCGTAGGGATGCGCCTGCGCCGCCGCGGCATCGCAATGCAGCAGGGCGCCGCTGGCGGCGCGGAAGCCGTCGGCCCCCTCCAGCCGGCCCTCGACCAGGTTGCAGCGGCCGACGAAGCCGGCGACGAAGGGGTCGGCGGGGTTCTCGTAGAGCTCCTCCGCCGTGCCGACCTGGCGCACCCGGCCGCGCTCCATGACCACCAGCCGGTCGGCCATGGTCAGCGCCTCCTCCTGGTCATGGGTGACGATCAGGGTGGTCAGGCCGAGGCGCTGCTGCAGCGCGCGGATCTCCATCCGCACCTCGCCGCGCAGCTTGGCGTCCAGGTTCGACAGCGGCTCGTCCAGCAGGAACACCGCCGGATTGACCACCAGCGCGCGGGCGAGCGCCACGCGCTGCTGCTGCCCGCCCGACAGCTGCCGCGGCAGCCGGTCGGCCAGGTGGTCGAGCCGCACCAGCCGCAGCGCCTCCATCACCCGGGAATCGCGCTCGGCGCGGCCGACCTTGCGCATCTCCAGCCCGAAGGCCACGTTCTGGCCGACGCTCATATGCGGGAACAGCGCATAGGACTGGAACACCATGCCGGTGTCGCGGGCATAGGCCGGGCGGCGCGTCACATCCTGGCCGCCGATCAGGATGCGGCCCTCGCTCGGCGGGATGAAGCCGGCGACCATGCGCAAGGTCGTGGTCTTGCCGCAGCCCGAGGGGCCGAGGAGCGCCACCATCTCGCCCTGCTTCACCTCCAGGTCGACCCGCTCCACCGCGGTGGACGACCCGTAGCGCTTGCACAGCGCTTCCAGCACCAGATTGCCCATCAATGCTCTCCTTCGGCGTGGTGCAAGCGCGTCACACGACCCTCGACAGTTTCACGAAGCGGTCGGTCAGCAGCATCAGCCCGGCGACCAGCAGGATCTGCACCGTGGCCACGGCGGCGAGCGTCGGGTCGATGCGGAATTCAAGATAGCTCAGCATGGCGACCGGCAGGGTCGTCCGCCCCGGCCCCACCAGCAGCAGCGACAGCTCGAGGTTCTCGAAGCTCTGGATGAAGGAGAACAGGCAGGCGGCGACGATGCCCGGCCGCATCATCGGCAGCGTCACCCGGCGGAACACGGTGAAGGGCCGGGCGCCCAGATTGGCCGCCGCCTCCTCCGCCGAGGTGTCGAGATTGGCCAGGCTCGCCGAGACCAGCCGCACCGTCCAGGGAATGGTCAGCAGCACATGCGCGGCGACCAGCCCGTGCAAGGTCGCCGTGATATCGGCATCCACCCAGAATTCCGCGCGCAGGTAGAACATGTACAGCGCGGTGCCCGCCACCACCCCCGGCACAGCCAGCGGGCTGAGCAGCAGGGTGTTCACCGCACCCTTCCCCGGCAGCCAGCCGCGGGCGATGGCATAGGCCGCCGCCGTGCCGGTCGGCACCCCGATCAGCGTCGCCAGCAGCGCCACCTGCAGGCTGGAGACGAAGCCGCGGGCGAATTCCTGCCGGTCCCAGGCATTGACATACCAGTTCAGCGTCAGCCCCAGCGGCGGGAAGCTGACGATCTCCTGCCGGAAGACGCTGATCACCATCACCATCACCACCGGCGCCAGGATCAGCGCGAAGGCGGCGGCGACGGCGGCATGGAACAGCAGACGGCTTGGCGCGGGCATACTCATCAGGCGACCTCCGGGGCGCAAACTGCCCGCAGACGGGCGCCACGTCAAAATTCCTTCACAGCCGCGGGAGCGACCGGCCGGCCCCACCAGCAAATGCCGGGCCAGACCGGCTTGAACCGCGCCACCAGCCGGGCATGATGGCGGCCATGCTGAACCTGCTCACCGACATCGCCGGCGTCAGCGTCGGCCACTGCACCGACCTCACCCTCGGCTCCGGCGTCACCGCGGTGATCTTCGAGCCGCCGGCGGTGGCCGCCGTCCATATCGGCGGCGGCGCCCCGGGGTCGCGCGACACCGCGCTGCTGGACCTCGACGCCACGGTGCAGCGCATCGACGCCATCACCCTGTCCGGCGGGTCCACCTTCGGGCTGGACGCGGCGGGCGGCGTCCAGGCGATGCTGCGCGAGGCCGGGCGCGGTCAGATCTTCGGCGGCATGCCCATTCCGCTGGCACCCCAGGCCATCCTCTTCGACCTGGCGAATGGCGGCGACAAGGACTGGGGCCGCTTCTCCCCCTATCGCCAGATGGGCTACGACGCGGCGCTGGCCGCCCGGCCTGGCGCCTTCGCGCTCGGCAGCGTCGGCGCCGGCACCGGGGCCACCACGCCCCTGGTGAAAGGCGGCATCGGCAGCGCCAGCGCCATCGCCAGCAGCGGCCATATCGTCTCGGCCCTGGTGGCGGTGAACGCGGTGGGCTCGCCCCTGATCGGCGACGGGCCCCATTTCTGGGCCGCGCCCTTCGAGCAGGACAAGGAATTCGGCGGCCTCGGCCTGCCCCAAAGCTTCGACCTGCGCCCCCGGCTGAAAGGCGCCGTCACCGCCACCACCATCGGCATGGTCGTCACCGACGCCACCCTGACCAAAGCCGAATGCCGCCGCCTGGCGCTGATGGCCGATGACGGCCTGGCCCGCGCCATCCTGCCCGCCCATGCGCCCAATGACGGCGACACCGTCTTCGCCGCCGCCACCGGGGAGAAGCCGGGGGGGTCGCTGGTCGAGCTGGGGCACCTCGCCGGCATCGTCATGGCGCGCGCCATCGCCCGAGGGGTCTACGAGGCCACGGCCCTGCCCTACCCCAACGCGCTCAGAAGCTGGAAAGACAAGTATCAGGGGGAATGAATTCCCCCTGAACCCCCTTCTTTTCTTTCTATCCGTGCTGCCGCAGGCCGTTCGGAGGCGGGTCGCTGGCAATTGCATGGAGTTCATGAAGCGTAACGGGCAAGCTCGGCAGCGGTGGCCCGGTCCGAAGAGGCCGGCCGCCGGGAGCCAACCAAGCAAGAACCGGAAGAAACGCCCATGCAACGTCGCCCGATCCTCGCCGCCATGGCGGGGCTGCCGCTGCTGCCCGCCGTCTCTCTCGCCCAGCCCGCCC
>NZ_CACSJM010000031.1 GCF_902706185.1 Roseomonas sp. 18066 | reverse complement strand
CGGCCAGGGCGGTGGCCAGGGCGGGGACCAGCGCGGCCGTCATCAGGGTGGCGGCCAGGGCGAGGCAGGCGAGGGGGCGCATGCCCCTCGGTATCATGCATCCCCGGCCGATCACACGCCCTGCCACGCTTCGTTGCACGGACGGATGGCGGATTGCTCTTGAACTGGCCGCCATTCAGGGCAACATCGCGTCCATGGACCCGCGACATTCCGACCGCCCCGTGCTGGACATGACCCCGGAAGGCGAGTTCCGCGACCCCGCGCCGCGCGCCACCACTTGGCTCGACCGCCTGCTGATGCGGTTGGGCGGTGCGGCGGCCCTGGTCGCGGTCGCCGCCGCCGGCATCGTCGTCGCCGGCATCGCCCTGGCCTTCTTCGCTCTCGCGATCCCGGTGGCCATCGCCGCCGGGCTGGTCGCCTTCGGCAGCCTGTGGTGGCGAGCCCGCCGCAATGGCGGGCTGCGGGGCTTCGCGACCATGACGCGGCGCTGAAGCCCGCCCCACCGCCTTTCACGATCGACCCCGCCCGGCTTTACGACGTCCGGGCGGATGGCCGCGTCTTCACCGAAGAATCTCCCGCCGCCCCGCCCGAGCGGCAGCGTCGCCATGTCATCCGCGCCTGCTGGTACCTGGCGGTCGCCACCAATGTGGTGACCATGGGTGGTGCCGCGGCTGGCTATGTGCTGGCCGGGCGGGCGGTGGCCGCCGGCTTCGGCCTGGCGGTGGTGATCAGCCTGCCGCTGCTGGCCGTGGCGCCGGTGCTGGACTGGCGGCGGCAGCGTGGCGCGCGCCACTGGCACCATTACCGGCCGGGCCGCTTCACCTGAGCGTCACGCCTGGCCGCTGCGCTGGCGATAGCCCAGCGCTTCGGCCAGATGCGCCTTGCCGATGCCGGCCACCCCCTCCAGATCGGCGATGCTGCGCGCCACCCGGAAGCAGCGGGTGAAGCCACGATTCGACAGGCCGAGCTGCGCCGCCGCCTTTTCCGCCAGGGCGAGGGCCTCCGGCGCCACCTGGGGCAGCAGGCTGTCCAGCGGCGCCTCGGCATTGCAGGCCTCCGGGTCGCCGGCGCGCTCGGCCTGGCGCCGGCGGGCGCGCAGCACGCGGGCGGCGACGGCGGTGCTGGGCTCGCCGGGCGGGGCGCGGGTCAGCGCGGCGGGGGCGATCGGCGCCATGGCCACCGTCATGTCGATCCGGTCCAGCAGGGGGCCGGACACGCGGCCCTGATAGGCTTCGGCGCAGCCCGGCGCGCTGCCGCATTCCCGCCCCGGCTGGCCCAGCTGCCCGCAGCGGCAGGGGTTCATCGCCGCCACCAGCTGCACCCGCGCCGGATAGCGCACATGCGCGGCCGCCCGGCTGACCATGCAATGGCCGGATTCCAGCGGCTGCCGCAGCGCCTCCAGCGCCGGGCGGATGAACTCCGGCAGCTCGTCCAGGAACAGCACGCCGTGATGCGCGAGGCTGAGCTCCCCGGGGCGCGCGCGCGGCCCGCCGCCGACCAGCGCCGCCTGGCTGGCCGAATGATGCGGGTCGCGATAGGGTGGCCGCGACGAGATGCGCCCGCCCTCGATCAGCCCGGCGATGCTGCGCACCATGCTGAGCTCCAGCGCCTGGCGCAGCGTCAGGTCGGGCAGCAATCCCGGCAGCCGCGCCGCCAGCATCGACTTGCCGGCACCGGGAGGCCCGACCAGCAGCAGGCTGTGCCGCCCGGCCGCGGCGATCTCCAGCGCGCGCTTGGCGCTCTCCTGACCCTTCACCTCGGACAGGCAGGGGCCTTCCACCGTCTCGGCCACCGCCGGCTGCACCAGCGGCGCCGACAGCACCGTCCGCCCGGTCAGATGCGCGATCAATTGCTGCAGGCTTTCGGCGGCCAGGATCTCCACCCCGGCCAGCGCCGCCTCGCCGCCCTGGCTGGCCGGGCAGATCAGTCCGTGCCCGCGCTGCGCCGCGCCGAAGGCCGCCGGCAGGATGCCGCAGACCGGGCCGATCGCCCCGTCCAGCGCCAGCTCGCCCAGGGCGGAGAAGGAGAACAGCTCCTCGGCCGGGACGATCTCCATCGCGGCCAGCAAGGCCAGCGCGATCGGCAGGTCGAAATGCGACCCCTCCTTCTGCACCCCCGCCGGCGCCAGGTTGATGACGATGCGCTTCGGCGGCAGCGACAGGCCGAGCCCGGTCAGCGCGGCGCGCACCCGCTCGCGGCTCTCGGCCACGGCCTTGTCGGGCAGGCCGACCAGGGAGAGGGACGGCAGGCCAGGGCCGATCTGCACCTGCACCTCGACCGGCAAGGCCTCGATGCCGGAGAAGCCGAAGCTGGACAGGCGGATGACGGGCATGGATCGGAAACGTATCGATCCAAATGCGAAAACTCAACCAGGAAGGGAAGGCTGGGGGAAGGTATTCCCCCAGACCCCCGTCTATTTCTGTAAATTCAGCGACCGAAGGCGGTCAGGAAACGCTCCAGCAAGCCGCCAATCACGCCGACATTGTAGCCGCCCTCCTGCACGATCACCGTCGGCAGGCCCAATCCCGCCAGGATCTCGGCGGAACGGGCGAAGCCATCCTCGGTGACCTTCAGGAAGCTCAGCGGCTCATGCTCCGAGGCATCGAAGCCCAGCGGGATCACCAGCGCCTCGGCGCCGAAATCGCGGGCGCGCTCGGCGGCCAGCACCACGGCATCCAGCCAGGACGCATCGCCAGTGTCGCGCGGCAAGGGCAGGTTCAGGTTGAACCCGTCGCCTTCACCCGCGCCGCGTTCCCCGGCATGGCCGATATACCAGGGGTAGTAGCCGGCCGGATCGCCATGGACCGAGGCGGTCAGCACGTCGCCGCGCCGCCAGAAGATGCCCTGCGTGCCATTGCCGTGATGCGCGTCGATATCGATCACCGCGACCCGCGCGGCGCCGGCATCGCGCAGCGCCTGCGCCGCCAGCGCGCTGTTGTTGATATAGCAATGGCCCCCGGCCCGCGCCGCATAGGCGTGGTGCCCCGGCGGCCGCGCCAGCGCATAGGCCGACCCGCCGCCCGCCGCGACCTTCGCCGCCGCCAGCGCGCAGGACGCAGCCCCGATGATCGATTCCCAGCTGCCGGGCCCGATCGGGCAGGCAGTGTCGGCCGTGTACCAGCCGGCCTGGCCGATGACGGAATCGGGCATCACCGCACCCTGCTCCAGCATCTCCGGCGAGGGGTGCATGTTGGCGACCACCTCGGGGCCCTTCTCGGGCAGGGCGGCCCAGGCCTCGGCGGCGCCGGCCAGGAAGCCGACATAGCCGGCATCGTGCACCGCCAGCAGGGCGGCGCGGTCGACGGTGCCAGGGTCCTCCACCGTCAGCTTCAGCCGGTGCAGCGCGGCGAGCAGGGCCTCGGCCCGCTCCGGCACCTCGAAGTTCCGGCGGACCTGGCCGCGCTGGAGGAAGAATTGCGGCGTGTGCCGCGACTGGTCGGGGTGGGCAAAGACGCGCATGCAAAAAACCTATGCCTGATGCGCGCTCTTGTCGATCCGCCCTGGGCAGGGCTAGCGTCGCGCCAGGGAAGTTTCTCGTTGGAGAATAAAATGGCGTTTTCTCGTCGCGGCCTGCTGGCCGCAGCGGCTGCTGCCCCCTTGCTGATGCGCGTGGAAGACGCGCTCGCCCAGGGCATCCAGCCGAAGCGCGGCGGCACCCTGAACAGCATCGTCAATCCCGAGCCGCCGGTGCTGCATGTCGGCGTCAACAACCAGGCGCCGACGCTGATCGTCGGCGGCAAGATCTTCCAGGGCCTGCTGCGCTACGACGCCAAGCTCAACCCGATGCCGGAGCTGGCCAGGCGCTGGGAGGTCTCGGCCGACGGGCTGGAATACACCTTCCACCTGCAGGAGAACGTCAAGTTCCACGACGGCCAGCCGATGACGGCGGACGACGTGATCTTCTCCATCATGAAGTTTCACATGGAGGTCTCGCCCCGCGCCCGCGGCGTCTTCGCCCGCATCAAGGAGGGCGTGGCGGTCAACCCGACGACCGCGAAGTTCACCCTCTCGGCGCCCTTCGAGCCCTTCCTGCTGATGTTCGACGTCACCGTCTCGGCCATCGTGCCGAAGCACCTGTTCGACGGGCAGGATTACCGGCAGGCGCCGGCGGTCTCCCGGCCGGTCGGCACCGGGCCCTTCAAGTTCGTCGAGTGGCAGCGCGGCAACTTCATCCGCCTCGAGCGCTTCGCCGACTATTGGAAGCCGGGCCAGCCCTATCTGGACGCCATCATCTACCGCGTCGTGCCTGACAGCCAGAGCCGCCGCCTGGCGCTCGAATCCGGCCAGGTGCAGCTGACCCAGTCGAACGACATCGAGCCCTTCGACGTGCCGCAGATGCGCGCCCGGCCGAACCTCGAGGTGAAGACCGAGGGCTGGGAATATTTCGGCCCGCTGATGTGGATGGAGTTCAACCACCGCGTGAAGCCGCTGGACGATGTCCGCGTCCGCCGCGCGCTGACCATGGCGGTCAACCGCGACTTCATCGCCCAGCGCCTGTGGTTCGGCATCGGCAAGCCGGCGACCGGCCCCTTCCACAGCGCGACCCGCTTCTACGACGGCACCGCCAAGTCGGCCGCCTTCAATGTCGAGGAATCGAAGAAGCTGCTGGATGCGGCGGGGCTGAAGCCGAACGGCCAGGGCGTGCGCTTCACCATCAAGCATATGAGCCTGCCCTATGGCGAGGTCTTCACCCGCCTCGGCGAATATCTGCGGCAGTCCTTCCGCCAGGTCGGCGTCGACCTGCAGCTGGAATCGGTCGATGTCGGCACCTGGGCGCAGCGCACCGGCGCCTGGGATTTCGACACCACCATCAACTATCTCTACCAGTATGGCGACCCGACGCTGGGGGTGGAGCGCTCCTACGTCTCCACCAACATCAAGAAGATTCTTTTCTCCAACGTCGCCGGCTACAGCAATCCCAAGGTGGACGAGCTGTTCACCCAGGGGCGTGACTCCGCCGATCCGAAGGTGCGTCAGGCCGCCTTCAGCGACGTGCAGAAATTGCTGGTGGAGGAGGCGCCGCTGCTCTGGCTGCTGGAGATGTCCTTCCCCAGCATCTACGACAAGAAGCTGCAGAACGTCATCACGTCGGGCTCGGGCATCCATGCCTGCTTCGACGACGTCTTCCTGGCCTGATTGATGGAACTGTCGAAGCTGCCCGGCTATCTGCTGGGCCGCCTCGTCAAGGCGGCGATCGTCATCCTGGCGATCGTCGTCTGCAATTTTTTCCTGATCCATGCGGCGCCGGGTGACCCGGCCAGCATCATCGCCGGACAGTCGGGGGCGGCCGATGCGCGCTTCCTGGAGCAGCTGCGGGCGCAATTCGGCCTGGACCAGCCGCTCTATGTCCAGCTCTGGATCTATCTGAAAGGGGTGCTGACCCTCGACCTCGGCTTCAGCCACCGCCAGCAGGTCGCCGTCGCCTCGCTGCTCTGGGACCGGCTGCCGGCGACCCTGCTGCTGACCGGCGCCGCCTTCGTCTTCGCGCTGTCCGTCGGCGTCGCCATGGGCGCGCTGGCGGCGTTGCGCGTCGGCACCTGGGGCGATTCCATCATCACCGTCCTGGCGCTGACCTTCTACGCCACGCCGCTCTTCTGGGTCGGGCTGATGCTGGTGCTGCTGTTCAGCGTCACGCTGGAATGGCTGCCCTCCTTCGGCATGGCCTCGGTCGGCGTCGAGCTGCATGGCTTCGCCGTCGTGCTGGACGTGGCCAAGCACCTGCTGCTGCCGGCGCTGACCCTCGGCCTGTTCTATGTCGCCGTCTATGCCCGCTTGTCGCGCGCCACCATGCTGGAGGTCGCCGACCAGGATTTCGTCAAGACGGCCCGCGCCAAGGGCGTCCCCGAGGGCCGCATCCTGCGCCGCCACATCCTGCGCAACGCGCTGCTGCCGATCATCACCTTCGCCGGCATCCAGGCCGGGCAGCTGATCGGCGGCTCGATCCTGGTCGAGACGGTCTTCGCTTGGCCTGGCATCGGGCGGCTGGCCTTCGAGGCGCTGCTGGCCCGCGACTACCAGGTGCTGATGGGCGTCTTCTTCTGCACCAGCGTCATGGTGGTGCTGTTCAACCTGATCACCGACCTGCTCTACGCGGTCGTCGATCCGCGCGTGGAGGTCTCCGCATGAAGGACTTCTGGCGCAATTTCTCCCGCAATCGCGGCGCCGTCGTCGGCCTCGTCGTGCTGGTCGCGGTGCTGATCCTCGCCGTGCTGGCGCCGGTGCTCTATCCGGGCAGCCCCTGGGACATGGCGGGGATGCCCTTCGCCCCCCCGGGCGAGGAAGGCATGCTGCTCGGCACCGACAGCCTGGGCCGCGACGTCGCCGCCGGCATCGCCCATGGCGCGCGCGTCTCTCTGCTGGTCGGCGCGGTCTCGACCGTCGCGGCGCTGGCCATCGGCGTCAGCCTGGGCGCCATCGCCGGCTATCTGGGCGGGCTGGTCGACGACCTGGTGATGCGCTTCACCGAATTCTTCCAGACCATCCCGAGCTTCGTGCTCGCCATCCTGCTGGTCGCGATCTTCACGCCCTCGATCGCCTCCATCGTCTTCGCCATCGCCGTCGTCTCCTGGCCGCCCGTCGCCCGCGTCGTCCGCGCCGAATTCCTGTCGCTGCGGTCGCGGGAATTCGTGCAGGCGTCGGAGGTGCTGGGAAAATCGCGGCTGTCGATCGTGGTGGGCGACATCCTGCCCAATGCGCTGTCGCCGATCGTCGTGCTGTCCTCGCTGATGGTGGCCTCGGCCATCCTGCTGGAAAGCGCGCTGTCCTTCCTCGGCCTCGGCGATCCGAACATGATGTCCTGGGGCTTCCTGATCGGCTCCGGCCGCAGCGTCATCCGCATGGCCTGGTGGATGAGCGTCTTCCCCGGCATCGCCATCTTCCTGACGGTGCTCTCGCTGAACCTGGTCGGCGAAGGCCTGTCCGACGCGCTCAACCCGCGCCTGGCGCGCAACCGCGGGGGCAAGCCATGACCCGACTGCTGACCGTCGACTCTTTGACTGTTGCCCTGCCGCAAGGGGCCGACCGGCCGCATGCTGTCGAGGAACTGTCGCTCCACCTCGATGCCGGCGAGATCCTGTGCGTCGTCGGCGAGAGCGGCTCCGGCAAGTCGATCACCGCCAACACGGTGATGGGGCTGCTGCCGAAGACGCTGAAGGTGAAGGCGGGCACCGTCACCTTCGAGGGCGAATCCATCCTGGGCCTCTCCGCCGAGGCGCTGCGCTCCCGCCGCGGCCGCCGCATGGCCATGGTCTTCCAGGAGCCGATGACGGCGCTGAACCCCTTGATGCGGGTCGGCGACCAGATCGCCGAGGCGCTGCAGGTGCATGGCAAGGGGTCGGAAGCGAAAGCCCGCGTGCCGGAGCTGCTGGCCGCGGTGAACCTGCCCGACCCGGCCTCCATCGCGCGGATGCATCCCTTTCGCCTGTCGGGCGGCCAGCGGCAGCGCGTGATGATCGCCATGGCGCTGGCGCTCGAGCCCGCGCTGCTGATCGCCGACGAGCCGACCACCGCGCTCGACGTGACGACGCAGATGCAGATCCTGCGGCTGATGCGCGAGATCCAGGAACGCAAGGGCATGGGGGTGATGTTCATCACCCACGACTTCGGCGTCGTCGCCGAGATCGCCGACCGCGTCGCGGTGATGCAGCATGGCCGCATCGTCGAGCAGGGGCCGGCATCCGACATCCTGAACGCGCCGCAACACCCTTATACCCGCAAGCTGATCGCCGCCGTGCCGCATGGCGCGGCCCTGGAAAAGCCCGCCATCCGCCCGTCGCCGGTGCTGGTGATGAAGGGCGTCGAGAAAACCTACCAGCGGGGCGGCTGGTTCGGCCCGAAGGCGGTGGTCAAGGCGGTGCACGATGCCGACTTCACCCTGAACAAGGGCGAGACGCTGGGCCTGGTCGGCGAAAGCGGCTCCGGCAAGTCGACGCTGGCCCGCTGCGTCGTCCGCCTGGTCGAGCCCGAGAAGGGCGAAATCCTGTTCCATGGCAAGGATCTGCGGCCGCTGTCGCGCCAGGGCTGGCTGCCCTATCGCAAGCGGATCCAGATGGTGTTCCAGGACCCCTATGCCTCGCTGAACCCGCGGCGGAAGGTGGGCGACGCCATCACCGAGGGGCCGATCACCCATGGCGTCTCGCCGGCCGAGGCGCGGACCCGGGCGCTCGACCTGCTGCGGCTGGTCAAGCTCGATCCCTCGGCGATGGAACGCTATCCGCACGAGTTCAGCGGCGGGCAGCGGCAGCGCATCGGCCTGGCCCGCGCCCTGGCGATGCAGCCCGAACTGCTGATCGCCGACGAGCCTGTCTCGGCCCTCGACGTCTCGGTGCAGGCCCAGGTGCTGGACCTGCTGGCCGAAATCCGCCAGCGGCTGGGGCTGACCATGCTGTTCATCACCCATGACCTGCGCGTCGCCGCCCAGATCTGCGACCGCATCGCGGTGATGCAGCGCGGCGCCATCGTCGAGCTCGGCCCGACCGAGCAGGTCTTCGGTGCGCCGCAGCATCCCTATACCCGGGCGCTGCTCGACAGCATTCCGGGACGCGACTGGACGCCGCCGGTGCTTGCCGAAACCGCCTGACCGGTCTGAACTGCGCGCCCGTCTGTTGCTCGCCTGAAGGACTGATCATGTCGACACTCGATCCCGGCGCCCGCCGCGCCATCCTCGACGCCGTCCAGGCGCTCGAGGGCGAGGCCGTGGCGGCGCTGGAGCGCCTGGTCCGCTGCCCCTCCACCCTGGGCAATGAGGCCTCGGCCCTGGAGGAGATGGCGCAGAACTATGCGGGACTCGGCCTGGCGCCGCAGCGCGTGGCGACGCGGCCCGAGGCGCTGCAGGATCACCCCGGCTTCTCGCCGCCGCTGATCTCCTATGAGGGCCGCGACAATGTCGTGGCCACCCATCAGCCGCGCGAGAGGAAGGGCCGCAGCCTGGTGCTGCAGGGCCATGTCGACGTGGTGCCGGTCGGCGCCGAGGATCTCTGGACCAGCCCGCCCTTCGAGCCGGTGGTGAAGGGCGGCCGCCTATATGGCCGCGGCGCGGCCGATATGAAGGCCGGCTGCATCTCCAACGTGCTGGCCTTCCGCGCGCTTTCCATGGCCGGGTTGCAGCCGGCGGCCGAGGTGCAGTTCCATTCGGTGATCGAGGAGGAATGCACCGGCAATGGCGCGCTGGCCTGCATGATGGCCATGCCGAAATGCGACGCGGTGATCATCCCCGAGACCGGCGCCAGCTTCGACACCGTCTATGCCGCCGAGGTCGGCGCCATCTGGGCCTGGGTCACGGTGACCGGCCGGCCGACCCATGTGCGCGACATGCATGCCGGCATCAACGCCATCGAGGCCGCCTGGCTCATCTCCCAGCGCTTCAAGGAATACGAGATGGAGATGAACTGGGCCGAGAATATCCACGCCGCCTTCCATGGCGTGAACCACCCGGTGAACATCAATTTCGGCACGGTGCAGGGCGGCGAGTGGAACAGCTCGGTGCCGACCCGCGCCAAGATCGGCCTGCGCGTCGGCGTCATGCTGGGCCGCAGCGCGGCGCAGGTGAAGGCCGAGATCGAGGCGCTGGTCGCCGATATCGCGACCAGCGAAAAGCTGCGCGGCAGCCAGGTGAAGCTGGAATTCCAGGGCTTCATGGCCGAGGCCTGCCAGTTCGACCAGAAGGAGCCCATCGTCCAGCTGGTCCGCAACACCTTTGCCGACGTCGCCGGCCACGAATTGCGCGAGGTCGCCATCCCGGCGCTGACCGACGGCCGCTTCTTCACCCTCTACCAGGGCACGCCGGTCGCCTGCTTCGGCCCCGAGTCCGATTCCGTCCATGGCATCGACGAAAGCGTCAACCTGGCCAGCTTCCATGCCACCACGCGCACCATCGCGCTGAGCATGGCCGACTGGTGCGGCGTGGAGAGCAAGGCATGAGCGCGACCAACCTTCCTGTCTCCGGCGCGCGCCTCTGGGACAGCCTGATGCGCATGGCCGAGATCGGCGGCACGGCGAAAGGCGGCTGCAACCGCCAGACGCTGACCGCGCTGGACGGCGAGGGCCGCGCCTTGCTGCAATCCTGGGCCGAGGCCGTGGGCTGTAGCGTCGCGACCGACCGCGTCGGCAACATGGTGATCCGGCGCGAGGGCAGGGACCCGTCGCGCCCGGCCGTCGCCATGGGCAGCCACCTGGACACCCAGCCCACGGGTGGAAAATTCGACGGCGTGCTCGGCGTGCTGGCGGGCCTCGAGGTGCTGCGCGCCCTGCATGAATCCGGCACCGAGACCGAGGCGCCGGTGGTGCTGATCAACTGGACCAACGAGGAAGGCGCCCGCTTCTCGCCGCCGATGATGGGCAGCGGCGTCGCCATGGGCCTGTTCACCGAAGAAGAGGTGCTGGCCAAGACCGACCCGGCCGGCGCCATCTTCGGGGAAGAGTTGCGGGCCATCGGCTGGCAGGGCCAGGCTGACCCGGCAGAATTGCAGAAGCTCGGCGCCTATTTCGAGCTGCATATCGAGCAGGGCCCGCTGCTGGAGCGCGACGGCATCCCCGTCGGCGTCGTCGATCGCGCGCTCGGCCAGATCTGGCTCGACGTCACCGTCTCCGGCGAGGATTTCCATGCCGGCGGCGCCATGGGCCCGCGCCGCGACGCCATGGTCGCCGCCTCGATCCTGGTGCAGGCGGTCGAAGAGATCGCGCTGACCGCCGGCGGCGATGGCCGCGGCACGGTGGGCCGGCTGCTGGTCACGCCCGACAGCCGCAACGTCGTCCCCAGCCAGGTCTGGTTCAGCGTCGACTTCCGCCATGGCGAGCCCGCGGCGCTGGCCGGCATGGCCCGCGCCCTCGAGGCCCGCGCCGCCGAGATCGCGCAGAAACGTGGCGTCGGCATCAAGGTCACGCCCTTTTGGGAATTCCCGCTGACCCCCTTCGACGCCACGCTGGTCGAGGCGCTGCGCAGCGCCGCCCGCGGCCGCGGCCTGGCCTTCCGCGACATGCCCACCGGCATCGGCCATGACGCCGTCTATGTCGCGCGCCGCCTGCCCACCGCGATGATCTTCGTCCCCTGCGAGGGCGGCATCAGCCACAACGAGGCCGAGGCCATCACCCCCGACTGGGCCGAGGCCGGGCTGGTCGTCCTGGCCGATGCCGTCCTCGCCACCGCCGGCCGTGTGAAGGGCTGATCATGACCACGCTACGTCTCGCCATCGGCGGCTTCCTGCACGAAAGCCATTCCTTCGCCCCGCGCCGCACCACCTGGGACGACTTCCGCCAGCCCGGCGGCTTCCCGGGCTTCCAGCGCGGCCCGGGGCTGTTCGACACCCTCGCCCCCACCTCGGTCCCCGCCGCCGGCGCCCTGGCCCGCGGCCGGGAGCTTGGCCACGAGCTGGTCCCGCTGTCCTGGTGCTTCGCCGAGCCTGCCGGCCCGGTCACCGAGGAAGCCTTCGAGCGCATCGCCGCCTGCCTGATCGCCGAGCTGGTCACGGCGCTGGACTCCGGCCCGCTCGACGGCGTCTATCTCGACCTGCACGGCGCCATGGTGGCCGAGGCCTACCCGGATGCCGAAGGCGAGCTGCTGCGCCGCGTCCGCGCCGTCATCGGCCCCGAGCTGCCGCTGACCATCAGCCTCGACCCCCACTGCAACCTGACGGCGCAGATGGTGCGGCTGGTCGATGCCGCCGTGCCCTTCCGCACCTATCCGCATATCGACATGAAGGCCGCCGGCGCCCAGGCGCTGCAGCTGCTGGTCGATCGCATCGCGCACGGCCAGCCCTTCGCCCGCGCCTTCCGCCAGGCCGACTACTGGATGCCGCTGACCATGCAATGCACCATGGTCGACCCCATGGCCGGCGTCATGGCCGCCCGCGCCGAGCTCGCCGCGCGCCCTGGCATGGTCGAGCTCGGCTTCTGCTTCGGCTTCCCCTATGCCGACTTCGCCGATTGCGGCGTGGCCCATGCCGCCTTCGCCACCGACCAGAACACCGCCGACGCGGCTGCCGACGCCTTCCTCAAGCTGCTGCACGACCGCGAGCCCGATTTCGCCGGCGGCGCCCAGCCCGTCGCCGAGGCCGTCGCCGACGCGATTCGCCTGTCCAGTACGGCGACGAAGCCCATCGTGCTGGCCGACACCCAGGACAATCCAGGTGGCGGCGGCCATGGCGACACCACTGGCCTGCTCGCCGAGCTGGTGGCCCAGAAAGCCGATGCCACCCTCGGCCTGATCAACGACGCCGAAAGTGCGAGCGCCTGCCACGCCGCCGGCATCGGCGCGACGATCACCCTGAAGCTCGGCGGCAAGTCCGACGGCGTGCCCCTGTCGGTGGAGGCGGAAATCCTGGGCCTCTCCGACGGTCGCTTCACGCTGACCGGCCCCATGGGCGCCGGCAATCCGGCCGATCTCGGCCCCAGCGCGCTGATCCGCGTCGGCACGGTGAAGGTGATCGTGGTGACGCGGAAGATGCAGGCCTACGACCAGGCGCTGTTCCGCCACCTGGGCATCGAGCCCGCCCAGGAGAACATCCTCGGCCTGAAAAGCAGCGTCCATTTCCGCGCCGACTTCCAGCCCATCGCCGCCCAGGTCCTGGTCGTCGCGGCGCCGGGGCCGGTGGTGGCGGATCCGTCGTCGCTTCCCTTCCAGCATGTGCGCGAAGGGATCCGGATGCGGCCGAGAGGCAGGAACGAAGGGTAAGAGAAGACAGGGGAAGGTCGGGGGAATGAATTCCCCCGAGCCCCCATCTTTTTTCTGATGACCGGCTGTTCAGCGACCTGCGCATCGCCGGCATCCTCGTCAGGGCATGACGGCGGGACGCCAAATATAAAAACAGCGCGACCTCAAAGGTCGCGCTGCGGACTGGCCGTTTCACGTACTGTCGTCACGTGGGCACGGCAGTCTGTAAGAAAAAAGAAGGGGTCCAGGGGAATTCATTCCCCTGGCCTACCAAGCCCTTCTCTTCAGCTTTCCAAAAACTTCCGCACGGCTTCTTCCCGCGGCATCGGCGCCACGGCACCGTATCCCGTGGTGGCCAGAGCGGCGGCCGCGTTGGCGTAGCGCGCGGCGTCGATGGGTGTGTCGCCGGCGATGGTGCGGGCCAGGAAGTTGCCCGCAAACGTGTCGCCGGCGCCGGTTGCGTCGATCGCCTTGACGATGCGGCCGGGCAGGGTGGTGCGGCTGGTGCGGTCGGCGACCATGACGCCGTCCTTGCCCAGCTTCAGGATCACCTGCGGCGCCATCTCCAGATAGAAGTCGGCGATGGCGTCGGGGTCTTCCAACCCGGTCAGCGCGGTCGCGTCGTCGTAGCTGGGCAGCGCGATGTCGGCCATGCGCAGCGCGGCGTGGATGGTCGCGCGGGCGCGGGGCAGCGGCCAGAGCGAGCGGCGCAGGTTCGTGTCGTAGGACACGGTGACGCCGGCCTCGCGGGCGATCTCGATGGCGCGGAAGCAGGCATCGGCCGCGCTGGTGGAGATCGCCTGGCTGATGCCCGAGATGTGCAGGATGCGGGCCTGGCGGATGGCCTCCGCCGGCATGTCGTCGGGCGTCATGCGCGAGGCGGCGCTGCCGGCGCGGTAGAAGGTGAAGGCATGGCCGTCTGGGCCGTGCGTCACGAAGTAGATGCCGGTGGGGGCGTCGGCGCGGCGCTGCACGGTGCTGGCATCGACGCCTTCGGCGGCCCAGAGCTTCATGAAGCTGTCGCCGGGGGCATCGCGGCCGAGGGCTGTGATGTAGCCGGCCCGGGCGCCGGCGCGCGCGGCGGCGATGGCGGCGTTGGAGGTGTCGCCGCCATGGCCTTCGAGATAGAGGCCACGGCCTTCGGCATTGGCTGGCTGCTGGTTGAATTCCAGCATCGGCTCGCCGAGGCAGAGGATATCGACAGGGCTCATGCCTGCAGGATCCCGAGCGCCTCGCGCGCCGCGGCCTGGACCGCCTCGCGGTCGCCGGCGGCGATCGCCTTCTCGTCGACCAGCTTGCCGCCGATGCCGACGAAGGCGGCGCCGGCCGCGATATACTCGCCGGCGTTGCGGGCATCGACGCCGCCGGTCGGGCAGAAGAACACATCCGGGAAGACGGCGCGCAGCGACTTGATATGGCCGGGGCCGCCGGCCGAGCTCGCCGGGAAGATCTTCACCACATCGGCGCCGGCGGCGCGGGCGGCGCGCACTTCGGTGGGCGTCAGGGCGCCCATCATCAGGCAGGCGCCGGAGGCGCGGCAGGGCGCGGCCAGCGCCGGGTCGACCCAGGGCGAGACGATGAAGCGCGAGCCGGCGGAGATGCATTCCTCGGCGGCGGCGGCGTTCGGCACGGTGCCGGCGCCGACCAGCAGCTTCGGGTCGCTGGCCACGTCACGGATCACCGACAGCGCGTCGGGGATGGTCAGCGTGATCTCGAAGATGGTGATGCCGGCGTCGCGCAGCCACTCGATGGCGGTCGCCGCGCGGGCGGCGGTGCTGGTGCGCACCACCGGCACGATGCGGGCGGCGCGGAAGGTCTCGATCAACGGATGCGGGGCCACGGCAATTCCATCCTGAAGGACGGGCACCCGCGGCCATCGCCATGATGCCCGCCGCCACCCGGAAGAGGCCGGCAGGCTAGCGGCGGGGAGGCCTCAGGGAAAGGGCAGTGCCCTCCGCCCTCAGCCCCCCGTCTTCACTTCAGCCCATCGACACCATGCGGTCGGCGGTGCGCTCCAGCCGGCGGGCGGCCTGGTGGGCGTAGCTGACCTGGCTGGCGGTGCGGTCCAGCGTGTCGTTGTAGTGGTTGACCTGGGTGGCCAGGTCGCTGGTGGCCTCGCGCAGGGCGCCCAGGTTGCTGCGGAACTCGGCGACGGCATGGGCCTGCTCGGCCAGCGCGGCCTCGAGCCGGCGCAGGGCGAGGCGCAGGCGGTCCTCAGGGACCTGGGGGAAGGCGAGGAGGGTCGAGGACTGGTCCATGGATGCGGGGCCTCGTTCGCTGTGGTCGGTCGGTGTGTTGATGAATTGTTAACGCATAAATCGCGCGGCGGCTATCTCACAATTTGGACAGGGATAAAAATTTCGAGATCAACGCCGTCCCTTCTCGCGCGACAGGCGAACCCCTGTTTCAGACTAGGTGATTAATGACCGGGCGGGACGGATGGCTTCCCATGCTCACGGCAATCTGCTCTAACGCGCGCCCTTCGAGGCTCCCCCCCGGGTTCGTCCTCTCCACCCGCGTCCAGGCAGGCCCCCATGGCTGACGTCATCGGCATCGACTTCGGCACCACCAACAGCGTCATCGCCCTGCGCCAGGCGGATGGGCAGGTGGCCAGCATCCGCTATGAGACCGGCGGGCGCGCGGTCGACACCTTCCGCTCGCTGCTCTGCTTCTGGGCGGAGGAGACCGGGCCGTCGCGCGGCCGGATGCAGCATGCCGCCGGGCCGCAGGCGATCGAGGCCTATCTGGACGATCCGCTGGGCTGCCGGCTGATTATGTCGATGAAGAGCTACCTGGCCAGCCGCAGCTTTTCCGAGACCCGCATCTTCGGCCGCGCCTTCGGGCTGGAGGAGCTTATTTCTCTGTTCCTGCGCTCGCTGCTGGCGAGCTCCAGCGGCGGCGGGGGCAAGCTGGGGGATGCCCATGTCATCGCCGGTCGGCCCGTCCGCTTCGTCGGCGACAACGCCGATGACGAACTGGCCGAGACGCGGCTGCGCAAGGCCTTCGCCGGCGCCGGCTGGGACGGGCTGGATTTCGCCCTCGAGCCGGAGGCGGCGGGCCACCGCTTCGCCGCCACGCTCGATGCCCCGGCCAATGTGCTGGTGGGCGATTTCGGCGGCGGCACCTCCGACTTCTCGCTGATCCGCTTCGAGCCCGGCAACAGCCAGGCGGTGCGCGCGCTCGGGCATTCGGGGCTGGGCATCGCCGGCGACGCCTTCGACTACCGCATCATCGACAATGTGGTCTCGCCGCGGCTGGGCAAGGGCGACAGCTACCGCGTCATGGGCACCGCGCTGCCGGTGCCGCCCAGCTTCTACACCAGCTTCGCCCGCTGGCACCGGCTGTCGCTGATGCGCGCGCCGCGCACCATGCGCGAGATCGCCGAGGTGGCGCGGGCCGCCGACCACCCCGAGAAGCTGCACCACCTGATGCAGCTGGTCGAGGACGAGACCGGCTATGCCCTGTACCAGGCGGTCTCCGGCGTGAAGGCGGCGCTGTCCAAGGCCGACAGCGCGGTCCTTCGATTCAAGCACGGCGGCTTCCTGCTGGAGGAGGAGGTGCAGCGTGCCGATTTCGAGCGCTGGATCACGCCCGAGCTGACCCGCATCACCGGCGCCGTCGACCAGGCCCTGGTCGATGCCGGCGTCGGGCCGGAGGCCGTGGACCGGGTCTTCCTGACCGGCGGCACCTCGCTGGTGCCCGCCGTCCGCCATCTGTTCGAGCGCCGCTTCGGCGCCGAGCGCGTCGCCCATGGCGGCGAGTTTGTTTCCGTTGCCGAGGGCCTGGCTTTGATTGGGGCGGAGCGGGTGGCCGCTTAACTCCAGTCGGTCGGCGCGGGGCGCAGCTTCCGCCCCAGCAGCCAGCCGGCCGCGTCGGGCAGGGCGAAGCCCAGCAGCACGGCGCTCCACAGCGGCGCTACCGGCAGGCTGGCCAGGGCCAGCACGCCCAGCATCAGCGCCAGGCTGCCCGAGGGCACCGGGGCGCGGCGGGTCTGCCAGCCGGTGGCCACGCGCCAGGCCTCGGCGCCGCGGGACGGCATCAGCGCCAGCGCCGCGCCCAGCGCCAGCAGGCGGTGGCCGCGCGGCGCCAGCAGCAGGGCCGGGAGCATCGCCGCCAGCGGCAGCAGCAGCGCCACCAGCACGAAAGGCATCACCGGCGCCTGGCCCAGCTGCCGCCCGGCCAGCATGCCCAGCGTCGCGCCGATGCCGAGCAGCGCCATCGCCAACCACAGCGCCTCGCTCAGCGCCGCATTCGCCGGCGCCAGCAGGTGGCGGCGCTGCCCCGGCGTCAGCCCGCGATGGCGGGGGCGGAACAGCACGTCGGCATGGCGGGCCAGCCGCTGCAGCAGGCCGGGCGCGGCCTCGGCGCGGGGGGTGGCCTGGCCCATCGACTCGGGCAGGTCCAGCGCCTCCCAGCCCTGGCGCAGCAGCCGCAGGCCGAGCTCGGCCGGCTGGTCGGGGGCGGCCGGGTCCCAGCCACCGGCCAGGCGCAGCGCATCGACCCGCAGCAGCGCCAGCGAGCCCTGCAGCGCCACCGCCATCTGCTCGTTGGCGGCCTGGCGCGGCAGCGGCCAGGCCAGCGGCGCGGCGGCATAGGCCAGCCGCTCGGCGAGCGTGCCATGCGCGGTCGGCGCGGTGCTGCCGGCCTGGACGAAGCCCAGGCCTTGCCGCGCCAGGAACAGCGGCAGGCAGCGGCGCAGCCAGTCGCTGTCGACCAGCGTGCCGGGCTCGACCAGCCCGACCAGCAGCGCGTCCCCGGCGGTCTCGCGCAGGGCGAAGCCGCGGGCCGCCTGCGGGCAGGCGCCGATATGGAAGAAGCGGAAGCGCGGGCCGAGGCGGGCGACATGCTCGGCCACCGGCTCCCAATGGTCGGGCGAGGCGCTGGCATCGACCACCAGCACCTCCAGCGCCGGGTGGTCGAGCTCGGCCAGCGACTCCAGCGTGGCGCGCAGCGCGGACAGCGGCGCATCGGCCACCGGCAGATGCAGGGAAACCTTCGGCAGCGGCCGCAGCAGCCGCCCGGCCAGCGCCGGCACCCGGCGGGTGAAGCCGCGCGGCGCCAGCGCATCGGCCAGCAGCCGGGCGCGGTGCAGCAGCAGCAGGCTGGCCGCCGCCTGGGCGATCAGCCAGGGCAGGGCCGGCAGCGCCGCATGCCCGTGCCAGGCCGAGGCCATCAACAGGGAAGAAAGCACCTGCGCCAGCAGGAACAGCCCGATGATGGCGCCGGCCCGCAGGCCGCCCGGGCCGCGCAGCGCGGCGAAGGCGGCCAGCGCCCCCAGCCCGGCGGCGGCCAGCGGGAAGCCCGGCGCCGCGACCCCCGCCGCCCGCCAGACGCCGAACTGCGCCAGCGCCAGCAGCAGCAGCACGACCAGCAGCGCCGGCTTGCCACCGGGCAGCCCGGCCGGTCGCCGACGCGCCGCCTCGCCCTGCGGCCGCGGCAGCACGGCCGCGGTCAGGCGGGGTTCGTTGACGATCGGGGGGCGAGCCTGTGCATTCATCGGATAAGGTCCGGGCATCGGTTGCGGCCCTGTGCCGCCCGATCCTTCTGGGCGCCCGATGCGGCAGGGGATCGGCCGCTTGATGGCAGGAATGGGGCCATTCGCCTCAGCCTGGCGTCTTCCCCGGGGTCTGGGGGCGTGACCGGGGCCGGCCCAGGCCCTAGAACGCCCCCTCGATCCCCCCACGACCGAGAGGAGCCTCGCCGCCGCCATGGATATCGCCCTGGAACTGGCCGTGATCCTCCTGCTGGTGCTGCTCAACGGCATCTTCGCCATGAGCGAGCTGGCCATCGTCTCCGCCCGCCGGGTGCGGCTGCTCGGGCTGCAGCGCCAGGGCCGCGCCGGCGCCGCGGCCGCGCTCACCCTGATGGAGGACCCGCAGCGCTTCCTGCCGACCGTGCAGGTGGGCATCACCCTGGTCGGCGTCCTGGCCGGCGCCTTCGCCGGGCAGAGCCTGGCGCAGCGCTTCGCCGGCGTCCTGGCGATGATCCCCGGCATGGCGCCCTATGCCAGCGAGCTGGCGCTGACCCTGGTGGTGCTGGCCATCACCTATGCCTCGCTGATCCTGGGCGAGCTGGTGCCGAAGCAGCTGGCGCTGCGCAACCCGGAGGCGATGGCGATCATCGTCGCCCCGCCGATGCTGCTGCTGTCGCGCATCGCGGCACCCATGGTCTGGCTGCTGTCGCGGTCCTCGGCGCTGGTGCTCGGCCTGCTCGGCGCCTCGCGCTCGGTCGCCGCGACCATCACCGAGGAGGAGGTCAAGGCCGCCGTCGCCGAGGGCGTCGAGGCCGGCGCGCTGGATTCGGAGGAGCGCCACATGATCGAGCGCGTCCTGCGCCTGGCCGACAAGCCGGTCCGCGCCCTGATGACGCCCCGCAACGAGGTCGACTGGCTGGAACGCGCCGCCACCGAGGCCGATATCGCCGCCTGCCTGCGCGCCACGCCGGTGACCCGGCTGGTGGTGGCCGACCGCCGCATCGACAACGTGGTCGGCGTGGTCGCGGCCAAGGACCTGCTGAACCAGCTGCTGGCCGGCGGCAAGCTGGACCTGGCCCCGGTGCTGCGCCAGCCGATGGTGCTGCCCGACAACCTCTCGGCCATGGATGCGCTGGAACGGCTGCGCGCCGATCCGCTGGGCATCGCGCTGGTGATGGATGAATACGGCAGCTTCGAAGGCGTCGTCACCGCCTCCGACCTGCTGGAGGCCATCGTCGGCGAGCTGGGGCCGGCACCGACGCCGGCGACCGCGGGCGCCATCGTCGAGCGGCATGACGGCACCCTGCTGCTCGACGGCATGATGCCGAGCGATGAGCTCAAGGCCCGCCTCGAGCTGCCGGAGCTGCCGGCCGAGGGCAGCTACCACACCGTCGCCGGGCTGATGCTGGCGCTGCTGCAGCGCGTGCCCCGCGAGGGCGACCGGATCGTCTGGGCGGGGTGGCGCTTCGAGATCGTCGACATGGACGGGCGGCGGATCGACAAGGTGCTGGTCAGCCGGGAACAGGCGACGGAAGCCCCGGCATAAAAAAAGCCCGGGGGAAAGAATTCCCCCGGACCCCCATCTTCCTTCTGTCAGCGCTGGGCGACGCTGTCGCCCAGCACCAGCACTCAGAGACCAGCCTGGGTCACGAACTTGGTGATCAGGTAGGACTCGATGGCCTCGCTGCCACCTTCCGAGCCGTAGCCGCTGTCCTTGGTGCCGCCGAACGGGACTTCCGGCAGCGCCAGGCCGAGATGGTTGATCGTCATCATGCCGGTCTCGACCTGCGAGGCGATGGCGTTCGCGGTCTTGGCCGACCTGGTGAAGGCATAGGCGGCCAGGCCGAAGGGCAGGCGGTTGCTCTCCTCGACGACCTCGTCGAAATCCTTGAACGGCACCATCAGCGCCAGCGGGCCGAAGGGCTCCTCGTTCATGGCGCGCATCTCGCGCGTCAGGCCGGTGATCACCGTCGGCTCGAAGAAATAGCCCTTGTTGCCGATGCGGCTGCCGCCGGTGCGGATCTCGGCGCCCTTCTGGCTGGCGTCGCCGATCAGCGCCTCCATGGCCGGGATGCGCCGGTCATTGGCCAGCGGGCCCATCTGCGTGCCGGCCTCCATGCCGTTGCCGACCTTCAGCGACTTGGCATGCTGCGTGAAGATGTCGACGAACTGCTCGAAGGCATTCTCATGCACCAGGAAGCGCGTCGGCGAGACGCAGACCTGGCCGGCATTGCGGAACTTGCTGGTCGCCAGCGTCTTCGCCGCATGCTCGACATCGGCATCCTCGAAGACGATCGCCGGCGCATGGCCGCCGAGCTCCATCGTGGCGCGCTTCATGTGCTTGCCCGACAGCTCGGCCAGGTGCTTGCCCACCGGGGTCGAGCCGGTGAAGGTCACCTTCTTGATCGTCGGATGCGGGATCAGATAGGAGGAGATCTCCGCCGGCACGCCATACAGCAGCCCGACCACGCCGGCCGGCAGGCCGACATCGACGAAGCAGCGGATCAGCTCGGCCGGCGAGGCCGGGGTCTCCTCCGGCGCCTTGACGATGATCGAGCAGCCGGTGGCCAGCGCCGCCGACAGCTTCCGCACCACCTGGTTGATCGGGAAGTTCCACGGCGTGAAGGCGGCGACCGGGCCCACCGGCTCCTTCACCACCAGCTGGTACACGCCCTCGGCGCGGGCCGGGATGACGCGGCCATAGGCGCGGCGGGCTTCCTCAGCGAACCAGTCGATGACATCGGCGCCGGCCAGGACTTCCATCTTGGCCTCGGGCAGCGGCTTGCCCTGCTCCAGCGTCATCAGCTCGGCGATGCTGTCGACGCGCGAGCGCAGCAGGTCGGCCGCCTTGCGCATCAGCTTCGAGCGCTCGAAGGCCGAGACCTTCTTCCACACCGCGAAGCCGCGCTCGGCGGCGGCGAGCGCCTCGTCCATGTCCGCCTGGCTGGCATGCGGGACGGTGCCGATCTGCTCTTCGGTGGCCGGGTTCAGCACGGGGATGGTGCGGCCGCCGCTGGCCGCGCGCCACATGCCGTCGATATGCAGCTGAACGTCTTGGTACATCACAGCGTCTCCTCGTGATCGAGAGTCCGCCGGAATGTGGACCCGGGAGGCAGCCTGCGCCACCCCCCGGGGCCTGTGAAAATCAGCCCATCCGATCAGCTTTCGTCCGACGTATCGCAGAACGATCGCCGGAGGCCGGATCAGGCCGCCAGGACGGCGACGCCCGGCAGGGTCTTGCCCTCGAGCCATTCCAGGAAGGCGCCGCCGGCCGAGGAGACATAGGTCATCCGGTCGATCACCCCGGCATGGCGCAGCGCCGAGACGGTGTCGCCGCCGCCGCCGATGCTTTTCAAGCCAGCGGAGGTGGTCAGCCCCGCCGCCGCCTGCGCCACCTGCACGGTCGCGGTGTCGAAGGGCGGGATCTCGAAGGCGCCGAAGGGGCCGTTCCACACCAGGGTGGCGGCGCGCTTCAGCTGCGACTCCACCGCGGCGACGGTCGCCGGCCCGACATCGAGCGCCATCATGCCATCGGGGACATTGTCCACGGCCACGGTCTGGCTCGGCGCATTGGCCGCGAAGGCCTCGGCCACCACCAGGTCGGTCGGCAGCAGGATGGTGCAGCCGGCGGCGCGGGCCTCGTCGAGGATGCGCAGCGCGGTGCCGTGCATCTCGGCCTCCTGCAGCGACTTGCCCAGCTTCTTGCCCTGGGCCGCCAGGAAGGTGTTCGCCATGGCGCCGCCGATCACCAGGACGTCGACCTTCTTCGACAGGTTGCCGAGCAGGTCGAGCTTGGTGGAGACCTTGGCGCCGCCGACGATGGCGACGACCGGGCGGGACGGGGTACCCAGCGCCGCGTCCAGCGCCTCCAGCTCCGCCTGCATCAGCCGCCCGGCATAGGCCGGCAGCTTGTGCGCCACGCCCTCGGTCGAGGCATGCGCGCGGTGCGCCGCCGAGAAGGCGTCGTTGACGAAGACGTCGGCCAGCTTGGCCAGGCCCTCGACGAGGGCCGGGTCGTTCTTCTCTTCGCCAGCATGGAACCGGGTGTTCTCGAGGACGAGGACATCGCCGTCCTTGAGCGCCGCGACGGCGGCCTCGGCCACGGGGCCCACGCAGTCATCGGCGAAGCCGACGGGGCGGCCCAGCGCCTCGGCGAGGGCGACCGCCATCGGCTTCAGCGACATCTCGGGGACGCGCTGGCCCTTGGGGCGGTCGAAATGGCTGCAGACCACGACGCGGGCGCCCTTGTCGGCGAGCTCGCGGATCGTCGGCACCAGCCGGTCGATGCGGGTGGTGTCGGAAATCTTGCCGTCGCGCACCGGCAGGTTGAGGTCGGCGCGCAGCAGAACCCGCTTTCCGGCGGGTTCGAGTTGATCCAGCGTCCGGAAAGCGGGCATCCGTTTAATCCCTAGCGATCAGAGGCTGCCGAGCAGGGCAGCGGTGTCCGACATGCGATTGGAAAAACCCCACTCGTTGTCGTACCAGCTCATCACGCGGACCAGGGCGCCGTCGACCACCTGGGTCTGGGTGGCGTCGAAGGTCGAGGAATGCGGGTTGTGGTTGAAGTCGATCGAGACCAGCGGCGCGGTGTTGTAGCCGAGGATCCCCTTCAGCTCGCCTTCCGAGGCCGCCTTCATCACCGCGTTGATCTCTTCCTTGGTGATGCCCGTCTTCTTCGGCACGAAGTCGAGGGAGACCAGCGAGACATTCGGCGTCGGGATGCGGATGGCGGTGCCGTCCAGCTTGCCCTTCAGCTCCGGCAGCACCAGGCCGACGGCCTTGGCCGCGCCCGTCGAGGTCGGGATCGCCGAGACGGCGGCCGCACGGGCGCGATGGAGGTCCTTGTGCAGCGTGTCGACCGTGCGCTGGTCACCCGTATAGGCATGGATGGTGACCATGTAGCCACGCTCGATGCCGTAGTTCTCGTGCAGCACCTTGGCGATCGGCGCCAGGCAGTTGGTGGTGCAGGAGGCGTTGGAGACCACGGTCATGTCCTTGGTCAGGACCTTGTGGTTGACGCCATAGACGATGGTGGCGTCGGCGCCGTCGCCGGGGGCCGAGATCAGCACCTTGCGGGCGCCGGCCTTCAGCAGCTGGCCGGCCGATTCCTTGGTGGTGAACAGGCCGGTGCATTCCATGGCGACGTCGACGCCCTGGTAGGGGGCCTTGGTCGGGTCGCGCTCGGCGCTGACATTGATCGGGCCATAGGTGCGGCCGTTGTAGATGATGGTGATGGCGGAGCCGTCGACCTTCACCTCGCCCGGGAAGACGCCATGGACGCTGTCGTAGCGGAACATATGGGCATTGGCCTCGACGCTGCCGAGGTCGTTGATGGCGACCACCTCGACATCGGTGCGCCCGCTCTCGACGATGGCGCGCAGCACCAGGCGACCGATGCGCCCGAACCCATTGATCGCGACCTTAACAGCCATGGTGTCTTTCCTCGTCTTTCCCGTGGCGGTCCGGGGAAACGCCCCCGGATCCGCCCAACCCGCCGCCGGCCATTGCCGGCGGCGTCCGTCTCGTCTCCCGTCCTTCCCGGGGACCCTCTCCCGGGGGACGAATCAGCCCAGCTTGCGCTTGACTGCGGCCACCGCCGCCTCGGCCGTGATGCCGAAATGGCGGTAGAGGTCCTCGGCAGGCGCCGAAGCGCCAAAGCCCGTCATGCCGATGAAAGTTGCATCACTGCCCAGCCAGCGGTCCCAGCCGAAGCCCAGCGCGGCCTCGATGCCGACCCGCGGCGCCTGGCCCAGCACAGCGGCGCGATAGCTCTCGTCCTGCAGCGCGAAGAGCTCCCAGCAGGGCAGCGAGACCACGGCGGTCGCGATGCCCTCGGCCTCCAGCGTCTCGCGCGCGGCGATCGCCAGATGCACCTCGGAGCCGGTCGCGATCAGCGTCGCGCGGCGCGGGCCCGAGGCCTCGGCCAGCACATAGCCGCCGCGGGCCGACTTGTTCTCGCCCGCCTCGAAGCGCAGCGCCGGCAGGTTCTGCCGCGACAGCGCCAGCACCGCGGGGCCGTCGGCGCGCTGCACCGCCAGCTCCCAGCATTCCGCCGTCTCCATGGCATCCGCCGGGCGGAAGACATGCAGGTTGGGGATGATGCGCAGGCTGGCCAGGGTCTCCACCGGCTGGTGGGTCGGGCCGTCCTCGCCGAGGCCGATGCTGTCATGCGTCAGCACGTGGATGACGCGCTGGTGCATCAGCGCGGCCAGCCGGATCGACGGCCGCATATAGTCGGCGAAGACCAGGAAGGTGCCGGAATAGGGGATGGTGCCGCCATGCAGCGCCATGCCGTTCATGGCCGAGGCCATGCCGTGCTCGCGGATGCCCCAGTGGATGTAGCGGCCGCCCATGCTGGTCGGCGTCGCAGGCGGCACGCCCTTGACGTTGGTGTTGTTCGACCCGGTCAGGTCGGCCGAGCCGCCGATCATCTCCGGGATGCCGGGCACCAGCACCTCCAGCGCGCGCTGGCTGGCGACGCGGGTGGCGAGCTTCGGCTTGTCCTCGGCCAGCTTCGCGCGATAGGCGCTGGCCGCCTCGTGCCAGCCTTCCGGCAGCTTGCCGGCCATGGCGCGCTCGAACTCGGCCTTCTGCGGGTGGTTGGCCAGGCGCTTCAGCCAGGAGCGGCGGGCGCCCCCGGCGCGGCGGCCGGCGGCCTCCCAGGCGGCCTTGATATCCTCCGGCACCTCGAAGGGACCGCTGGTCCAGCCCAGGGCTTCCTTGGCGGCGGCGGCCTCGGGGCCACCGAGCGGGCTGCCATGGCTGCCGGCGGTGCCGGCCTTGGTCGGCGCCGAGAAGCCGATGATGGTCTTGCAGGCGATGATGGTCGGCTTCTTCGAGCGCGTCGCCGCCTCGAGCGCCTTGTCCACCGCGACGGGGTCATGCCCGTCCACCCGCTTGATCGCCCAGCCATAGGACAGGAAGCGCTTCAGCACGTCGTCCGAGGAGGACAGGCTGACATCGCCGTCGATCGAGATGTTGTTGTCGTCCCAGAGGACGGTCAGCTTGGCCAGCTTGAAATGGCCGGCGATGGAGGCCGCCTCGTGGCTGATGCCCTCCATCAGGCAGCCGTCGCCGGCGATCACCCAGGTGCGGTGGTCGACCAGGCTGCGGCCGAAGCGGGCGGCCAGGTGGCGTTCCGCCATGGCCATGCCGACGGCATTGGCCAGGCCCTGGCCGAGCGGACCGGTGGTGGTCTCGATCGCCGGGTGCTCGCCATATTCGGGGTGGCCGGCGGCCACCGAATGCAGCTGGCGGAAGTTCTTCAGGTCCTCGATGCCCATGCCGGCATGGCCGGACAGGTGCAGCCAGGCATAGAGCAGCATCGAGCCGTGGCCTGCCGACAGCACGAAGCGGTCGCGGTCGGCCCAGCGCGGATCGGCCGCGTCATGGCGCAGGTATTTGCTGAACAGGACGGTCGCGGCGTCGGCCATGCCCATCGGCATGCCGGGATGGCCGGACTTGGCCTTTTCCACCGCGTCGATCGCCAGCGCCCGGATGGCGTCGGCCATCCGGCGTGTCTCGGTCACCGGCCGGGCCAGGATCTCGGCCTGGGCGGCAATGGCGGGGTTGGCGGAAGCGTCGGGGAGGGGGGCGATACTGGCCAAGGTCAAGCACCTCTCTGGCGTCGGGATGGCTATAAAGGCGCGGTCACGGCGCGGCAACCCGCCGGGGCGCAAGACCCGCGCCAGCCCCTCCCGGCTGAATGGCGCGAGGCCTTACCCCGGCTGCGCCGCGCTGGCGAGTCTTTGCCCCGCATGCCAGGAAACATAAGCCTGGGGGAAGATTCCTGCGCCGGACGTAGCTTCCTGCCGGCCGGCAGGCCTTGCGTTTTTTTTGATGACCCGGCCGGCGCCGGCCCATCGCACGCGGTGTTGCGCCGCGGCATGGCTTCGGCCAAAGCTGGCGCCGGCATGGGGAAGGACCGGTCGTGAAGCTGCCGCTTGCCCTGCCGCGCCGCCAGCCCGGCTTCCGCGAGGCCGCGCTGTTCCGGCCGCGCTCGGTGCTGCTGCTGGCCGATCCGGCCCTGGCCGAGTCTGCCATCCTGGCCCGCAACCTGGCTGCCGGCGGCTTCCAGGGAAGGCTGCAGGTCACCGGCATGCTGGCCGAGGGGCTGGAGCCGGTGCCGGATCTCGCGGCCCTGGCCGAGCCGCCGGACCTGGCCGTCATCTGCCTGGCCCCCGAGGCGCAGCCCGCCGCCATGGCGGCGCTCGCTGGCCTCGGCTGCTTCGCCGCCATCTTCCCGGTGGCCGCCCCGGCGCTGGCCGCGATGTCGGCGCAGACCGGGGTGCAGGCGATCGGCGCCCACAGCTTCGGCCTGTGCCTGCCGGGGATCGGGCTGAATGCCAGCCTGTCGCACCTGACCCCGCGGCCGGGGCGGCTGGCGCTGCTGTGCCAGTCCGGCGCCCTGGCGCGCGCCATCATCGACTGGGCCGAGGGCGAGGAGCTGGGCTTCAGCCATATCCTGGGCATCGGCACCAATCACGGGCTGGGCTTCGCGCTCGCGCTGGACTGGCTGGCGCGCGACCCGGCGGCCGGCGCCGTGCTGCTCGACCTGCGCCGCATCAAGAACCGCCGCATGTTCATCTCGGCGGCGCGCGCCACGGCGCGGACGCGGCCGGTGGTCGCGCTCCGCCCCGGCGGGCGGCAGGCGGATGCCAGCGGCATTGGCGACGCGGTGATGGAGGCAGCACTCCGCCGCGCCGGCGTGCTGCGGGTCGACGGGCTGGAGGACCTGCTGGCGGCGGCCGAGACGCTCGCCCGGCTGCGCCCGGCGCAGCGCCGCGGCCATGACGCCCTGGCCGGCGACCGCATCGCCGTGCTGGCCAGCGGCCAGGGCCCGGCGCAGCTGGCCGCCGATGCGGTGCTGCAGGGCGGCGCCCGGCTGGCCGAATGGGATGCGGCGGCCCAGGCCATGCTGGCGCTCGCCCTGCCGCCGGGCCATGGCGCCCAGGCCTGGGGCAATCCGCTGGTGCTGCCGCCCGGCGCCAGCCACCGGCTGGGCGAGGCCGCCGCGCTGCTGGCCGCGCTGCCGGGGGTGGATGCGGTGGTGGCCGTGCATGCGCCGGGCATGATCCCGGAGGAGGATGCCCTGGCCGGCGCCGGGTTGGCGGCCGCGGCCCAGGCGACGCGGGGCGCGCCGGTGCTGGTCGGCTGGCTGGGCCAGGCGACGGCCGGCGCCGGGCGGCGGCGGCTGGCCGAGGCCGGGCTGGCGGTCTTCGCGACGCCCGAGGCCGCGGTGCGCGGCGCCCTGCACCTGGCGGTCGACCACCGCAACCGCGCCGCCGCCGCCGAGCTGCCGCCGCGCGAGGTGGTGGCGCTGACCCCGGACCGGGGCCGCGCCCGCGGCCTGATCGACGCGCTGCGCGCCGAGGGCCGCCGCCATTTCACCGAGGCCGAGGCGCTGGACCTGCTGGCCGCCTATGGCCTGCCGGTGGTGCCCGGGCTGGTGGTGCCGGGGGTGGATGCGGCGGTGACGGCGGCGATGCGGCTGGGCTTCCCGGTGGTGCTGAAGATCCTCAGCCCCGACCTGCCGCGCAAGACCGAGGTCGGCGGCGTGGCGCTGGGGCTGAACAACGTGGCCGGGCTGCGGGCGGCGGCCACCGCCATGCTGGCGCGCGTCCGGCAGGCCCGGCCTGAGGCGCGCATCGACGGTTTCCTGGTGCAGCGGCAGGCGGGCATGCAGGGGCCGCGCGGGCATGAGCTGCGCATCCGCCTGGGCGACGACCCGATGTTCGGGCCCTGGATCGGCTATGGCCGCGGCGGCACGGCGTCCGACTTCGAGCCCGATGTCGCCTTCGACCTGCCGCCGCTGAACCGCACCCTGGCGCTGGCGATGATCCGCCGCACCCGCGGCGCCCGGCTGCTGGAAGGGTTCCGCGACCACGCCGCCGTCGATGTCACCCAGGTGGCGGATGCCGTGGTGCGGCTGTCGCAGCTCGCCGTCGACTTCCCCGAGATCGAGGGGATGATCCTCAACCCGCTGCTGGCCGATGCCAGCGGGGTGCTGGTGCTGGACGCCTCCGGCACGCTGCGGCCGGCGGGCGAGGTCTCCCAGCTGGCGGTGCCGCCCTATCCGGCCGAGCTCGCCGAGGACTGGACCAGCCGCCACGGCCGCCGCCTGCTGATCCGCCCGATCCGCCCCGAGGATGCCGCCGCCCATGCCGAGGCCTTCCGGCATTTGTCGCCGGAAGACGTCCGCTGGCGCTTCTTCAGCCAGCTGAGGGAGCTGCCGGCGACGCAGATCGCCCGCATGACGCAGATCGACTACGACCGCGAGATGGCCTTCGTGGCGGTGGAGGAGCGCGAGGGTGCCGCCCCGCGCACCGTCGGCGTCGCCCGGCTGATCCGCGAGCCGGGCGCGGGCGAGGAAGGCGGCCAGGGCGAATTCGCCGTCGTCACCCTGCCGGACTGGAAAGGGCAGGGGCTGGCGCGGCACCTGATGCAGCGGCTGATCGACTGGGGCCGCGCCCAGGGGCTGGAGCGCGTGGTCGGCCAGGTGCTGGCCGACAACCGGCCGATGCTGGGCTTCGTCCGGGCGCTCGGCTTCACGTTGAAGCGCTCGCCAGAGGATGACGAGGTGATGGAGGCGCGGCTGGAGCTCAGGCCGCCCGAAAGCTAGCGCGACGCCGCCGCCGCCCCGTCGAGGGCGGCGGCCCTGGCAGATTACCGGGGGCCGGTCTCGCGGATCAGGTCGCGCACGCGGCTGGCGGCGGCGGGGCCCTTCAGCGCGTTGCGCCAGGCGGCCTCGGCCACGCGCTGATGCGCGGCGATGGCCTCGTCGGCCGCGGTGATGGTGCCGACGCCGACGGTCGCGCTGGCCGTCATGTCGGGCGGGAAGGGCGAGGTGCAGACATGCGCCCGCTCGCGCCCGCGCAGCACCAGGAAGTTGCCGGCGGGCTCGGCCGCCAGCAGGCCCAGCTGCAGGCCGATGGGCACGCTTTCCATCAGGTTGGCGATGCTCTCGGCCTCGGCGCGGGCGGCCAGGCGGCAGCGGGTGCGGGTGCGCTCGGACAGCGCCAGGCCGCCGGCGACGCCCTCGGTCAGGAAGCGGCGGAGCGCGGCTTCCGACAGCATGGCGATGATGGTGGCGCGGCGCGCCTGGTGCAGCTTCTTGCGAGCCGCCAGCAGGCCCATCGCCTGGTCGGCGGCGGCGCGGGCGGCGATGCGCTCCGCGGCGGAATCGGCCGCCTCCGCCCAGGCCTCGGCCAGGGCGCCGTCGAAGCCCTCGGTGGTGGTCTGGTAGCAGACGGCGCCGCCCACCTGCAGGATCTGGTCCGACTGCTCCTCGACCTGGCGCAGCCGTTCCTGGAAGGCGATGGGACGCGAGAAATACTCGACGCCGATGCCCAGCAGCGACAGCGGCGAGATCTTCAGCAGCTCGGCGAGGCGGCGGATGGTGTCGAGCTTGATCACCTCCCCCTTCTCGTAGCGGTAGAGTGCCGCGCGCGACACGCCGAGGCGCGCTGCGATTTCTTCAGCGCGCAGCCCGGATTCGAGACGGTAGGCCCGCAGCTGCTGACCGATATCGGCGAAACGCATGACACCTCTTGTCGATACCCGGCGCCGCGCTGGCAGCGCGGGGGCTGCGGGAATCTCATGGGCCGGAGTTCGTGAAAGAAAATGCGGTCAGATGCGACAGATGGCAATCACTGAATTGCGGTAACCGGATGCATTTGACCGCAGCAAGCAATGGTGATGCGCAACGATGCCGCAAGCCGACACGCAGGGGGAAGCGCTGCCGGCCGGCAGGCGCTTCCCGCGATCACCCGTGATGGCGCCTCAGCCTTCGGCCACCTTGTGCGCGGCCAGCAGCTCCAGCGCCTGCACCAGGCCCGAATGATCGAGCTGGCCGCCGCCATTGGCGACGACGGCGGAGAACAGCGCCTGGGTCGACGCGGTGTTGGGCAGCGCGACGCCGAGCTCCTTCGCCGATTGCAGCGCCAGGTTCAGATCCTTCTGATGCAGGGCGATGCGGAAGCCGGGCGCGAAGGTGCGCTTGATCATCCGCTCGCCATGCAGCTCGAGGATGCGCGAGGTGGCGAGGCCCCCCATCAGCGCCTGCCGCACCTTGGCCGGATCGGCGCCGGCCTTGGAGGCGAAGACCAGCGCCTCGCCCACCGCCTCGATGGTCAGCGCCACGACGATCTGGTTGGCCACCTTGCAGGTCTGCCCGGCGCCGTTGCCCTCGCCCACCAGCGTGATGTTCTTGCCCATCGCCTGGAACAGCGGCGTGGCGCGGTCGAAGGCCGCCTGCGGGCCGCCCACCATGATGGTCAGCGAGGCACCCTTGGCGCCGACCTCGCCGCCCGAGACCGGCGCGTCGAGATAGTCGCAGCCGAGCTTGTTGACGCGGGCTGCGAAGTCCTTGGTCGCCGTCGGGCTGATCGAGCTCATGTCGATGACCAGCTTGCCCGACTTCAGCCCCTCGGCGACGCCGCATTCGCCGAACAGCACCGCCTCGACATCGGGCGTGTCGGGCAGCATCAGGATGATGACCTCGGCCGCCGCGGCGACGCTGGCGGCATCCGGCAGCACCTTTGCCGCGTCGCGGATCTCGGCGGGGAGGCTGGCGCGCTCCGGCACCAGCAGGTCATGCCCCGCATTCTTCAGGTGCAGCGCCATCGGGCGCCCCATGATGCCGAGGCCGATGAATCCGATCTGCATGGCGTTGTTCCTCGTCCGTCTCGAAGGTTTCTTGTCAGGCGGTCTTGTAGGGCGCGAACCAGCCGAGCCCGGCGGTGGTCTCGCCCAAAGGCCGGTACTCGCAGCCGATCCAGCCGCGGAAGCCGAGCGCGTCGATGCGCTGGAAGACATAAGGCCAGTTCACCTCGCCGGTGCCGGGCTCGTTGCGCCCGGGCACGTCGGCCACCTGCATATGCGCGATGATCGGCAGATGCTTCTCGACGCGCTTGACAATGTCGCCCTCGCTCACCTGGCAGTGGTAGAGGTCGAATTGCAGCCCGAGCCGCTCGGGCCCGATCGCCGCGATGATGGCGGCGCCCTGGTCCATGCTGCGCAGGAACAGCCCCGGGATGTCGCGCTGGTTGATCGGCTCGATCACCGGCTTCACGGCGGCCTTGGCGCATGCCGTCGCCGCCCAGTCCAGGTTGACCGCGTAAGTGCCGGTCAGCGTGTCATGCGCGACGCCCGCCGGCGCCAGCCCGGCCATCACATGCAGCCGCGGGCAGTCCAGCGCGGTCGCGTATTCCAGCGCGCGAAGAATCCCGTCGCGGAATTCCTGGCCCCGGCCGGGGATGCAGGCGGTGCCGCGCTCGCCATGCGCCCAGTCGCCCGGCGGCGCATTGAACAGCACCTGCTTCAGCCCGTTGTCGCGCAGCCGCTGCGCGACGTCGGCGGGGGCGAAGTCATAGGGGAAGAGGAACTCCACCGCCTCGAAGCCGGCGGCGCGGGCGGCGGCGAAACGCTCCAGGAAGGGCAGCTCCTGGAACATCATGGACAGGTTCGCGGCAAAGCGCGGCATGGCGGCTTCCTCTCCGGCGCGCCCCGCCTTCGGGCGGCGAGGCCTTGGCCGGGCAGGCTAAGGCCCTGGACCCAAAGCGCAAGACCTTGTCAGACAAGCAGACCACGACAGGCCGCCGGCCATGCTGGCGAAAGCGCCGCGCCTCAGGCATGGTCCGGCGCATGAACGCCTCTTCCTCCGACGATCGCGGCCTGCGGCCGGCGCGCCTGCTGGGGCTGGTGGCGCTGGGGGCGCTGCTGGTCGGCTGCCTGCTGGTGCTGCGGCCCTTCCTCTCGGCGCTGCTCTGGGCCGCCATCCTGGCCTTCTGCACCTGGCCCGCCTATCGGACGCTGCGCGACCGGCTGCGGCTGTCGCCCACGCTGGCCGCCCTGGTCATGGTCACGGCCGAGATGCTGCTGGTCGGCCTGCCGCTGCTCTTCGCCGCGCCGATCCGCGCCGAGGATGTGGAGGGGCTGCGCAACGGGGTGGAGAGCCTGCTCTCCACCGGCCTGCCCGGCCTCGGCGACCGGCTGGTCCATGTGCCCATGATCGGCGAATGGCTGAAGGAGCGCTGGGACGCCCTGCAGCTCGACTTCTCGCCGCTGACCAACCTGCTGCAGCCCTATGCCGGCATGATCGCGCAGCAGCTGCTGGGCATCCTGCTGACCGTGCTGTCGGGCCTCGCCGAGCTGGTGCTGGCCATCCTGCTGTCCTTCTTCTTCTACCGCGACGGCCCGCGCATGGCCGCCGGCCTCGAGGCCCTGGTGGGCCGCATCGCCGGCAGCCAGGCCCGCCGCCTGGTGCAGCTGACCGCCAACGTGACCATCGGCGTGGTCTACGGACTGCTCGGCACCGCCGTCGCCCAGGGGATCCTGACCGGCCTCGGCCTGTGGATCGCCGGCGTGCCGCAGCCGGTGCTGCTGGCGGTGATCGCCGGCATCATCTCCGTGCTGCCGGTCGGCGCCCCCCTGGTCTGGCTGCCGGCGTCGCTATGGCTGTTCAGCCAGGGCAGCACCGGCTGGGGTATCTTCCTGCTGATCTACGGCGCCGGCGGCATCAGCAGCGTCGACAACGTCATCCGCCCCTGGCTCATCAGCCGCGGCGCGGACCTGCCGCTGCTGCTGACCATCCTGGGCGCGCTGGGCGGAGTCTTCGCCTTTGGCTTCCTGGGGCTGTTCCTTGGCCCGGTGCTGCTGGCGGTCGGGTTTACTTTGCTGCGGGATTGGGCCGAAGAAGAACCTCAGGTCAGGTAAGAACAGAGGCAGGCCAGGGGAATGAATTCCCCTGGAACCCCTTCTTTTTTCTGTCAGATTGCCATGTCCACGTGGGGACAGTACGCGCCACGGCCCAATGTCAGCACGACCTTTGATAGAGTGCTGATGTATTAAAACGGCGCCCCGCCGTAATGCCCTGGCGCCGTTGGTGGAGAAGAACTGGTCTCCGAACGGCCGGTCATCAGAAAAAAGATGGGGGTTCGGGGGAATTCATTCCCCCGACCTTCTCCAGATTACTTACCGACCCACTGCATATCCCTGCATCCCCCGCGGATTGGCCCCCGCGAAGATCTGCCCATCCGCTTCCTGGCGCACGGCGGACAACCGCCCCTCCGACCAGTCGCCGCCCATTTCGGCCTTGTGGCCGCGGGCCTTCAGCTCTTCCAGCACCTTGGGGTCGAAGCGGCCCTCGATCACCGTCTTCCCCGGCCGGGCCACGCGCGGCCAGAAGCTGGACGGCCAGTGTTCCGAGTGGAAGGACGGCGCGTCGATCGCCTGCTGGATGTTCAGCCTATGGTCCAGCATGCGCGACAGCATGATCGGCTGCCACTGGTCCTGCTGCTCGCCGCCGGGGGTGCCGAAGGCCATCCAGGGCTTGCCGTCGCGCAGCGCCATGCCGGGCGACAGCGTGGTGCGCGGGCGCTTGCCGGGCTTCAGCCCGTTGGGCAGGTTCTCGTCCAGCCAGAACATCTGGCTGCGGGTGCCCAGGCAGAAGCCCAGCTCCGGGATCGCCGGCGAGCTCTGCAGCCAGCCGCCCGAGGGCGTCGCCGAGACCATGTTGCCCCATTTGTCGATCACGTCGACATGGCAGGTGTCGGCGCCGGAGACGCCCAGCCGCGACACCGTGGGCTCGCCGGTGCCGGCGGCGCCGGTCAGCATCGGCACGCGGTCCTCGGCCTTGTGGTCGACCCAGCCGGCATGGCCGGGGATGGTGCCGGGGCGGAGCTCCAGGGAGGCCTCGCGGGTGATCAGCTTGCGCCGCTCGGCATTGTAGGCGGCCGAGAGCAAGGTCTCCATCGGCACGCTGGTGAAGTTCGGGTCGCCGTAGAAGGCCTCGCGATCGGCGAAGGACAGCTTCATCGCCTCGATCACGGTATGGACGAACTCGGCGCCCAGCGTGTCCATCGCGCCGATGTCGAAGCCCTGCAACAGCGCCAGCGTCTGCAGCATCGCCGGCCCCTGGCTCCAGGCGCCGCATTTCAGGATCGTCGTGCCGCGATAGTCGAGCGACAGCGGCGCCTCCACCGGGGCCTGCCAGCCGGCCATGTCCTGGCCCGTCAGCACGCCGCGATGCGCCCGGCCGGAGGCGTCCAGCACCTCGGTCTCGCGGCAGAAGCGGTCGATCGCCTCGGCGACGAAGCCCTGGTACCAGGCGCGGCGGGCGGCATCGATCTGCGCCACGCGGCTGAAGCCGGCGGCCTGCGCCTCCCGCAGCACGCGGGAATAGGTCGCGCCCAGCGTCGGGTTACGCCACAGCTTGCCGGCCTTGGGCCCGCCGTCGCGCAGCCACAGCGCCGCCGAGGTCGGCCAGGCCTGCTCGAACAGCGGGCGCACGCTCTCCACCGCGGCCGCGATGCGGGGCACGTAGTGGATGCCGCGATCGGCGTAGAAGATGGCGAATTCCAGCACCTCGCCCAGCGTCCAGGTGCCCCAGTCGCGCAGCATGGTGGCCCAGGCGTCGAAGGCCCCGGGAATCGTCGCCGGCAGCAGCCCGGTGCCGGGGATCAGGTCCAGCCCGAGCTCGCCCTTCACCTTGGCCACGCTCAGTCCGGCCGGCGCCGGGCCCTGGCCGCAGATCACATGCTGCCGCCCGGTCTTGGCGTCATGGATGATGATCGGCACATCGCCCAGCGGGCCGTTCAGATGCGGCTCCGCCACCTGCAGGGTGAAGCCGGCGGCGGCGGCGGCGTCGAAGGCGTTGCCCCCGCGCTCCAGCACCGCCATTGCGACCTGGCTGGCGATCCAATGCGTGCTGCCGACGGCCCCGAAGGTCGCGGCAATCTCAGGGCGTGTCGTGAACATTGCGTTGCTCCGGGCCTGGCTGCTTGCGCCAATGTCTCTGCGCGCCGAAAACGCGGCGGTCAACCGGGAGCGGTGCAGGGTCATGTCGGGTCGGCTGGTGACGGTGGTGGGCGCTTCGGGCGCGGGCAAGGACACGCTGCTGGGCGCCGCGCGCGCCAGCCTGGCGGAGGACCCGCGCTTCCTCTTCGCGCGCCGCGTCATCACCCGCCCTGCCGAGACCCACCTGCATGCCGGCGTCGAGGACCATGTCCCGATGACCGAGGAGGAATTCGCGACCGCCGAGGCCGCGGGCGCCTTCGCCCTCTCCTGGCAGGCGCATGGCCTGCACTACGGCATCCCCCGCGGCATCGAGGACGCGCTGGCCGAGGGGCGAATCGTCGTGGCCAACCTGTCCCGCGGCGTCCTGGCCGAGGCCGACCGCCGCTACCGCCTGCGCGTGCTGCTGGTGACCGCGCCGCCCGAGGTGCTCGCCGCCCGCCTGGCCGGCCGCGGCCGCGAGACCATGGCGGAAATCACCCTGCGCCTGTCCCGCGCGGCGCCGCTGGTGGAAGGGCTGGACCTGGTCGAGGTCGCGAACGACGCCACGCCTGAGATCGGCGCGGAACGGCTGCTGGCCGCGCTGAAGAACGCAGCAGAATAAAAAAGGCCGGGGGAAGGAATTCCCCCGGACCCCCATCTTTTTTCTGTCTGTTCAGCCCAGAGGCAGACGCTCGGCGATCAGGAAAGGCGCGCCGGGGCCGGCCTGCGTGAACAGGCACAACTCCCGCACCACCCGCGGCACCGCCGCAGCAGCACCGACCTCCGCCTCGGCCGCGGGGCGGACGACCGCCATCTCTTCCGCGGACAGGCGACGCGACAGCGTCATATGGAACCGCCAGTCCTCGAAGACATGCGGATAGCCATAATCCATCAACGCCGCCCGCTGCCGCTCCGACAACCGGTCAGGACGGCGCCGCGCGATCTCGGCCTCGGTCGACGGCGCCCGATGCGCATCCAGCTCGCGCACGCAGCGGTCGCAGAAATCCTGCAGGGCAGGGCATTCCTCCACCTCGCGCAGCGCCAGGAACCCGTCGAGATTCGCCACCCGCAACGGCGGCAGCGCGAACGGCACCACGGACGCCGCCAAGGCGACCGCCGCCTCGCGCGCCGCCGCGTAACTGCCGGACAAGCGAAACGGCGGCTTCAGCGTCGCATGGAAGCCATAGCCCCGCGCATCCGCCGTGATCTCGGCGATGTCGAGCCCGGGCAGCGGCGACTGGGGCAGCGGTGCCCCCGTCTCCGCATCCCGCCCCAGCCAGGCCGAGGCCGCCGCATGCAGCGGATCCGACAGTTCCGGGGCGTAGTAGAGCCCGAGCCGCGCGCTCACGCGATGCGCTCGCCCGCGCGCCAGACCGAGCGGACCACCGGAATGCCCTCCAGCGGCCGGATCCGCACCACATCGGCGCGCAGCCCGGCTTCCAGACGGCCACGATCGGCCATGCGCAGCATCCGCGCCGGCTCGTCGGTGATGGTGGCGACCGCCGCGTGGAGAGAAATACCGGTCTCCTCGGCCGCGCGCCACACCGCCTCGATCATGGCCGGCGGCACGTAGTCGCTGGCGAAGACATCGACCAGCCCCGCGCGCACCAGGTCGGCCGCCGCGACATTGCCCGAATGGCTGCCACCGCGGACGATGTTCGGCGCGCCGGCGATGATCTTCATGCCGTGCCGGTGCGCGGCCTCGGCGGCCACCATCGAGACCGGGAATTCCGAGATCAGCACGCCATCGGCGGCATTCTCGGCGATCTCCTCCTCGCGCCAGTCGTCATGGCTGGCCAGCGGCAGGTTGCGATGCGCGATGCGCTGCATCAGCGTCCGGCGCTGGTCGGCGCGCAGCCGCTCGCGCTGGGCGATCAGCTCCTGCATGCGGCGATCGACCTCGGAGACCGACTTGCCGCCGCGCATCCGCATCTGCCGGTAGCGCTCGATATCGACATACTGGCCGACGCCCGGCGTGTGGTCCATCAGGCTGACCATGCGCACGGCCGGGTGGTCGGCCACCACCTCGACCAGCTCCAGCATGTCCATCGCCGGCAGCTCGCAGCGCAGATGCAGGAAATGCTCGCTCTTCAGCAGCCCGGTCGGCGCCAGGGCGTCGAGGTCGCGCACGCCATTGAGAAACGTCTCGGTGCGCTCGGCGTCGAAGCCGAGGTCGCCGAGGCACAGCGCGTCCAGCACCGTGGTGACGCCGGCGGCAGCCGTCTGCGCGTCATGCGACAGGAAGGCCGAGCGCGACGGCCAGCGCGCCTGGGCGCGCGGCTGCACCTGGCGCTCCAGATTGTCGGTATGGACGTCGATGACGCCCGGGATCAGGTGGTCGCCATCGAGGTCGATGGCGCCCGGGGCCTGGCTGCGGCCGGGCTGCAGCTCGGCGATCAGCCCGTCGCGCAGCACCAGCGTGCCCGGCTCGATCCGGTCGGGCAGCACCAGCAGGGCATTGGTCAGGATGGTCTCGGCGGTCATGCGGCGTCCTGGATGGGCAAGACTTCGAAAAGGCGGTCGGCGATGCGGTCGCGCACCTCGGCATCATGGAAGATGCCGATGATGGCGGCGCCGGCCTGCTTGGCTTCGGCGATCAGCTGCACCACCACGTCCCGGTTGGCGGCGTCAAGGCTGGCCGTGGGCTCGTCGAGCAGCAGCACCGGATAGAACGGCGCGAAGCCGCGCGCCAGATTGACCCGCTGCTGCTCGCCGCCGGAGAAGGTGGCGGGCGGCAGCCCGTGCAGCCGCTCCGGCAGGTTGAGCCGCGTCAGCAGGCTGCGCGCGCGCGCCCGGGCCTCTTCCAGCGCGACGCCACGGGCGACCAGCGGCTCGGCCACGATGTCGAGCGCCGGGACGCGCGGGATGACGCGCAGGAACTGCGAGACATAGCCCAGGCTGTCCCGGCGGATCATGCGCACCAGGCGCGGATCGGCGGCCGTCAGCTCGACCTCGGCGCCGTCATGCTGCAGGAAAATCTGGCCCTGGCCGGCGCCGTAATTGCCGTAGAGGCAGCGCATCAGCGTGGACTTGCCGGCGCCCGAGGGCCCGGCCAGCGCCACCGCCTCGCCGCGCCGCACTTCCAGCTCGACATCCCGCAGGACCGGGATGCGCAGCCCTCCCTGAAGGTGGAGAAGAAAATCCTTGCCCAGGCCGACCGTGCGCAGCGCGGTCTCGCGATTGTCGTTCATGCGGCCAGCACCGAGGCGGTCAGGAGTTGCGTGTAGGGATGCTGCGGATCGTCCAGCACCCGGTCGGTCAGCCCCTGCTCGACCACCTGGCCGTGCCGCATCACCACGATGCGATGCGCCAGCAGCCGCGCGGCGGCGATGTCGTGGGTGACCAGCAGCACGGCGATGCCCAGATCGGCCACCAGCGCGCGGATCAGGTCGAGCAGCCGCGCCTGCACCGAGACGTCGAGGCCGCCGGTCGGCTCGTCCATGAAGACCAGCCGCGGGCGGGTGACCAGCGTCCGGGCAATCTGCAGCCGCTGCTGCATGCCGCCGGAGAAGGTGCGCGGCAGGTGGTCGATGCGGGCGGGGTCGATCTCCACCCGCTGCAGCCATTCGGTCGCCTCGGCGCGGATGCCGCCATAGTGGCGGGCGCCGATCGCCATCAGCCGCTCGCCGACATTGCCGCCGGCCGAGACGCCCATGCGCAGCCCGTCGCGGGCATGCTGGTGCACGAAGCCCCAGTCGGTGCGCATCAACCGGCGCAGCGGGGCCTCGCCCATGGCATGCACCGAATGCGCCTCGCCCTCGGGGTCGCGATAGGTGACGGCGCCGCTGTCGGGCCGCATCTGCCCGGCCAGCACCCGCAGCAGGCTGGACTTGCCCGAACCCGATTCGCCGACGATGGCGACGACCTCGCCCGGGTGGATGTCGATGGCGACCTCGTCCAGCGCGCGCACGGCGCCGAAGCGGAGGTTGAGGCCCGAGGCCTCGAGCAGCGGCGCGCTCATGCCGCCTGCTCCCCGCGTTCGGCCTGGTCAGCCTGGCGCGTCTCGCAATAATCGGTGTCGGAGCAGACGAACATCCGCCCGCCGCGATCGTCGGTCACCACCTCGTCCAAATAGGAGGTGCGCGACCCGCAGAGCGCGCAGGGCGCGTCCGCCCGGTGCGGCCGGAAGGGATGGTCCTCGAAATCCAGGCTGCGCACCGCGGTATAGGGGGGCACGGCGTAGATCTTCTTCTCGCGCCCCGCGCCGAAAAGCTGCAGCGCCGGCATGCGGTGCATCTTCGGATTGTCGAAGGCCGGGATCGGCGAGGGCGACATCAGGTAGCGCTCCTGCACCATCACCGGATAGTTGTAGGCGCTGGCGACATGGCCGTGGCGGGCGATGTCCTCGTAGAGCTTCACATGCATCAGCCCGTAATCGGCCAGCGCATGCATCCGCCGCGTCTCGGTCAGCCGCGGCTCCAGGCGGAACAGCGGCTCCGGCATCGGCACCTGGTAGACCAGGATCTGCTGCTCGGTGAGCACCGCCTCGGGGATGCGGTGACGCGTCTGGATGACCGTGGCTTCTGGCGTGCGCGTGGTGGTGGCCACGCCGGCGACGCGGTTGAAGAAGCGGCGGATCGAGACGGCGTTGGTGGTGTCGTCGGCGCCCTGGTCGATCACCTTCAGCACGTCGCGGGGGCCCAGGATCGCCGCCGTCACCTGGATGCCGCCGGTGCCCCAGCCATAGGGCAGGGGCATCTCGCGCGCGCCGAAGGGCACCTGGTGGCCGGGGATGGCCACCGCCTTCAGCAGCGTGCGGCGGATCATCCGCTTGGTGTTCTCGTCGAGATAGGCAAAGTTGTAGCCGGGATCGTGGCTCATTCGGCCAGCTCCTTCTCGGCAGGGCTGCTGGCTTCGGCCACGGCGGTCGCGCGCATGCGGCGGACCACCTCCAGCTCGCTCTGGAAATCGACGTAATGCGGCAGCTTCAGATGCTCGACGAAGCCGGTCGCCTCGACATTGTCGGAATGCAGCAGGACGAATTCCTCGTCCTGGGCCGGGGCGACGCGGTCCTCGCCCAGCTCGCCGGCCATCAGCGCGCGGTCGACCAGCGACATGGCCATGGCCTTGCGCTCGCCGGCGCCCAGCACCAGCCCATAGCCACGGGTGAATTGCGGCGGCTCGGCCTTCGAGCCGTGGAACTGGTTCACCATCTGGCATTCGGTGACCAGGATTTCGCCCAGCTCGATCTCGAAGCCGAGCTCGGGCGGCGTGAAGGCCACGGTCACATGCCCCTGGCGGATCTCGCCGACAAAGGGGTGATTGCCGCCATAGCCGCGCTGGGTGGAGTAGCCGAGGCCCAGAAGAAAGCCTTCGTCGCCACGCGCCAGGTTCTGCAGCCGGGCTGCGCGCGACGCCGGGAAGTCCAGCGGCTGGCGGGTCAGGTCGGGCGGCTCGGCGTCGCTCTCGCTGTCGCGGGCCATCAGGCCTTCGCGGGCCAGCAGCTCGGTCACCCGCGGCGCCTCGGGCTGGGCGACGGCGGCCTGGGGCGCGGGGGGCGGCGTCTCGCCGGCGGCGGCCAGCGAGAAGTCCAGCAGGCGGTGGGTGTAGTCGTAGGTCGGGCCCAGCACCTGGCCGCCGGGCAGATCCTTGTAGGTGGCCGAGACGCGCCTGCGGATGCGCATCGCCGCGGTGTCCAGCGCCGTGGCATGGCCGAAGCGGGGCAGGGTGGTCCGATAGGCGCGCAGCAGGAAAGCGGCCTCGATCAGGTCCCCCTGGGCCTGCTTGATGGCCAGCGCCGCGAGGCCACGGTCGTGGCAGGCGCCCTCGGCCATGACGCGGTCGACGGCCAGGCCCAGCTGCTGCTCGATCTGCTCGACCTCGAGCTCCGGCAGGGCAGGGTTGCCGCGGCGCGTCTCGGCCAGCCAGTCATGGGCGTGGCTGATCGCCTTCTCGCCCCCTTTGACGGCGACATAGGCCATGGCTCAGCCCTCCTCGATCCGGGTGGTGCGCGGCAGGGCCGCGAGGCGGTCGCCGGCGCAGAGAATGACATCGACGCCGCGCGGGTAGTTGCGGGCCAGCTTCGCGCGCTCGGCGACGAACCCGGCGGGCAGCCCGGTCACCGCCAGGCGATGCTCCTTCTCGATGCCGGGGCCGGTCAGGTGCCAGCCGGCGCCTTCCTCCAGGCTCTCGACCTGGATGACCAGCGTGGCGCCATCCTGGGGCGATTCATCCGAGCCCTGCGACAGCGAGGCCAGGGCCGGCGGCGTGCCGGTGGCCAGCAGGAAGGCGGCGTCGGATGCGGCGGCCAGCGGGCAGCCGGCATGGAAGCGGATCCAGCCCTCGGCCTCCGCCCCGGCATCGAGCCAGAGCGTGGTCTCGGCATCGACCAGCGTCAGCAGCACCGCGGCGCTGGCGGGCGCCAGCGGGGCCGGCGCGTCGAGGGCCATGGTCAGGCGCTGCACCCGGCCCGGGCGGCTCATCGCCTCCAGCACGGCGCGGAAGCAGTTCTGGGAGTCGAGCACGGGCTCGACGAAAGCGGGGCGGATCATCGCATGGTCGCCATGGTGAAGAATTGCACGCGCGTCGCCGCCGCCTTGCGCGACTGCGCCGCCGCCGCCTCGGCCTGCTCGGCCGCCAGCGGGTCGATCACCAGGTCGAGCAGCGCCGCGCGCCGCGCCGGGTCCTGCAGCGCGGCATCGACGAGCGCGGCGAGCTCCGCCTGGGCCGCGTCGCGCCCGGTGACATAGGCATGGCCGACCTGGCCATCGGGCAGCGAGACGGCGCAGCGGGTGACGGTGATCTCGGACAGGTTGAAGGGCGCGCCATCGCCGCCGGCGCGGCCGCGCAGCATCATCAGCCCGATTTCCGGGCCGCGCAGCCGGGCATGCGGAGGCAGGGCAGGCAGGTCGGCCAGCCGGGCCTGCAGCGCGGCGCGGCTGGCGCGGGCCAGCACCGCCATCCAGCGGCGGCGGTCATCCTGGGAGGCAGTGTCGGGAGGAGCAGTGTCTGGGGAAGGGGACACGGGGCGCTTTCGTCTTGTTGAGACGTCTAGACAACTAGATATCCGCCCGGCTACCGTCAACGCGAAATTGCCACGATCCATGGATGCCGAGCTTGAACTTTCCATGACGCAGGGTTTCCCGAACGATCCCCGCCGCGATGCCGGCGGCGATATCCCCTTGGCGCGCGGCGACGGCGTCTCGCTGTGGCGGCAGATCGCCCAGGCGCTGGAACGCGGCATCGCCGAGGGCAGCAGCCCGCCCGGCAGCCGGCTGCCGACCGAGGCGGCGCTGGCCGCCCAGCACGGCGTCAACCGCCACACCGTCCGCCGCGCCCTCGATTCGCTGGCGCTGCGCGGGCTGATCCGCATCGAGCAGGGGCGCGGCTCCTTCGTGGCGGAGGATGTGGTGGATTACCGCCTCGGCCCCCGCACACGCTTCTCTGAGGTGATCCGGGCGCAGAACCGCGAGCCGGAGGGCCGCATCCTCTGGGCCCGCGAGATCCCGGCCGAGCCGGCGGTGGCCGAGGCGCTGCGGCTGCGCCCCGGCCGCCCGGTGCTGGCGGTGGAGCGGCTGGGCCTGGCCGATGGCCGCCCCGTCGTCGTCGGCCTGCACCATTTCGTGCTGCCGCGGCTGGCCGGGATGGAGGCGCATCTGCTGGCCACCGGCAGCATCACCGCGGCGCTGGCCGCCTGCGGCGTGCCCGATTACCGCCGGGTCTGGACCCGGCTGACCGCCGCCCTGCCGACGCCGGAGGAGGCCGAAGCGCTGCAGCAGGCGCGCGCCCGCCCCGTCATGGTGGCCGAGGCGCTGAACGCCGACGCCGAGGGCCGGCCCATCGACTACACCCTGTCGCGCTACGCCGCCGGGCGCGTGCAGATCGTCATCGAGGACGGCGCGGGAAGCGATACATGACAGGCTGGACCATCACGGGCGGGCAGGTTCTGCGCGAGGCGCGGATTGCCCCAGGCACCCTGGCGCTGAGCGACGGCGTCGTCGCCGGGGACGCGGCGCCCGCCGCCCGCCACTTCGACGCGGCCGGGCTGCTGGTCATGCCCGGCATCGTCGACATCCATGGCGACGCGCATGAACGGCAGTTCCAGCCGCGGCCGGGCGTGTCGATCCCGGCGCCGCAGGCGCTGCGGGATTCGGCGGCGCAGATCCTGGCCGCCGGCATCACCACCGCCTTCCTGGGCGTGACCCTGTCCTGGGAGCCGGGGCTGCGCTCGCTGGAAGCCTGGAAGACGCTGCTGGCGGAGCTCGAGACGGCGCGGCCGTCGCTCGCCGCCGACCTGCGGGTGCATCTGCGCTTCGAGGTCGACAACCTGGCAGCCCTCGACACGGCGCTGGCCGATATCGCCGCCGGGCGGGTCGACCTGGTGGCCTTCAACGACCACACGCCCAGCATCGCGCGGAAGCTGGTGAAGGAGGCCGCCGCCTCCAAATACGCCGAGCGCGCCGGGGTGGGGGTCGCGGAAATCCGCGCCATGGCCGAGACCGTGCTGGCCGAACGCCATGCCATGCCCGCCGCGCGCGAGCGCCTGGCCGCCGCCGCCCGCGCCCGCGGGTTGTCGATGCTGAGCCATGACGACGCGACGCTGGAGGACCGCGCGCTGCACCGCGCGCTCGGTGCCGCCATCTGCGAATTCCCGATGGCGGAGGAGGTGGGCCGCGACGCCCGCGCCCGCGGCGAGGATGTGGTGATGGGCGCGCCCAACGTGGTGCGCGGCGGCAGCCATCTGGGCTGGGCCAGCGCGGCGCCGCTGGCCGAGCAGGGCATCGTCACCATCCTGGCCTCGGATTACGTCTGGCCCTGCCTGATGCAGGCGGCCTTCATCCTGGAGGGGCGCGGCGTGCTGGACCTGGCCGCGGCTTGGGCGCTGATCAGCGCCAATCCGGCGCGGGCCGCGGGGCTCAAGGATCGTGGCCGGCTGGCGACGGGGCTGCGCGGCGACGTGGTGGTGGTGGACCCGGCGAGCCGCTCGACGGTGGCCGTGTTCTGCGCCGGCGAACTTTCGTGGGTTGCGCCGCAGGCGGCCGCGCGGATCTAGCAAGGGGTGGGGGCAGCGCGCGCTGCCCCGCCACGCTTGCGGCCTGAAAACTAAAAACCCGGCAAGATCAGAGATCTTGCCGGGCTTCAAGTGGCTCCCCGAGTTGGACTCGAACCAACGACCTAGCGATTAACAGTCGCGCGCTCTACCAGCTGAGCTATCAGGGATCAGCGTGTGGCCGGGATATAGTCGGGGCCGATTGGCTCCGCAAGAGGGGTTTTCAATCGTTCCGCAGTGACAATACGAAACACGTTTCCGGCATGGCAAAACGGCGCCCGGACGCATGCCAGGGCGCTGAAACGAATGCGAATTTTGCGAAGGGGAGGGTGGAGGTCGGTGCCGGAATCGAACCGGCGTGGCGGGATTTGCAGTCCCGAGCCTGACCACTCGGCCAACCGACCAACGGGGGCGGCTTTAGCGGCTGAAAAAGACGCTGTCCAGGGGGCAGGGCCCGCCTGTCCCAGCGGAAAGGTGCCGCCGGCTTGGCCGGCCCGGGTGCAGCGCCTATAAACCCGCCAAGGCATGGGAAATGGGTCCGTGCCCGGCAGTCGAGGACGGCAGGCGATGAGTTTCGCTGGAGATTTCGCGGGCGCCCGCAAATGGATGGTGGACGGGCAGCTTCGCCCGAACAAGGTCACCGATCCGCGCATCATCTCGGCCATGCTGGACCTGCCGCGGCACCTGTTCGTCGTGCCGGCGCTGGCCGCCCGCGCCCATGCCGACGAGGATGTGCCGCTGGGCCAGGGCCGCGTGCTGCTGCAGCCGATGATGCTGGCCAAGCTGCTGCAGCTGGCGCAGATCCGCCCCGGCGAGGCCGTGCTGCTGCTGGCCTCGGGCGCCGGCTATGGCGCCGCCGTCGCCGCCCGCATGGGCGCCCGCGTCACCGCGGTGGAGGGCGATGCCGCGCTGGCCGCCACCGGCCGCGCGGCGCTGGCCGGGCTGAGCCTGGCGCCGGGCAGCCTGCAGCTGGTCGAGGCCGCGGCGCCGGCCGGCCATGCCGCCGGCGCGCCCTATGACGTCATCATCATCGAGGGCGCCGTGCCCGAGATCCCGCAGGCCCTGGTCGAGCAGCTGCCGGAGGGCGGCCGGCTGGTCGCGCTGCGCCGCCGCCCGGGCCAGGCCGGCGCCGCGGTGCTGGGCCGCCGCATGGGCGGCGCCTTCAGCGTCACCGAGGCCTTCGACTGCAACACCGCCGTGCTGCCCGAATTCCAGCCGCAGCCGGGCTTCTCCTTCTGATCCCAGGCCGGGTTGCGGCGGCCCGGGCTGCGGCATCAATGTCGCACCCGGGGCGCAACCCGTCTGTGCTGGCCGCAAGGTGGCTGGCCGCTCGGCGCCGGCTTCGCTAGCCTGCCCGGGCAGGCCCGCGCCCGGCGCTTGCCGTGACCGATTCCCGCCTTGGCCTTCCGAGGAGCCCGCCGGTGCCCCAGCCTGCTTCGACCCTGTCTCGTCCCGGGACCCGCGCCAGCTTCCGCCTGCTGCTGCTGGGGGCCGCGGCACTGCTGCCCTCGACCGCCGCCTGGTCGCAGAGCCTGCAGGAAGCCCTCAGCCAGGCCTATGCCAACAACCCGACCCTGCAGACGGCGCGCGCGCAGCTGCGGGTGGTGGACGAGAACGTGCCGCAGGCGCTGTCCGGCTGGCGGCCCTCGGTCGTGGTCGCCGGCAATGCGGGCTATGTGAACGGCAACAGCCGCTCGCGCGGGATCTATGCCGATGCCGACCGGCAGACCGCCGGCGTCAACGCCACGGTGACGCAGCAGCTGTACAATGGCGGCCGCACCGTGGCCTCGACCCAGCGGGCCGAGAACCAGGTGCTGGCGCAGCGCGCCCGGCTGCTCTCGGCCGAGCAGCAGGTGCTGTCCGACACGGTCGCCTCCTATGTCGCGGTGATCCGTGACCAGGAGACGCTGCGGCTCAACGTCAACAACATCCAGGTGCTGCAGCGCCAGCTGGACGCCACCAACGAGCGCTTCCGCGTCGGCGAGATCACCCGCACCGACGTCGCCCAGGCGGAAAGCCGGCTGGCCGGCGCCCGGGCGTCCCGCGCCAGCTCCGAAGGCAATCTGCAGACCAGCCGTGCCACCTTCCGCCGTGTCACCGGCCTGTCGCCGGAGCGGCTGACGGCGCCGCAGCCGCTGACCATGCCGGTGAAGGATGCGCGCGAGGCGGCCGATCTGGCCATGCGCAACAACCCGGCGGTGGTCGCGGCGCTGTTCGATGAATCGGCGGCGCGCGACGCCATCGACGTGCAGATGTCGGCGCTGCTGCCGACGGTCAGCCTGCAGGCCCAGGCCTTCCGCAGCGACAACCCGCAATCGCCGCATACCCGCGGCACCGGGCAGCAGATCACCGCCAACCTCTCGGTCCCGCTGTACCAGGGCGGCGCCGAGCATTCGGCCGTCCGCCAGGCGCGGCAGGATGCGCAGCGCTATCGCCAGGTGGTGGATGACAACCGCCGCCAGGTGATGCAGCAGGCGACCCAGGCCTGGGAGACGCTGCAATCCGCCCGCGCCCAGGTCGACAGCGTCCGCGCGCAGATCCGCGCCGCCGAGATCGCGCTGGACGGCGTGCAGC
>NZ_CACSJM010000030.1 GCF_902706185.1 Roseomonas sp. 18066 | reverse complement strand
TTCGATGGAACGACGGAGCGTGACCCTCGCTTCTTTACGGGCTCGATCGCCCCAAGGGGTTCCGGGCTACGCTCCGCCACCGCTCCGGACACTCTAGCAACGACCGAGCGCGATGGCGCCAAGTTACAAGGGGTCCAGGGGAATTCATTCCCCTGGCCTTACCGTCTGATCTTGCTGTCCCAGGTTCCCGCCACCGCGTCATAAGGCAGCGCCGCCGCTTCCCGCGCCCGCCACCACCAGCGTTCCTGCCAGCGATGCGCAGCTTCCGGCGCCGGCGCCGCGCGGGCGGGCAGGCCGTAGATCCGCAGCAGCATCACGCAGCGCGGCAGGTGGTAGCCGCTGGAGGCGGCGAAGACCGGGCCGGCATGGTCGCGCAGCAGCGCCGCGCAGGCGCGGGCGGAGCTCAGCGTGTCGGTGCCGGTGGTCTCCTGCAGGATGGCGTCGGCCGGGGTGCCGAGGTCTTGCAGCAGGCGCGCCATCACCGCGGCCTCGGCCGGGCCGTGGCGGCCTTGGGCGCCGGTGGGGACGAACAGGGCCTCGGGCGCGAAGGCATGGGCGGCCATGACGCGGCGGCGCAGCGTCAGGCTGGGGCTGCCATCGGGGCGGACCGCGGCGCCGAAGATGACGATGGCCGGGCGGCCGGCGGTCATGCGGCGGGGGCGGCCAGCAGCAGGCGGTTCAGCGGCTCCAGCGCCTGGCGCAGCGCCGCGAAATCGCGGGCGAAAGCGGCTTCGGTCACGCCGTTCTGGGCCAGCTCGGCGCCGATTTCCGCGATGCTGCGGCGGCCGTCGATGCGGGCCAGGATCGCCGAGGCCAGGCGCGGCAGCGGCACGCCGAGCCGGATGCCGTCGAAGGTCACGCGCAGCACGCCATCGGCCGGGATGCCCTTGGCCAGGGTCGGGCCGTCGAGCTCGCGCAGGATCGGCACGGCCGCGGGGTTGTCCCAGTCGGGGGTCAGCGCCTCGTCGCGGGTGACGTAGGCGATGTGGATGCCCATGTTGCCGGCCAGCGACTCGGCCAGTGCCGCGCGTTCGGTGGCGCCCAGCGTGGCGATGCGGGCGCGCAGCTTCGGGTCGGGCAGGTAGCGCTCGGGCTCGTAGCGCAGCGGCTCGACGAAGCAGCGCAGGCGCAGGCCGGCGCCGTCGATCAGCGCCGCCAGCTGGGGGACACTGAAGGACACGTCGCGCGGGTTGAGCAGCAGGTCGTAGAGCCCGGCATCGCCGCCCTCCAGGTGGTCGGTGATCCAGGGGTTGCGGCGCAGCCAGGCGGTCTCCGGCAGCTGCTTCCACAGCCGCTTGGCGATGTCGACGCGGGCCGGGGGCGCCTCGCTGTCGGGGGCCAGCAGGCGCAGCGCATCCTGCAGCATATAGACGCCGGTGCGGCCATGCGGGGCATAGACCATCAGCCCGATGCCGCCGCCCGGGGCCAGGCTGCCGGCCAGCGCCGCCAGCCCCGCCGCCGGGTCCGGCAGGTGGTGCAGCACGCCGCAGCAGTCGATGTAGTCGAATTTTCCCAGATCCAGCGCCGGCAGGTCCAGCAGGGAACCGCTGACGAAGCGGATATTGGTCAGGCCGCGCTGCTTTGCGCGCGCTTCCGCCACCGCGCGGGCGGCGGTCGAGCGGTCCAGCCAGGTCACCTCGCCCGGGCGCCCGGCGCTGGCCAGCTGCTGCGCCAGCATCATGGTGCCGTCGCCGCTGCCGCCGCCTGCCATCAGCACGCGCAGCGGCTGGCTGGCGGGGCGGCGGGCGCCGAAGATCCAGTGGTCGACCTCCCGCAGGTGGCTGGGGCTGCCGATGATCAGGCGCTTCGCCTCGTCGCGCGGGTCGCGCTCGGGATAGGGATAGGCCTCGTACTGGGCGGCAAGGCGGGCATCGGTGGCGTCCATGGCCTTCCGGATAGGGAAGCCGCATCCCATCTGCAAGGGCATGCCGCCGATCAGCACCCTGTCCCGCATCGTCCTCGTCCTGCTGGTGGCCAGCGCCGTGGTGCGCATCTTCCTCTTCGCGCTGGAACGCTGACCGCGTCGTGATCCAATGGCCGGTCCCGGCCCGGCTATGACAGGGGCGCAACAACCGGGGAAAGCCACCCTTGGCCAATGTCGTCCTGATGCTGCCGGTGCTCGCGCTGGGCGGGCTGACCGCCATGGCGCTGGTCGGCAGCCTCCGCGAGCGGCGGCGCCGGCCGCGCCAGGGCAGCAACACCGGGGATGGCGGTGGCGGCGATGTCCAGGGCGACGGCTGGCTCGACGGCGGCGGCAGCGATTCCGGCAACAGCGACGGGGGTGGCGGCGATGGTGGCGGCAGCAGCGACTGATGCCGCGTTGACCGGCGCGTTGACCACGTCCTAGGCTCCGCGCCATGGCCCATCGGATCTTCCGCACCGCCGACCGACGCCGCCGCGGCATCCCCGCGGCGGGCCTGTCTGCCATGGCATGCGCGGACCGACGAGGCTGAAAGGCTCGCGGCCCGCCGACCATCGGACACAGAGACCTCCGCAGCCCCCGCGCTCCGGGGGTTTTTTCATGCCCTTCGCCAAGGACGACCCTGGACATGGTTGAGAACAGCATCGCCGGCCTGCGGCGGGCGACGCCCGAGGATGCCGCCCTGGTGCGCGGCTTCACCCGCGCCGCCTATGCCAAATGGGTGGACGTCATCGGCCGCGAGCCGCGCCCGATGACCGCCGATTACGAGCTGGCCCTGCGCGAGCACCGCATCGACCTGGTCGAGCCCGGCGGCGTGCTGCAGGCGCTGATCGAGACCCATGCCGAGCCCGACCACCTGCTGATCGTCAATGTCGCCGTCGCCCCCGAGCACCAGGGGAAAGGCCTGGGCCGCGCCCTGCTGGCCCATGCCGAGGGTCTGGCGCGGGCGGCGGGCCTCTCCGAGATGCGGCTCTACACCAACAGCCGCTTCGATTCGAACCTCGCCCTCTATGCCCGCTATGGCTACGAGAAATACGCCGAGGAGGTGCTGCCGCCGCTGGGCATCGTCATCCACATGAAGAAGACGCTGCGATAGCTACAGCAGCAGGTCGCGCACCGGCTTCAGGGGCTGCGGCAGGTCGGTCTCGCCCAGCGATTCCAGCAGGTCGATCTGCACCAGCCGGGCGAGCGCGTCGATCGGCAGGTCGTTGACCGCGGTGCCGAAGGGTTCCTCCAGCTCGTCGCTGAGCTCGTCCAGCCCGAAGAAGGTATAGGCCAGGATCGCCACCACCGCCGGCGTCGCCAGCCCCAGCGCGCCGACATAGCCGAAGGGCAGCAGCAGGCAGAACAGCCAGGCGGTGCGGTTCAGCAGCAGCCAATAGGCGAAGGGGGTGGGGGTGTTGCGGATGCGCTCGCAGCCGGTCTGCGCCTCGGTCAGCACGCCCAGCTGGGTCTCCAGCTGGGCATAGAGCGGCTCGCCGATGCGGCCCTGGCGCCGCGCCTCGGCGAGCTCCCGGGCGATGGCGCGCAAGGTCGCCTGCAGCGGGTTGCGCAGGGCGGGCGCCGCGGCGGCCTCGGCCTCCGGCAGCCAGGGGGCCAGCGCCGTCGCCGCCTGGCCCTGGCGCAGCTGCGCCGCCAGGCCGAGGGTGAAGCCGACTAGCCGGCGCACCACCCGTTGCCGCAGCGCTGTGTCGTCCGGGAACAGCGCGTCCATGTCCCGCGCCAGGCTGCGCGCCGCCATTTCCAGCCGGCCCCAGAGGCCGCGCGCCTCCCACCAGCGCGCGTAGCAGGTGTTGGTGCGGAAGCCCAAGAAGATGGACAGCGCCAGGCCCATGAAGGTGAAGGGCAGCGCGGTGATCTGCGGAAAGATCTGCGGCCAGCCCAGGTCGGCCGCCGTCAGCAGGGTCGCCAGCAGCGTCACCACCACCAGCCGGCCGAAGATCCGCGGCAGGATGGAGCCGCGCAGGGTGAAGATCAGGCCGAGCGGCCCGGGACGCTTGCGCACGATCATGATCGGGGCAGTTTCCACCGGGCGCGGGGGATGGGAAACTCCCCGCTTCTGCATGGAAGCTGTGCGATGCGCGTGCTCGTTCTCGAGAATTCCCCCCTCGCCCCGATCGGGCATTTCGGCGCCTGGCTGCAGGCGGATCGCGGCGCCACGCTGGACACGGCCTCCGGTCCTGGCCTCGTGGCGGGCGCGCCGCTGCCCGAGGCCGACCTGCTGGTGACGCTGGGCTCGCCCCAGGCGGCCTATGACGCCGATGCCTGGATCGCCGCGCAACGCGACCTGCTGTCCCGCTGGATCGCGGATGGGCGCGCGGTGATCGGCATCTGCTTCGGCGCGCAGATGATCGCCAGCGCCATCGGCGGCAGCGTCTCCGCCATCGGCCGCTTCCACGAGGGCTGGATGGAGACCGCCGAGGTCACCGGCCCGGTCTGGCGCGGGCCCTGGGTGCGCTGGCACGGCGACCATGTGGCGGTGCCCGAGGGGACCGAGGTGCTGGCGCGGTCGGAAGACACCATCCAGGCCTTCCGCCACCGCCGCGCGCTGGGGGTGCAGTTCCACCCGGAGGCCAATGCCGGCTGCGTCGCCGATTGGATCGGCTTCACGCCGGCCGGGCGCCTGGATGACCCCGAGGCGATCCTGGCGGTGACGCGGGAACGCGACGCCTCGCTGGCGGCGCAGCGGGAGGCGCTGTTCTCTGAAATGCTGCGATTGGTTGAGGTTTAAGTATTTAATTTAAAAAGGAAAAGGCCAGGGGAATGAATTCCCCTGGACCCCATCTTTTTTCTGTCTGTGCTGCCGCAGGCCACACTGCCGGCGTCCCACCGTGACCCCCTGGCGACGTTTCCCGTGAAACGTTGGCCTGGTCATGGCCGAATATCAGAAAAAAGATGGGGGCTTGGGGGAATTCATTCCCCCAACCTTTTCAATAACTTCCTTTGAAATCCCTGTCTTCGGTTTGACAGCCACCCTCCCCCCAGCGCATCAGCCCCACAGCAAGAACCCCAGGAAAGTCCCCCCGCCATGCGTCCTTCCGGCCGCGCTGCCGATGCGCTTCGCAGCGTCACGCTCCAGCCTGGCGCCGCCCGCCACGCCGAGGGCTCCTGCCTGATCCGCATGGGCGTCACCGAGGTGCTCTGCACCGCCAGCGTCGAGGGCCGCGTCCCCGGCTTCCTGCGCGGCAAGGGCGAGGGCTGGGTCAACGCCGAATACGGCATGCTGCCGCGCGCCACCCACAGCCGCGGCGAGCGCGAGGCCGCCCGCGGCAAGCAGTCCGGCCGCACCCAGGAAATCCAGCGCCTGATCGGCCGCGCGCTGCGCGCCGTGATCGACCGCAAGGCCATGGGCGAGGTGCTGATCACCATCGATTGCGACGTGCTGACCGCCGATGGCGGCACCCGCTGCGCCGCCATCACCGGCGCCTGGGTGGCGCTGCACCAGGCCTTCGAGCATTGCGTGCTGAAGAACCTGATGTCGCGCAACCCGCTGCGCGACCAGGTCGCCGCCGTCTCCTGCGGCGTCTACAAGGGCGAGACGGTGCTGGACCTCGACTATGCCGAGGACAGCGCGGCGCAGACCGACGCCAATTTCGTGCTGACCGGCAAGGGCGGCATCGTCGAGCTGCAGGCCGCGGCCGAGGGCGCCCCCTTCGACGACGCCCAGTTCCAGGCGATGCTGGCCCTGGCCCGCCAGGGCAGCGAGGGCCTCTTCGCCGCCCAGCGCCGGGCGATCGGCCGGTGAGCGTCCCCGTGAGCGCCCCCCGCCGCCCGCTGACCGAGACGCGCATCGTCATGGCCAGCCACAATGCCGGCAAGGTGCGCGAGAACGCCGCCCTGCTGGCCGAATACGGCATCGAGATCGTCAGCGCGAAGGACCTGGACCTTCCCGTGCCGGACGAGACCGAGACCAGCTTCATCGGCAATGCCACGATCAAGGCCCTGGCCGCGGCGAAGGCCTCTGGCCTGGTGGCGCTGGCCGATGACAGCGGCTTCTCGGTCGCAGCCCTCGACGGGGCGCCCGGCGTCTACACCGCCGACTGGGCCGAGCAGCCGGATGGCAGCCGCGACTATCCCGCCGCCATGGCCAAGGTGGCGGATCTGGCGCGGCCGCATGCCGATCGCGGCGCCTGGTTCACCTGCGCGCTCGTCCTGGCCTGGCCGGACGGCCATACGGAGGGCTTCGAGGGCCGGGCGATGGGCGAATGGATCTGGCCGCCACGCGGCGAGGCCGGCTTCGGCTACGACCCGATGTTCGTGCCGAACGGCCACAGCCAGAGCTTCGCCGAGATGGGCAAGGCCGAGAAGCACGCCATCAGCCACCGGGCGGATGCCTTCCGCCTGCTGGCCGAAGGCTGCCTGGCCGGGCGCCGCAAGGGCTGAGGCGCCGTGCCGTGCCGGCGCAGCGACTGCGCCGGACAGCGGAAAAATCAGCGTTTTCTGCGGCCGCGGCGGCGCATCGCCCCTCGCCAGCCGCGCGCATCGGGCCTAGCCTCGCCGGCTTACGCCCTTGCCCGCGCAGGATCGCCATGAACCAGATCGCCGTGCCGCGTCCCAACAATCTGGACGCCTTCTGGATGCCCTATACCGACAACCGCTACTACAAGGGGCATCCCCGCCTGCTGGCGCGGGCCGAGGGCATGTCCTACTGGACCGCGGACGGGCAGGAAGTGATCGACGGCACCGCCGGCCTGTGGTGCTGCAACGCCGGCCATGGCCGCCGCCAGATCACCGAGGCGATCCAGAAGCAGGCGGCGGTGATGGACTTCGCGCCGACCTTCCAGCTCGGCCATCCGCTGGCCTTCGAGGCGGCGGCGCGCGTCGCCTCGATGACGCCCGAGGGGCTGGACCGCATCTTCTTCACCAATTCCGGCAGCGAGAGCGCCGACACCGCGCTGAAGATCGCGCTGGCCTACCAGAAGGCGCGCGGCCAGGCCCAGCGCGTCCGCCTGGTCGGGCGCGAGCGCGGCTATCACGGCGTCGGCTTCGGCGGCATGTCGGTGGGCGGCATCGGCGGCAACCGCAAGCAGTTCGGCGCGATGCTGCCCTATGTCGACCACCTGCCGCACACCCACCTGCCGGCGCAGAACAGCTTCGTCCGCGGCCTGCCCGAGCACGGCGCCCACCTGGCCGATGCGCTGGAAGGGCTGGTCGCGCTGCATGGCGACACCATCGCCGCCGTGATGGTCGAGCCGATGGCGGGCTCCACCGGCGTGCTGGTGCCGCCGGTCGGCTACCTGCAGCGGCTGCGCGAGCTCTGCGACAAGCACGGCATCCTGCTGATCTTCGACGAGGTCATCACCGGCTTCGGCCGCGTCGGCACCAATTTCGGATCGGAGCGCTTCGGCGTCACCCCCGACATCATGACCATGGCCAAGGGGCTGACCAACGCCGCCGTGCCGATGGGCGCCGTCGCGGTGAACAACGGCATCTACGACGCCATCGTCAACGGCGCGCCGGACGGGATCGAGCTGTTCCACGGCTACACCTATTCCGGCCATCCGCTGGCCTCGGCGGCGGCGATCGCCACGCTGGACCTGCATGTCTCGGAAGACCTGCCGGGCCGCGCCAAGGCGATGGAGCCGTATTTCGAGGAGGCCGCCCATTCGCTGCGCGGCCTGCCGAATGTCATCGACATCCGCTCGATCGGGCTGGTCTGCGGCATCGAGCTGTCGTCGCGCCCGGGCAAGCCGGCGGCGCGCGCCGTCGACGTGTTCCGCGACTGCTTCGACAAGGGCGTGCTGATCCGCACCACCGGCGACATCATCGCGCTGTCGCCGCCGCTGATCGCCGAGCGCAGCCATATCGACCGGATCTTCGGCACCCTGGCCGACGCCATCAAGGCGGCCGCCTGAAACTGGGGGGGAGGCTTCGGCCTCCCCCTTCTTCGTTTCAGCGCGGCAGCAGCAGCCGCATGCCGAGCCCGGCCATGACCAGCCCGGCGGCGCGGTCCAGCCAGGCTTTGCTGCGCAGATAGGCCGCCCGCGGCGCCGGCGCCGAGAAGGCCAGGGCCACCAGCGCGTACCAGCCGGCCTCCACCGCCAGCACCAGCAGCGGCAGCGCCAGCAGGAACCAGCCCGGACGGTCGGCCGGCAGCAGGGCGGCGAAGATGCCGGCATAGGCCAGCGCCGTCTTCGGGTTGCTCAGCTGGGTCGCCAGCGCCAGCCAGAAGGCGTTGCCGCGGCGCGGCGGCGCGTCCGGCCCCTCCATCGCCAGCGGCATGGCGGCGCCGCGGAAGATGCGCCAGCCGAGCCACAGCAGGTACAGCCCGCCGCCCAGGCGCAGGCCCAGCGCCAGGGCCTCGACCCGGGTCAGCAGCGCGGCCAGGCCCAGCAGGGCGAGGCCGGCGAAGACCGCGCCCCCCACCCCCATGCCCAGCGCCGCGGCCAGGCCAGCGCCTCGGGCGCGGCCGACGGCGAGGCGGCAGACCAGGACGAAGCTGGGGCCGGGGCTGATGGCGCCCAGCAGCAGGGCGCCCAGGATGGCGAGCAAGGCGGTGGTGGCGGACATGGCAATCCTCCTCGGGAAGGAAGCGTGGATTGCCCAGGCGAGCGGCATGGCCGGCATGGCCCCGCGCTTCCCGATGGTGCTCCATCTCTCTCGCCAGTCGCGCGGGAGCCGAGGCTAGGCCGGGTCGCGCGGGCATCGCAACGGAATTTGCGGCACAGGCGGCGGGGGGCCGCGGGTCGGGCATGCCCGCTGATCGCAGCGGACCCCGTGACCTTCGGCGGGAAGCGTATCATATAACGCTGCGAGCGCCGTTCCCCCGGCAGGAGAGAAGTCCCCCATGAGCGACACCGAGACCGTCCCCGTCACCGTGCTGACCGGCTATCTGGGCGCCGGCAAGACCACGCTGCTGAACCGCATCCTGACCGAGAACCACGGCAAGAAATTCGCCGTGGTGATCAACGAGTTCGGGGAGCTCGGCGTGGACAACGACCTCGTCATCGATGCCGATGAGGAAGTGTTCGAGATGAACAACGGCTGCATCTGCTGCACCGTGCGCGGCGACCTGGTGCGCATCCTCAGCGGGCTGATGAAGCGCCGCGGCAAGTTCGACGGCATCATCGTCGAGACCACCGGCCTGGCCAACCCGGCCCCGGTCGCGCAGACCTTCTTCATGGACGAGGACGTCAAGCGGGCGACGCGCCTGGACGCCATCGTCACCGTGGTCGACGCCAAGAACCTGGTCGCCCGCCTGGCCGATTCGAAGGAGGCCGAGGAGCAGATCGCCTTCGCCGACCTGATCGTGCTGAACAAGATGGACCTGGTGGACGAGGCCGAGGCGGCCGAGGTCGAGCGCCGCATCCGTGCCATCAACCCCTATGCCGAGCTGCAGCGCGCCACCAAGTCGGCGGTGCCGGTCGACAGCGTGGTCGGGCGCGAGGCCTTCAGCCTGGAGCGCATCCTGGAGCGCGAGCCGGACTTCCTGACCTCCGACGAGCATGAGCACAATGCGGACATCATGAGCATGTCCTTCGAGGTCAGCCAGCCGATCGACGCGGAGAAGTTCAACGCCTGGATCGGCCAGCTGCTGCAGGCCAAGGGCCAGGACCTGCTGCGCACCAAGGGCATCCTGGCCTATGAGGGCGAGGACCGCCGCTTCGCCTTCCAGGCGGTGCATATGATCGCCGATGGCGACTTCATCGGCCCCTGGAAGGACGGCGACCCGCGCAAGTCCAAGCTGGTCTTCATCGGCCGCAACCTGAACCGCCCGCAGCTGCGCCGCGGCTTCGAGAGCTGTGTCGTGGCATGAGCGAGACCGAGACCGGAAGCGTCGACGACGCCGACTTCATCCTGCAGAGCCGCGGCGCCGGGCATGAGCTGGGCGCCTGGGTGGTCAATGTCGCCTTCGGGGCGGATGGCAAGTCGGCCGGCTTCGCGCTGGGCGACGGCAGCATCCACCTGGCCGACCCCAAGACCCCCGAGACCGCCTGGCGCAAGCTGGAGGCGCATGACGGCGCCTGCCTGTCGATGGTGGCCGATGCCGGCAGCGGCTTCCTGTCGGGCGGCGACGACGGCAAGCTGCTGCGGGTCGAGACCGATGGCAGCACCAGGACGCTGGCCGATTTCGGCATGATGAAGTGGGTCGAGCATGTGGCCAGCCACCCGTCCGGCCTGCGCGCCGCCTCGGTGGGCAAGGTGGTGCATGTGCTGGGCAAGGACGGGGCGAAGCTGAAGGCGCTGACGCACCCGTCCAGCGTCGGCGGCGTCGCCTTCGACGCCAAGGGCAAGCGGGTCGCCGCCGGCCACTACAACGGCGCCAGCGTCTGGTTCGTCAACAGCAAGGACGACAATGCCAAGGTGCTGCCCTGGAAGGGCAGCCACCAGGCGACGGCGTTCAGCCCGGACGGCACCCATGTGGTGACCTCGATGCAGGAGAATGCCCTGCATGGCTGGCGGCTGACCGACCAGCAGGACATGCGGATGTCCGGCTACCCCTCCAAGATCAAGAGCTTCTCGTTCACGGGCGGCAAGGGTCGCTGGCTGGCGACGTCGGGGGCGGATTGCATCGTGCTGTGGCCGTTCTTCGCCGGCGGGCCGATGGGCAAGCCGCCGCTGGAGCTGGCCGGGGGCGACGGGGTGCTGTGCAGCCAAGTCGCCTGCCATCCGCAGCATGAGGTGGTGGCTGCCGGCTTCGCGGATGGGCTGGTGCTGATGGCCGAGGTCGGCAGCGGCAAGATCGTGCCGGTGGCCGCCCCCGGCCGCGGCGCCGTGAGCGCGCTGGCCTGGAGCCCGACGGGCACGCACCTGGCCTTCGGCACCGAGACGGGTTTTTGTGGGTTGGTGGATTTGTCCCGCCGCTGATCTGGCTTTCAGGACAGAAAAAAGATGGGGGTCCGGGGGAATTCATTCCCCCGGCCTTTTTTTATGTTCAGCCGCGCCGGAGCAGCTCGCTCATGCAGGCGGCTTCGGTCCGCCGCTCGGTCCCGCTGGCGCGGGCGGCGGCATAGCTGACGCGCAGCGGGCTGCCCGCGGTGTCATCCCGATCCATCACCACGTCCAGGTTGCAGAACTGCCCCTGGTAGAGCCAGACCTGGGCATTGCCTTCGTTGCGGCGCAGGCGCGGCTCGCCGAGCCAGCGGCGCACGGCGTCGGGCGACTGGCCGAGCAGCTGGGTCGCGCTCTGCGGCGTGCCGTCGAGCTGCGGCAGCACCGGCGCGGTGGTCGGCTGCATGCCGGCGATATTGTTGCGGTAGCTTTCCAGCACGTCGCGCAGCACCGCGTGGCGGTCGACGGCGGGCTCCTGGGCGCAGGCGGCGAGGAGCGGGATCAGCAGCAGGGAAAAGGGTCGCATGCTTCGCAAGGGATGCGCCGCGGGCCGGGGGCCGGCCCGCGGGCGTGTCGGTTCAGGCCTCGTCGGCGGGCAGCGGCAGGGCAGGGGCGCGGCTGCCACCCTCGCCCAGCATCTCCATGCGGCCGGAGAGCTGGCCGCCCTCCTCCACCTGCAGGCGGCGGCAGCGGGCGACGCCCAGCACCTTGCCGGTGGCGCGGATCACCAGGTTGTTGCGGGCGGTGATGGTGCCGTCGAAGGTGCCGGCGATCTCGGCGTCATCGACCTCGACCTCGCCCTTGAACACGCCGGCATGGCTGATCATCAGCTCATTGGCGTGCATCATCTGGCTCTCGATGGTGCCTTCGACGACCAGGCGCTCGGCGTCGGTCACCGTGCCCTGCAGGCTGATGCCCTTGCCGACAACCATGGTGCGCCGCTCGACGGCGGCGACCGGCTGGCCGGGACGAACGGGCGGGGCGCCGGGGGCGCCGGCATTGACCGGCGGCCGCGGCGGCATGCCCATTCCGGCGGGCGGCTGGCTGGGCTTCGGCGGCAGGGTCATGGCGGCCTCCTTGCTGGGCGCGGCGGGGCGGAAGGGGGGAACGGCGAGATCCGGGTCGCGGGCCACCGGCACGGTGGTCGGCGCCTTGCCGGCATCCTCGGTCCCTCCCGCAGCGGGCGCGGGCGGTGTGGGCTCTTCGCGGCGGCGGAAGATGGACATCGGTGCCCCCTCTGCACGACTGTTTTCAATGAAGCCTGGCGCAGTCTCCGCCAGGCGGCGGGGTGCGTCTGAGCGGGGCTATCACGCGGTCCCCGGTGGAACAACCGGGGGCAGGCCGCGCGGCTGAATTTCCCGCGCTTTTCTCGCGCGCTGCGCGCGGCCCGAAGCCCCTGGCGCAGCAGCGCGGGGCGGATATTCGTCACGCCGCCGGAAATTCCTGCGCCGCGAGATGTGAGCGAAACCCGGCACCTCCGCCGCGTCCCGGCGGCGCCCTATGAAGCGCCGCGCCCGGCTGCTATCGCGGGGGCGCAGGCAGATCAGGACCGCAGCATGACCGCCACCACTCTCGACATCCTCGGCATCGGCAATGCCATCCTGGACGTGCAGGCGCGCGCCGAGGACGGGTTCCTGGCCGCCCAGGGCATGGTGAAGGGGTCGATGGCGCTGATCGACACCGCCCGCGCCGAGGCGATCTACGGCGCGATGGGCCCGGGCGTGGAGAGCAGCGGCGGCTCGGCCGGCAATACCTGCGCGGTGGCGGCGGGGCTGGGCGCCAAGGTCGGCTATCTCGGCAAGGTCGCCGACGACACGCTGGGCCAGGCCTTCGCGCATGACATCCGCGCCGCCGGCGTGGTCTTCCCCTCGGCGCCGCTCACCGGTGGCGATCCCACGGCGCGCTGCCTGATCCTGGTGACGCCGGATGGCCAGCGCACCATGAACACCTATCTAGGCGCCTGCGTCAGCTTCGGCGAGGCGGACGTGGACACCGCCCTCGTCGCCTCGGCCGCGGTCACCTACCTCGAGGGCTACCTGTTCGACCCGCCGGCGGCGCAGGCGGCGTTCCGCCGGGCGGCGGCGGCGGCGCACGCGGCGGGGCGCCAGGTCGCGCTGTCGCTGTCCGACCCCTTCTGCGTCGGCCGCCACCGCGAGGCCTTCCGCGCGCTGGTCGCCCGCCAGGTCGATATCCTCTTCGCCAACGAGGCGGAGATCATGTCGCTCTACGAGGTCGACAGCTTCGAGGCGGCGATGGAGGCGGTGCGCGGCGAGGTGAAGCTGGCCGCGCTGACCCGCAGCGAGCAGGGCAGCGTCGTCGTCTCCGGCGAGCAGACCCATGTGATCAAGGCGGCCCCCGCCCAGGTGGTCGACACCACCGGCGCCGGCGACGCCTATGCCGCCGGGTTCCTCGCCGCGCTGACCGCCGGCCACGCGCTGCCGGAATGCGGCCGCTGGGGCTCGATCGCCGCGGCCGAATGCATCGGCCATTTCGGCGCCCGGCCGCAGGCCGACCTGAAGGCGCTGGTCGCCGCCGGCTGAGGCGACCAAGCCCATGGGCCCCTGGCTGGACGCCTTCGTCGCCACCTTCGGGATGATCGGCCTGGGCGCCCTGCTGCGCCGCCGGCTGCTGACCGAGGTGGCGGTCTGGGCGGGCATGGAGAAGCTGGTCTTCTCCGTGCTGCTGCCGGCGCTGCTGGTCTCCTCGATCGGGGCGGTCGACCTGGCCGCCCTGCCGCTGGGGGCGCTGGCCGGGACCATCTGGGGGTCGCTCGCCATCGGCACGGTGCTGTCGCTGCTGCTGGCGCGCGCGCTGGGGCATGGCCATGCGGCGGCGACCTCCGTCCTGCAGGGCGGCATCCGCTACAACAATCTCCTCGCCTTCGCCGTGGCCGGCGCGGTGCATGGCCCGGCCGGGATCGCCTTCGGCGGCATCGCCACCGGGCTGATCGTGCCCTTCGTGCAGGTGGTGATCACCATCGTCTTCGCCCTCGGCGGGGCGACGCGGCCCAGCCCCTGGCGGGTGGCGAAGCAGATGGCGACCAACCCGCTGCTGCTGGCCTGCGCCGCGGGCATGGTGCTGGCGCTGCTCGGCGGGCCGCCGCCGGGGCTGTCGGGGCTGCTGCGCGGCCTGGCGCAGGGGTCGCTGGCCGTGGGCCTGCTCTGCGTCGGCGCGGCGCTGACGCCGGGGGCGCTGCAGGCGCAGCCGGTGACGCAGCTGCTGACCGGGGTGCTGAAGCTGCTGGTGATGCCCGTCATCGCCCTGGTCCTGGCGAAGCTGCTGGGGCTGGAGGCGCTGGCGCTGGCCGTCGCCGTGCTGTTCATGGCCCAGCCCACCGCCACCACCGCCTATGTCCAGGCCCGCGTCATGGGCGGCGACGCGCCGCTGATGGCGGCGATGATCACCACCCAGCACCTGGCCGCCATGGTCAGCCTGCCGCTCTGGGTGCTGCTGCTGGCGCGCTGACCGGCGATCCCGCATGATGCGCCGCATCACGGGAAGCCATGCGATGCTGCGACGACGCGCTGTTCTGGGCACGGCCTTGGCCCTGCCCTCCCTGGCCAAGGCCCAGACGGCCTCCTGGCCCGAGCGCGCGCTGCGCTGGGTGGTGGGCTATCCCCCCGGCGGCCCCAGCGACACCTATGCCCGGCTGATCGCCAGCTTCATCACCCCGCGCCTGGGCCAGACCATGCTGGTGGAAAACCGCCCCGGCGGCGGCGCCGTGCTGGCCAGCGAGACCGTCAGCCGCAGCGCGCCCGACGGCTACACCCTGCTGCACGCCGACAACGGCAACCTGGTCTACAACCCGGCGCTCTACGCCCGCCTGCCCTACGACCCCGACCGCGACCTGACCGGCGTCGGCTTCATCGGTCGGTTTCCGCTGTTCCTGGTGGTCCGCCCCGACAGCCCGGTCGACAGCTTCGCCGCCTACACGAAGCTGGCGACCCCGCCCACCTACGGCTCCCCCGCCGTGGCCTCGCCGCACCACCTGGCGATGGAGATGCTGAAGCGCCGCGCCGGGTTCGATGCCACCCACGTGCCCTATCGCGGCGGCCCCGCCGCCATGCAGGACCTGCTGGGGGGCACGCTCGACAGCGTGCTGATCGACTGCGCCACCGGCATCCCCTTCCTGCGCGACGGCAAGGCCCGCGCCCTGGTGGTGCTGTCCGAGGCGCGCTCGGCCCAGGCGCCCGGCGTGCCGACGGCGCTGGAGCTCGGCATCGACAAGGCCGTCGCCTTCGGCTGGCAGAGCATGCACGCCCCCGCCGGCACCCCCGCCGCGGTGATCGAGCGGCTGAACCAGGACCTGCGCGCGGCAGTGGCGTCGGATGCCATGCAGGAGCGGATGCGCAACCTCGGCATCGAAAGCGCGCCCTGGACCCCCGGCGCCCTGAACGACTTCGTCGCGGCAGAAAACGGGGTGTGGCGGCCGTTGATCCGGGAACTGGGGATCAGGCTGGATAGCTGAAGAAAAGACGGGGGCAGGCCAGGGGAATGAATTCCCCTGGACCCCTTCTTCTTTCTGGTCACCGGCCGTTCGAAGGCCTGCTCTTCAACGGCACCGTCGTACGGGCATCACGGCGGGACGCCCCTATACAAAAACAGCGCGACCTCGAAGGTCGCGCTGCTGCCGGGCCGTCCAGGGGGAATTCATTCCCCCTGGCCTTGCCTCCAAACGCTTCTCGTCAGGCCGCGACCCGCGCCACCCGCACCGCCTCGGCCAGGTCGCGCACCTGGTCGAGCACCTTGCGGACGGTGTCGGGCTTCGCCCGGCCCTGCTCGTCGAGCGACCTGGCCAGGGTGTCGATCAGCGCCGAGGCCACCACGGCGCCGTCCGCCACCTGCACCGCTTCCGCCGCCTGCTGCGGCGTGCGGACGCCGAAGCCAATGGCGATGGGCAGGTCGGTGAAGCGCCGGACGCGCGGGATGGCGTCGGCCAGCGTGTCCTTGGTGGCGCTGCGGGTGCCGGTGATGCCGGCGATGGCCACGTAGTAGATGAAGCCGCTGGTGCCGGCGAGGACCTTGGGCAGGCGGTTCTCGTCGGTGGTGGGCGCCACCAGGCGGATCATGTCCAGCAGCTGCGCCTTGGCCGGGATCGCCAGCTCGTCGGCTTCCTCCGGCGGCAGGTCGACCACGATCAGCCCATCCACCCCCGAGGAGGAAGCGTCGAGGCAGAAGCGGTCGATGCCATAGGCCAGGATGGGGTTGAGATAGCCCATCAGGACGATCGGCGTGTCGTCATCCTCGCGGCGGAAGTCGCGCACCATGGCCATGGCGCCGGCCAGGGTGCCGCCGGCCTTCAGCGCGCGCTGCCCGGCCATCTGCACGGTCGGGCCGTCGGCCATCGGGTCGGTGAAGGGCACGCCCAGCTCGATCAGGTCGGCCCCCGCCCCCGGCAGCCCGCGCAGCAGCGCCATGCTGGTGGCGGGGTCGGGGTCATAGGCCTCGATGAAGGGCATCAGGGCGCCACGGCCCTCGGCCTTGAGCTCTGCGAAGCGCTTGGCGATGCGGCTCACAGCGTCTCTCCCAGGTGCTTGGCGACGGTGAAGATGTCCTTGTCGCCGCGGCCGGACAGGTTCAGGACGATGATCTTGTCCTTGTCCAGCGTCGGCGCCAGCTTCATCACATACGCCAGCCCATGCGCGGATTCGAGGGCGGGGATGATGCCCTCCAGCCGCGAGCACAGCTGGAAGGCTTCCAGCGCCTCGGTGTCGGTCACGCTGACATAGGTGGCGCGGCCGATCTCGTGCAGCCAGGAATGCTCCGGGCCGATGCCGGGATAGTCGAGCCCGGCCGAGATCGAATGCGCCTCCTGGATCTGGCCATGCGCATCCTGCAGCAGATAGGTGCGGTTGCCATGCAGCACGCCCGGCTGGCCGCCGGCGATGGCCGCCGCATGCTCGCCGGAATCGATGCCGCGGCCGGCGGCCTCGACGCCGTAGATGGCGACCTCGGGGTCGTCCAGGAACGGGTGGAACAGCCCCATCGCCGAGGAGCCGCCGCCGACGGCGCAGACCAGCGCGTCGGGCAGCCGGCCTTCGGCCAGCAGGATCTGCTGCTTGGTCTCCTCGCCGATGACGCACTGGAAGTCGCGCACCATCTGCGGGAAGGGCGCGGGGCCGGCCACGGTGCCGATGCAGTAGTAGGTGTCGGAGACGTTCGCGACCCAGTCGCGCATCGCCTCGTTCATCGAATCCTTCAGCGTGCCGGCGCCGGAGGTGACGGGGATGACCTCCGCCCCCAGCAGCTTCATGCGGAAGACATTGGGCTGCTGCCGCTCGACGTCGGTGGCGCCCATGTAGACGATGCACTTCAGGCCGAACAACGCGCAGGCGGTGGCGGTGGCCACGCCATGCTGGCCGGCGCCGGTCTCGGCGATGATGCGCGGCTTGCCCATGCGCTTGGCCAGCATGATCTGGCCCAGCACGGCGTTGATCTTGTGCGCGCCGGTGTGGTTCAGCTCCTCGCGCTTGAAGTAGACCTTGGCGCCGCCCAGGTGCTCGGTCAGCCGCTCGCAGAGCCACAGCGGGCTGGGCCGGCCGACATAGTCTTTCAGCAAGCGTCGCCACTCTGCCATGAAGGCCGGGTCGTTGCGGGCCGCGTTATAGGCCTGCTCGACCTCCTGGATGACGGGCATCAGCGTCTCGGCGACGTAGCGGCCACCGAACTGACCGAAGCGACCGCGCCCATCCGGGCCCTGGCGCAGAGTATTTGGCAGAGGCTTGTTCACTGAATTCCTCCAGGCCGCGCGTCCTGAATCCCGCGCAGCGGCAGCAGGGGATCGTATCCCCTGTGCTCTTTTAACCCGATGCGGGCCCGGGGGAATTCACTCCCGCAGGCTTTTTTCACAAATCAGGCGGAATGCGCCGCCGCGATGAAGGCTGCGATCAGCACCGGGTCCTTGACCCCGCGCAGCCGCTCGAGGCCGGAGGAGGCGTCGACCGCGGTGGCACCGGTGGCGCGGATCGCCTGGGCGATGTTCAGCGGCGTCAGGCCGCCGGCCAGCATCCAGGGCCGGGGAATGGCGCGGCCGGCCAGCAGCGACCAGTCGAAGCTGACCGCGTTGCCGCCCGGCAGGCTGGCGCCCGGCGGCGCCTTGGCATCCAGCAGGAAGCGGTCGACCACGGGGGCATAGGCCTCGATCAGGTCGAGATCGGCCTCCGAGCCGATGCCCAGCGCCTTCATCACCGGCAGGCCGAAGCGCGCGCGGATGGCGGCGCAGCGTTCCGGCGTCTCCTCCCCGTGCAGCTGCAGCAGGCCGAGCGGCACCTGCTCCAGCACCTCGGCGATCAGCGCGTCGTCCGGGTCGACGAACAGCCCGACGCAGAGCGGCCGGCGGCCGTTGCCGCTGCGCCCGGCCAGCGCCGCCGCCTGCTCCGGGCTGACATAGCGCGGCGAGGGCGGGTAGAAGACGAAGCCCACCAGGTCGGCGCCGGCACGGCAGGCGGCGTCATAGGCCTCGGCGTCGTTGATGCCGCAGATCTTGACCTGGACGGGGGCGTGGCTGTCCGGCATCAGCGCGGCCGGATCGAGGCGGCGATGGCGGCCGCGGCCGCCGCCGGGTCGGGGGCTGCCATGATCGGCCGGCCGATCACCAGCCAGTCGGCGCCGGCGGCGATGGTTTCTTCCGGTGTCGCCACGCGGGCCTGGTCGCCGATATCGGCGCCGGCCGGGCGCACGCCCGGGACCACCAGCAGCGGGTCGCCGCCAAAGGCGTCGCGAATACGAGAAACCTCATGCGGGCTGCAGACAAGGCCATCGGCGCCGGCGGCCAGGGCCAGGCGGGCCAGCCGCAGCACCTGCTGCGCCGGGCCGCCGGAGACACCGGTATCGGCCAGGCCGCTGGCGGTGAAGCTGGTCAGCACGGTGACCGCCAGGATCGCCGGGCGGTCCTCGCCGAGGCTGTCCTCGGCGGCGCGGCGGGCGGCCTCGATCATGGCGCTGCCGCCGCCGCCATGCAGCGTCAGCATCGCCGGTCGCGCCGCGCAGACCGAGCGGACGGCGCCGGCCACGGTGTTGGGGATGTCGTGGAACTTCAGGTCGAGGAAGACCGGGCGGTGCTGCGCCACGCGGGTGACCACCGACAGGCCCTCGGCGCAGAACAGCTCCAGCCCGACCTTGACCAGGCCGACATGCGGGGCGACGGCGCCGGCCCAGGCCTCGGCCCGGGCGGCATCCGCCGTGTCCAGCGCGGCGATGATGCCGGCTGCATTAGGCTTCTGGCGCATCAGCGGGTGGCCAGGGCCGTGCCGGCTGGCGTCGCCGCCTTGCGCGCCGCGTCCTGCTGGGCGCGCAGCTCGGCGAGCTCGGCCTCCAGCAGCTGCGCCGCGCGCTGCATCTTCCAGGCGCGGCGGCGGTAGCGCAGCGCGCCGCCCCAGGCCACCAGGGCGCCGAGCAGGAAGGAGATGGCGGCGGCCCCCAGCACGGCGCCGGCCAGCGGCACCTCCCAGGCGAGGTCGAGCGGCCAGAGCTGCAGCAGCACGGCAGCGCTGTTGGAAATGGCGAAGAGCACCAGCAGCAGCAGCAGCAGCGCGGTCAGCGCCAGGCCGATGAGCCTCATGGGGCGGGCACCGCGCGCGGGGCGCGTTTCGGCGCCTGCAGCGGCCCGCCATTGACGCGCTCGCGCAGCTCCTTGCCCGGCTTGAAATAGGGCACGGCCTTGCTGGAGACCTCGACGGCCTCGCCGGTGCGCGGGTTGCGGCCGGTGCGGGCCTCCCGCGCCTTGGCGGAGAAGGCGCCGAAGCCACGCAGCTCCACCCGGTCGCCGCGGGCCAGGGCCGCGGTGATCTCGTTGAAGATGGTGCCCACGATCAGTTCCACATCCGGTTGGCGCAGATGCGGATTGGCCGCCGCCAGTTGCGCGATCAGCTCGGATTTCGTCATGGCACTGCGCTCTCCTGCCGGAAGCCAGAAATGGGGGCCGGCTCGCCGGTCACTGCAGAAAGGGTCATTGCGGAAGCTGCCAAACGGCCCGGACGCCGTCAATCGCAAGCCATTCTGAAACAACGCTTTTCATGATGGTCTGGACCGAGAAGCCGAGAGCGCGCTCGGCCGCGCTGCGCGGGTCCAGGTCCTGCACCGGGGTGGTGTCGGGAATCGCGGCCTCGGCGGCCAGCCAGGCGCGGGCCTCGGGCTCGCCGCCGATGGCGTCGACCAGCTTCTCGGCCAGCGCCTGGCGGCCGGTATAGACGCGGCCATCGGCCAGGGCGTGGACGCGCTCGAGCGGCAGCTGGCGGCCTTCGGCGACCATGGCGACGAATTGCGCGTGCATGTCGGCCAGCACCCCCTGCAGCACGGCGCGGCCCTCCGCCGTCATCGGGCGGAACGGGTTGGGCTCGCCCTTCAGCGTGCCGGAGGTCAGCATCTCGGCGCGGATGCCGAGCGTGTCCATCAGCCGGCTGGCCTCGAAGCTCTGCAGGATGACGCCGATCGAGCCGGTCAGGGTGGAGTCGCGGGCGAAGACGCGCTGGGCCGGCATGGCGATCATGTAGCCGGCCGAGGCCGCGGTGCCGCGCATGACGGCGACCAGCGGCTTGCCGGTCTCGCGGAAGCGCTTCAGCGCGGCGTGCAGGCCCTCGCCGCCGGCGACGGTGCCGCCGGGGCTGTCGATCGACAGGATCATGCCACGGACCGCGTCGTCTTGGGCGGCGGCGGCGATGGCCTCGGTCAGCTTGCGGTCGTCGGTGATGGTGCCTTCGACCGAGAGGCGGACCAGGTGGGCGGGGGCGAAGCTGCCGGCCATGCGGGTGGCGAGGGCGGCGCCGGCGGCCAGCACCGCGAGCACGGCGGCGACGCGCCAGAAGACCAGGCGGCGCTTCAGGCGGCGGCGGTCGACCAGCAGGTCGTGCTCGAGGGGCATGCTCATTGCCGCCCATGAATGGGGGGCGGGGTGTGCCGGGTCAAGGGAAAGGCCCCCCCCAGAGGCCATCATGACAAAAGGCCCCAGGGGTTTCCCCCTGGGGCCTTCCGGGCGCTGCCGTCTCCGCCAGCGCCAAAGATCGGAAACAGAGGGGGGTCCGGGGGTCGTCCGAGGCAGCGCCCCGGACCCCCCCCGGCCTTCTCTATTACTCGTCGGTCGCCATCTGGTTACGGCGGCGGATGGCCGCACCCAGGATGTCGCCCAGCGAGGCGCCGGAGTCGGCGGTGCCGTACTCCTTCATCGCCTCACGCTCTTCCTCGACTTCCTTGCCCTTGATGGTCAGGGCCAGGCGGCGGGCAGCGCGGTCGACGGCGGTGACCTTCGCATCGACCTTCTCGCCGATGGCGAACTTGTCGGGGCGCTGGTCGCCACGGTCGCGGGCCAGCTCGGCGCGGCGGATGAAGCCCGTCAGGACCTCGTCGACCTTCACCTCGATGCCGTTCTGCTCGACCTTGGTCACGATGCAGGTCACGACATCGCCCTTGCGGACGCGGTCGAGAACCTCGGCGGCCGGGTCAGCCTGGAGCTGCTTGATGCCGAGGGAGATACGCTCCTTCTCGATATCGACGTCCAGCACCTTGGCCTTGACGATGTCGCCCTTCTTGTAGGCGGCCATCGCCTGCTCGCCGGCAACATCCCACGACAGGTCGGACATGTGCACCATGCCGTCGATCTCGGGAGCCAGACCCACGAACAGACCGAACTCGGTGATGTTGCGGATCTCGCCCTCGACCAGCGAGCCGGGGCCATGGCTCTCCAGGAACAGCTCCCAGGGATTGCCCTGGGCCTGCTTCAGGCCGAGCGAGATGCGGCGCTTCGGCTCGTCCACGTCCAGGATCATCACGTCGACTTCCTGCGAAGTGGCGACGATCTTGCCCGGGTGGACGTTCTTCTTGGTCCAGCTCATCTCGGAGACGTGGACCAGGCCTTCGACGCCCGGCTCCAGCTCCACGAAGGCGCCGTAGTCGGTGATGTTGGTCACGCGGCCAGAGAACTTGGCGCCGACCGGGTACTTGATCGCCACGCCTTCCCACGGATCGGACATCAGCTGCTTCATGCCGAGCGAGATACGCTGCGTCTCGGAGTTGAAGCGGATGACCTGCACGCGGACCTGCTGACCGATGGTCAGGGCCTCGGAGGGGTGGTTGATCCGGCGCCAGGCGATGTCGGTGACATGCAGCAGGCCGTCCACGCCGCCGAGGTCGACGAACGCACCGTAGTCGGTGATGTTCTTGACGACGCCGTCGAGGATCATGCCTTCCTTCAGGCCCTGGATGAGCTCCGAGCGCTGCTCGGCGCGCGTCTCCTCGAGCACAGCGCGGCGCGAGACCACGATGTTGCCGCGGGCGCGGTCCATCTTCAGGATCTGGAAGGGCTGGGGCGAGCCCATCAGCGGGCCGACATCGCGCACCGGGCGGATATCGACCTGGGAGCCGGGCAGGAAGGCCACGGCGCCGCCGAGGTCGACGGTGAAGCCGCCCTTGACGCGACCGAAGATGACGCCGTTGACGCGCTGCTGCGCGTTGAACGCCTTCTCCAGGTTGGTCCAGGCTTCCTCGCGGCGGGCCTTCTCGCGCGACAGCACGATGGAGCCGTCGCGATCCTCATAGCGCTCGACGAAGAGCTCGATGATGTCGCCGGGCTTCACCTCGGCCTTCTGGCCGGGGGGGGCGAATTCCTTGAGGGGCACGCGCCCCTCGCTCTTCAGCCCGACGTCCACGACCGCGAAATCATCATCCACCCGGACGACGCGGCCGGTCACCACCGAGCCGGCGAAGCCGGTATCGGCGCCCAGCGAGGCGTCGAGCAGGGCGGCGAAATCTTCCATGCCGGCCGAGGTCGTGGAAGGGCTGTTGGCATTAGCCATGAAGCGGAAATTTCCTGACATCAGCCCGGACAGGCGTCCGGACCGATTCCTGCGCCCCCACCAGAGGAAAGTCACCGCGGCGCCGCAAGGCCCTGGCGGTGTCTCATCGGGCAGACACGACTTGACCGGGCGCTGACCCCGCGGGGCATGGCGCCGACCGGCCCTGTTGCGACAGACGGTGTGCGGCCCGCCTCTTCCGGCCCGGCGGCGGCGGACGTGCTGCGCAAGGCACGAGGCCCTGGCGGCGCGAAAGCCCGGGGGAAGACCCCCCGCCGGACGCTGCCGGACCTCGCGGCCCATCAGCTCAGCGTTGGCCCCTAGGCCAGGGGTGGCGGGGCCGTCAAGCGAAATCGGAGAGCGGCCGGAACGGTGCGGCGCACCCGCCGCGGCCGGGCTTTCACCGCCCCCGGCAGGTTTTCTAGCTTATGGATTGATTCGGTTTTTTAATGGGGCGAAGACCGCGGCGAACAGCGGCCCGGAGAGGGGAAAAGCCCCCTGCCCTGGCTTCCGCTGCCCGGCGCCGCCGTGGCCGGCCGCGCGCGACTCCGCCGGCTAGCCGCCGACCAGCGCCTCGACCCCCAGCTGCCAGGCGGTCCAGGCGCGGTCGGCGCCGGCGCCGGCGCGCTCCGCCTCGGCCGAGGCGGCGTTCAGCGCCTGGCGCGCCGCGGTGCGCGACCCGCCGCTGCGGTCCTCCACCGCCGCGCGGGCCCGGGCCAGGGTGGTGTCGGCGGCCTGGGCGGCGATGGCGGCGGCGCGGAAGGCCTCCAGCAGTTCTCTCTGCCTGCCCATCTGCTCGACCAGCCGGGTCAGGGTGCCGGCATCCTCGGGCGGCATGCGCGTCTGCAGCTCGCGCAGCGTCTCCAGCGTGCCGGGGCCGCCGGGCAGGCGGCGGGCGTCGCGCTCCAGGTCGATGTCGCGCCAGACCAGCAGCCGCGGATCGCCCAGCCCCTGGTCCCAGAGCGGCATGTCGCGCCGCATCTCCCGCTCATAGGACAGGCGCAGGGTGGTCGGCTTGCCGTCCAGCACCGCCTCGTGGCGCAGGCCGAAATCCCCCTCGGAGGCGATGCTGAAGCGCGGCGTGGCGCCGGCGCGGCGCGGCAGGTCGAGCAGCAGCCGGCCGCGGGCGCCGCGCGGGTCGATGGCGAAGGACAGGGTCTCGATGCGCAGGAAGCGCAGCTTCAGCTGGTGGCCCTGCAGGTCGGCGGCCACCAGCCGCTCCGACTGGTCGTTGGCGGCGGTCAGCAGCACGTCGCGGTCGCGGGCGAAGGCCAGCAGCCGGGTCTCGCCGGGCGCCATGGCGCGGATCTCGGCATCGCCCAGGAAGGCGCCGGATTCGGCCCCCGCGGTGCCGAAGACGGTGGCCAGGCCGGCGGGCAGGATGGCGTTGCCGTTGTTGGTCAGGCGCAGCGCCTGCAGCGGGTGGCGGGTGGTCAGCTCCTGCACCCACCAGACGCGCTCGGCCGGCAGGCGGGCATCGAGGAAGGGCAGGTTGGCGGTCTCGCCGCCGCGCAGCGTCACCGGCTCCGGCAGGGTGAAGGAGACCCGGCCGGCGGAGGCGGCGGCCAGCGCCGGGGCGGCGAGCTCGGCCGGGGGCGCGGCAGCCTCGGCGGCGGCCATGGCGCGGTCGCGGCGCATCATCTGGCCGAGCGGCGCCGGGGCCGAGGGCGCGGCCAGAGGCGGCGGCGGCGGCGGCGCCGGGCGGGCGCCGCTATCGGCCTGGGGCCGCAGGGCTTCCGCCATGCGCAGCGGCAGCTCGATGCGCGGCACCAGCAGCGGCTCGTAGAGCGGCTGGCGGAAGGCGGCCGAATCGGCCTCGACCAGCGACAGGCGGATCTGGTTCCAATCGGCGCCGGAGCGGTTCTCGACCACCGCCCAGCCCTGCAGCCGCGCCTCGGCCGGGGCGCCGGAGGGCGGCGCCAGCAGCCGCCAGGACGGCTTCCACAGCGGCGCGCCGGCGACATAGGTCAGGCTGACGGCGCGGTCCTGCCCGGCGCGCATCCGGCCCGAGCGCATGGCGATCTCGATGCGGCGCTGGTCGGCGCCGGCGCTGGCCGCCACCGCCTCGGCGGCGCGCTCCAGCCGCTGGGCCAGCGACGGGTCGGTGAAGCGGACCGAGACCCCTTCCTCCAGCAGCAGCGGCGTCAGGCCGGTGGGCGTCAGCAGGGTGACGCGCAGGCCCTTCTCGGTCTCCTGCGCGCCGGCCAGGCGCCCGGACTGGCTGGCGACCTCGACCTGCTGGCCGCGCAGCGCGGTCAGCAGCGCGGCGCGGCTGGAAAAGTCGTCCGCCGTGACCGGCAGGCCCTGGAAGGCCTCGGCGGCCAGGTCGCGCGCCGGCAGGCGCAGCCCGACCACGCTGCCGACCGGGTCGGAGACCACCAGGCTCTTCAGCAGGTCGTCGATATCGCCGAGCGGGGCGCGGAAGGCGATCGGCGCGCCGGCCGGCAGGGTGCCGCTGCGCTCGATCTGGGCGAGGCCGGAGGAGGAGAGGGTGACGGCGCGCACCGGCAGCTCCACCGCCGTGATCTCCGGCGCCGGCACCTGGGCCAGGGCGGCGCCCGAGAGGATCAGGGGCAGCAGGCAGAGCGGCAGCAGCTGGCGCATGGGGGCGGTGATCCGGTCCTGGTCAGGCCGCCAGCCTAAGCACCGCGCGCCCCGGCGCCGAGGGGGCAAGACGCTGCGGCGCGGCAAAACCGGCGTGATCGGTCCCGATCGTGATCGCCTCCCCCTGGTCCATGTCCGTCAGGGGGCGAAGCGGACATAGCCCTCGGGGCTGATCGGCCAGGACGGGTTGAAGGCGATTTCCCAGGCATGGCCGTCGGGGTCGGCGACATAGCCGCGCATGCCGCCATGCGGCGGCGCGTCGGCGGCGCGCAGCAGGCTGCCGCCATGGGCGACCAGGCGGTGCATGGCGGGGGCGACGTCCTCGGCGCGGGCGACGTTATGGGCCAGGGCGAAGGCGCCGGGCCGGGCCTGGTCGGCGCGCTGCGAATCGGCTGCCAGCGCCGATTCCAGCCAGGTTCCCAGGACGAACCCGTTCAGCTGATAGAACAGGATCTCGGGGTTCTCGAAGACCGGGGCCCAGCCGAAGCCCTCGGCATAGAAGCGACGGGAAGGGGCGAGGGCCGCGACCCCCAGCGTGATCACCGACATCTGGGCCTGCATGGCGCCCCCCTTCCCTGCTGCGGTCGTTCCCTAGGCGGGCAGCTTCCGCGTCACCACGGCCAGGGCCGCGGCATAGGCGGCCTCGGCATCGAGCGTGGTGGTGTCCAGCTGCACGGCGTCCTCGGCCGGCTTCAGCGGCGCGACGGCGCGGCTGGCATCCTGCGCGTCGCGGGCGCGCAGTTCCTCCAACACCACCGTGAAGTCCGCCGCCACGCCGCGGCCGGCGAGTTCCAGGTGGCGCCGCCTGGCGCGCTCCTCGTCGGAGGCGGTGACGTAGAGTTTTACCAATGCGTCGGGGAAGACGACGGTGCCGATGTCGCGGCCATCCAGCACGGCGCCATGCAGGCGGCCGAAATCGCGCTGCCAGTCCAGCAGGGCGGCGCGGACGGCGGGGATGGCGGCCACCGCGCTGGCGGCGCGGTCGGCTTCCGGCCCGCGCAGGTCGCCCCGCGCGAGATCCTCGGGCGTCAGGCTGCGGGCGGCCGCCTCGGCCGCCGCCGCGTCGCGCGGATCGGCGCCGGCATCGAGCACCCGCCGCGCCGTGGCGCGGTACAGCAGGCCGGTGTCGAGATAGGCCAGGCCCAGCTCGGCGGCCAGGCGCCGGGCCAGCGTGCCCTTCCCCGCCGCGGCCGGGCCGTCGACGGCGATGACCAGCCCCGGGCGAGGAAGCGGCTTGCTCATGCCCCGGCGCTGTTCAGCCGGCGCAGCGCGTCGCTGCCGCTGGCGCGGTTGATCAGCTCGGCGAAGCCGGGGAAGGAGGTGTCGATGAAGCTGCTGTCGTCGACGGTGACCGGCGCCTGGGTGGCCAGGCCCAGCACCAGGGCGCTCATGGCGATGCGGTGGTCCATATGGGTGACCACCATGCCGCCGCCGGGGGGCAGCCCGCCGGTGCCATGCACCAGCATGTCGTCGCCCTCGATCTCCACCTTGATGCCATTGGCGGCGAGCAGGGCGGCGGTGGCGGCGACGCGGTCGCTTTCCTTGACGCGCAGCTCGGCAAGGCCGCGGAACCGGCTGATGCCGGTGGCGCAGGCCGCGGCCACCGCCAGGATCGGGTATTCGTCGACCATCGACGGCACCCGCTCGGGCGGCACGTCGACCGCCTTCAGCGCGCCGAAGCGGGCGGTGATGTCGCCCACCGGCTCGCCGCCCTCGGTGCGGGCATTGCCCACCGTCAGGTCGGCGCCCATCTCCTGCAGGCTGGTGAACAGGCCGGTGCGCAGCGGGTTGAGGCCGACGCGCTCGACGGTGAGGTCCGAGCCCGGCACCAGCAGGGCGGCGACCAGCGGGAAGGCGGCCGAGGACGGGTCGCCGGGCACGGCGACGGGGGCTGCGATCAGCTCCGGCTGGCCATCGAGCTCGATGACCCGGCCATGGCCCTCGACGGCGACGCGGACGGTGGCGCCGAAATGGCGCAGCATGTTCTCGGTGTGGTCGCGCGTCGCCTCGGGCTCGATCACCCGGGTCACGCCACGGGCGCAAAGCCCGGCCAGCATGACCGCCGACTTCACCTGGGCGGAAGCCATCGGCAGGCGGTAATCGAGCGGCATCGGGTCGGTGGCGCCCTCGATGGTCAGCGGCAGCCGGCCGCCGGCGCGCGACGAGAAGCGGGCGCCGCTGGCGGATAACGGGTCCATCACCCGCTTCATCGGGCGCTTCCTGAGCGAGCCGTCGCCGGTCAGCACCGCATAGAGCGGATGGCCGGCCAGCAGCCCGCAGATCAGCCGGGCGGCGGTGCCGGAATTGCCCATGTCGAGCACATCCTCCGGCTCCACCAGGCCGCCGACGCCGCGGCCGGAGACCTGCCAATGGCCGTCCCCCAGCCGGTCAACGGTGGCGCCGAGCGCGCGCATGGCGGCGGCGGTGCGCAGCACATCCTCGCCCTCGAGCAGCCCGGTGATCTCGGTGCGGCCAACGGCCAATGCCCCGAACATCAGCGCGCGATGGCTGATGGACTTGTCGCCGGCGACCGTCAGGCGGCCGGCGAGGCCCCGAAGCGGCCTGGCGGCGCGCAACGGCCTTGCTTTCGTGTCGTGTCCCACAAAGCGGGGGTTTGACATGGGGGCGGGGTGCGTGGCAATGCGCGGCGTGTTTCTCGGCCGGCCCGTCCCTGGCCCGCCTTTCCCGGGATATTCACGCTGATGGCCAAGCCCGAACTGGGTCTGAAACGCACTTGCGTCGCCTGCGGCGCCAAGTTCTACGACCTTGCCCGCCAACCTGCCGCCTGCCCGAAATGCGGCACCGAGCAGCCGGCCGAGCAGCCGCGCCTGCGCCGCGCGGCCGCGGTGGTCGAAGAAAAGCCGAAGAAGCGCGTCGTCGCGCCCCAGGCTGATGGCGACGATGTCGAGATCGAGGATGTCGATGCCGACGAGGCGATCGACGATGCCGAGGATCTCGACGACGACGCCGAGGACGATATCGACGCCGAGATCGAGGTCGAGACCGACCGCGAGGAAGAGAACTGATCCAGCCGCCGGGCCTCCTCCGGGAAGCCTGGCGCTGATACCGGTCCGACCTGGAATCCGGCCGCGGTCCCCGCGCGCCGGATTTTTGGCGTCCGCGGTCCGGCGGGCAATTCCTGTCCAGGGTTTTTTCTGCGCAGACTGGTCGCAGAAAGAACAAGGGGGCCTGACCCCCGGGAACAGGAAACCGTCCGCATGCCCAGCCCCGTCCTGGATCGTATCCTGCTGCCCGGTGCCGATGGCCGGCTGGCGCCCTTCGCGCTGAGCCCGCCGCGCCGCTTCCCGGCCGCCCAGCCCCCCTTCCCGCGCATCGCCCTGGCCGCCGCCCATATGGTCGTCGACCCGCGGGCGCCGCAGGACCCCTGGGACGCCCAGGCGATCGACTGGGACCGCACCATCGCCTTCCGCCGCCACCTGTGGTCGCTCGGCCTCGGCGTCGCCGAGGCGATGGACACGGCGCAGCGCGGCATGGGCATGGACTGGACCACCGCGCAGGCGCTGGTGCGCCGCTCGCTCGACGCGATGCAGGACTTCCCCGGCGCGGCCATGGCCAGCGGCGCCGGCACCGACCACCTGGCGCCCGGGCCCGATGTCAGCATCGACGACGTCATCCGCGCCTATGAGGAGCAATGCGCCGCCATCGAGGGCATGGGCGGGCGGATCATCCTGATGGCGTCGCGCGCGCTGGCCCATGCCGCGCGGGGGCCGGACGACTATGTCCGGGTCTATGACCGCATCCTGTCGCAGGTCAGGCAGCCCGTGGTGATCCACTGGCTGGGCGAGATGTTCGACCCGGCGCTGGACGGCTACTGGGGCCATGCCGACCACATGGCGGCGATGGAGACCGCGCTGCAGGTGATCGGCGCCCATGCGGCGAAGGTCGACGGGGTCAAGATCTCCCTGCTCGACGCCGGCAAGGAGGTCGCCATGCGGCGCCGCCTGCCCCCGGGCGTGCGGATGTACACCGGCGACGACTTCAACTACCCGGAGCTGATCGCCGGCGACGGGCAGCACCATTCCGACGCGCTGCTCGGCATCTTCGACCCGATCGCACCGGCGGTGGGCGGCGCGCTGGCCTGCCTCGCGGCCGACGACCTGGCGGGCTTCCACGCCATCCTGGCGCCCACCGTGCCGCTGTCGCGGCATATCTTTCAGGCGCCCACCCGCTTCTACAAGACCGGCGTGGTCTTCATGGCCTGGCTGAACGGCCACCAGCCGCATTTCTGCATGCTGGGCGGCCAGCAATCGGCCCGATCCCTGCTGCATTTTTCCGAGCTGTTCCGGCTGGCCGATGCCGCCGGGCTGCTGAGCGACCCGGAGCTGGCAGCACAGCGAATGCGGACGCTGCTGGCGCTGCACGGGGTGGAATAGCCGGATGGGCCCGCTGTCGCTGAACACCGTGACGGTGAAGCAGCGCTGGGACCTGGCGCATTGCATCGAAGGCTGCGCCCGCCACGGCATTCCTGCCATCGCCCCCTGGCGGGACGTGCTGCAGGCCATGGGGGTGGCGCAGGCGGCGAAGCAGATCCGCGATGCCGGGCTGTCGGTCTCCGGCCTCTGCCGCGGGGGCATGTTCCCCGCGACCGACGCCGCCGGCCGGGCCGCCGCCATCGAGGACAACCGGCGCGCCATCGCCGAGGCCCAGGCCCTGGGCGCCGCCTGCCTGGTGATGGTCTGCGGCGGGCTGCCGGAGGGCTCCAGGGACCTCGAGGGGGCGCGCAGCATGGTCGCCGAGGGCCTCGCCGCCATCCTGCCCGAGGCGCGCGCCGCCGGCGTCACCCTGGCGCTGGAGCCGCTGCACCCGATGACCTGCGCCGACCGCAGCGTGCTGTCGACCACCTCCCAGGCGCTGGACCTCTGCGACGCGCTGGGGGCGGGCACCGGCGTCGCGCTCGACGTCTACCACATCTGGTGGGACCCGGAGCTGGCGCGGCAGGTGGCGCGCGCCGGGGACCGCATCGCCGCCTTCCACGTCTGCGACTGGCTGGTGCCGACCACCGACACGGTCTTCGACCGCGGCCTGCCGGGCGACGGGGTGATCGACATCCCGCATATCCGCGGCCTGGTCGAGGCCGCCGGCTATCGCGGCGCCGTCGAGGCCGAGATCCTGTCGCATCGCTGGTGGCAGCAGGACCCCGACCTGGTGCTGACCCTGCTGAAGGAACGCCACGCCGAGGCCTGCTGAAGGCCCCTGGCGGCTTCCTGAGCGCCAGCGGCGCCCGTGGACGCCGCCAGCCTTCCTGAGCCGCTGGCAGGGCCTTCCAGCCGCCCGCGGCCGCTTTAGGATTTTTTTCCAGGCGGTCCGGCGGCGGTGGCGCCGGAGCCCCTAGAAAAACTAATCACCCAATGCGAATGACCCGGGCCAGGGCGGCGACATGCTCGGGCGGGGTCGGCGGCACGATGCCGTGGCCCAGGTTGAAGACGAAGGGCCGGCCGCGCATCGCCGCCAGCACCGAGCGCGCCTCGGCCTCCAGCGCCATGCCGCCGGCGACCAGGGCCTGCGGATCAAGGTTGCCCTGCAGCCCGATATTCGACGGCACGTTCGCCGCGGCCCAGCGCGGGTCCATCGCGGTGTCCATGCCGACGGTGCCGACGCCGGTGCGCTGCGCGTATTCCACCAGCAAGGGCCCCGCCAGGCGCGGGAAGCCGATCAGCGGAATGGTCGGGAAATGCTTGCGGATGCCGCGGACGATGGCGTTGGTCGGCTCGATCGACCAGCGGCGGAACTGCGCCGGCGACAGCAGCCCGGCCCAGCTGTCGAACAGCATCAGCGCCTCGGCCCCGGCCTCGGCCTGGGCGACCAGGTAGTCGACGGTGCTGTCGACCAGCAGCCGGATCAGCTTCCCGAACAGCTGCGGATCGGCATAGGCCATGCGGCGGGCATGGGCGAAGTCGCCGCCGCCTTTGCCCTCGACCATGTAGCAGGCGACGGTGAAGGGGCTGCCGGCGAAGCCGATCAGCGCGGTCTTCGGCGCTTCCTGAGCCAGCCCGGCCCGGACACGGGCCACCGTCTCCAGGATCGGCGCGATGTTTTCGCGAACCTTTTCAGGGTTCAAGCGCGAGAAAGCCTCGGCGTCGCGGATCGGCTCGAGCAGCGGCCCCTCGCCCTCGGCATAGCGCAGCCCCTGCCCCATGGCCCAGGGCAGCATCAGGATGTCGCTGAACAGGATCGCGCCATCCATGCCGTAGCGGCGCAGCGGCTGCAGCGTGACCTCGGCCGCGAGTTCGGGGTTGGTGCAGAGGCTGATGAAGTCCCCCGCCTGGGCCCGGAGCGCCCGGTATTCCGGCAGGTACCGCCCGGCCTGGCGCATCAGCCAGAAGGGCGGCGGCCAGACGGCTTCCCCGCCAAGGGCACGCAGGAGTGGCTTCGACGCGTTTTCCATGGCGCCCCTTTCTATGAAAAAGAGTCTTTAAGAAAGATGGGGGACTTATAGGGCCTGTGGATAAGGGGGACGCAATTCCGCGGACTCTCAGTCCACAAACTTCTCCACAGGCGCGAATCGGGGCAAAACCCAGTTCAAAGGCCGGTTTCCGCGCGTTTCCCCGGACTCGTGCGGACCGATCGCCGGACATGTCCCCAAGGCACCTAAAATGCGGATTCGCTCCCCGATTCCCCCAGGGGGGCTGGTCGGCGGCAAAGTTTTCCCCAATCTCCACAGCAATCCCCGCTTTCCTCCCCAGGGATCGCCACCCCTTCCCGCCACCGCCAGCCGCATGCCGGAGCCGATGTCCAGCCGCATCCTGAACCTGCACCTCGTCTCCGACAGCACCGGCGAGACCCTGAACTCGATCGCCCGCGCGACGCTCGCCCGCTTCGCCGAGGCGCATGTGGTGCATCACCGCTGGTCGCTGGTGCGCTCCCACCTGCAGCTCGAGCAGGTGCTGGAAGGCATCAAGGCGGAGCCCGGGCCGGTGATGTTCACGCTGGTCGACCGCTCGCTGCGGCATGCGCTGGAGGGGGTGTGCCAGCAGCTGGGCATCGCCCATCTGTCGGTGCTGGACCCGGTGATGGACCTGCTGCAGACCCAGCTGGGCCAGCAGGCGCGGGAGAAGCGGGCCGCCCAGTATGTGCTGGACGCCGATTATTTCCGCCGCATCGACGCCATGCACTATGTGCTGGCGCATGATGACGGCCAGGGCGTGGCCGGCATCGAGGAGGCCGATTGCGTGCTGGTCGGCGTCAGCCGCAGCAGCAAGACGCCGACCTGCTTCTACCTGGCCAATCGCGGCATCAAGGCGGCGAACGTCCCCATCGTCCCCGGCGCCACCCTGCCGGAGGAGCTGCTGAACCCGCCCTGCCCGGTGATCGGCCTGACCATCGCCACCGACGCGCTGATCGACATCCGCCGCCACCGGCTGAAGATCATCGGCGCCGGGGGGGTGCGGCAGGACACCAATGAATATGTCGACTTCGAAGCGGTGAAGTCGGAGATCCAGGCGGCGCGGCGGCTCTGCACCACGCATGGCTGGCCGGTGATCGACGTCACCCGCCGCTCGATCGAGGAGACGGCGGCGACGGTGCTGCAGCTGATGGAGGCCTGGCACGCCCGCCGCAGCGGTGGCGGCCAGCCGCCCAAGCCCGGGCTGATCGGCGCATGACCCGGCTGGTCCTGGCCTCCTCCTCCACGACGCGGGCGGCGCTGCTGCGCGCCGCCGGGCTGGAATTCGAGGCCCGCCCCGCGCATGTCGACGAGGCCGCGCTGAAGGAGGCCGCCCAGGCCGAGGAAGCCCCGCCCGCCGAGGCCGCGATCCTGCTGGCCGAGGCCAAGGCCGCCCGCATCGGCCGCCGCGACACCGAGTCGCTGGTGATCGGCGCCGACCAGCTGCTGGTCTGCGGCAAGGACTGGTTCGACAAGCCGGCCGACCTGGCCGCCGCCCGCCACCAGCTGCAGGCGCTGCGCGGCCGCAGCCACACGCTGTACACGGCGATGGTGCTGTGGCGTGGCGGCCAGCGGGTCTGGCACCATGTGGCGACGCCGCGGCTGACGATGCGCGGGTTTTCCGATGCTTTCCTAGACCGCTACCTGGCCAGCGAGGGCCAGGCGGTGTTGAGCTCGGTGGGCGCCTACCGCCTGGAGGGCCTTGGCGTGCAGCTGTTCCAGGAAATCCAGGGCGAGCATTCGGCGATCCTTGGCTTGCCGCTGCTGCCCTTGCTGGGGTTCCTGCGCCAGCACGGCGCTATCGAGGAATAGAAAAAAGAAGGGGTCCAGGGGAATTCATTCCCCTGGCCTGTCTTTTTTACTACCCCAACAGCTTCCCAATCACCCGCGCCGTGTAGTCGACCACCGGAATCACCCGCCCGTAATTGATGCGGGTCGGCCCGATCACGCCGATGGCGCCGACGATCTGTTCCTGCCCGTCGCGGAAGGGCGCCACCACCATCGACAGTCCGGCGCTGTTGAACAGCCCCGATTCAGCGCCGATGAAGATCTGCACGCCCTGCCCGCGCTGCGCGAGCTCCAGCAGGCGCAGCATGGTCTCCTGCGCTTCGAGCCGTTCGAACAGCGCCTGGATTTCCTGCACCCGGGCGATCTGGTCGACGTTTTCCAGCAGCTTCGACTGGCCGCGCAGGATCAGCGACCCGCCGCCGCCGCCGGCCCAGGTGGCCAGGCCCGCCTCGATCATCTGCTGGGTCAGCCCGTCGAGGGCCGAGCGGTTGGCCTGGATTTCGTCGGCGACCTTGGTGCGGGTCTCCTCCAGGGTGCGGCCGGACAGGCGTGCGTTGATGAAGTTGCTGGCCTGGGTGAAGGCGCTGGGCGGCAGGCCGGCCGGCACGTCGATGACGCGGTTCTCCACCTGGCCATGCGCGTTCACCAGCACCACGAGGGCGCGGCCCGGGGAGAGGGCGACGAATTCGATATGCTTGATCGCCGCCTCGGTCTTCGGCGCCACCACCAGGCCGGCGGCGCCGGCCAGGCCGGACAGCATCTGCCCGGCTTCCGACAGCGTCTCCTCCATGCTGCGGCCGGAGGCGGCGCAGCGCAGGGCGATGGCGTCGCGGTCCTCCTCCGACAGCGCGCCGAATTCCAGCAGCCCGTCGACGAAGAGGCGCAAGCCCTGCTCGGTCGGCAGGCGGCCGGCGGAGGTATGCGGGGCGTAGAGCAGCCCGGCTTCCTCCAGGTCGGCCATGGCGTTGCGGATGGTGGCCGGGGAGAGCGCCAGCGGCAGGCGGCGGGACAGGGTGCGGGAGCCGACGGGCTCGCCGGTCTCCACGTACATTTCCACCACCTGGCGCAGGATGGTGGCGCCGCGGCTGTCCAGCGCCGGCGACATGGAGACGCCCGGGCGCAACCCGGTCAGCAACGTCGGCATGCCCAGGACTTTCGCCAAGTTCCGTCGTTCCTTCGTCAAGAATCACCCTTCTGGCGTGTTCTCAAGCAGGCGTGAAGCCATGAGGCACTGTAGCGGGCCGATCTTGTCACGCGATGACACATGATGGCCATGAAGGCGTTGCATCCCTGGCCAATGGTGTTCCGCATGGTGCAGCACCGGATGCAAGCCGGCACGGAGGGGCTCATGACCGATATGTCCGGATCCCGGCTCTGGCCCCTGGCCCTGATGGGCTGGCTGGCGGCCTATCCGCCGGAGACGCAGGAAGACCAGCCAGGCCAGTCGCCGATGCTGGAGGAGCAGGAAGCCGAGCGGAACGCCGAGGACGCGGCCCGCCCCGGCCAGCGCACCGCCTGGCTGCGCGCCGCGCGGCAGCGCTACGCCGCGATGACGCCGGAGGAACGCCACGCCCAGCGCCAGTCGCAGGAGGTGCAGCGCCGCGCCGGCTTCGGCCCCCGCTCGGTGGAAGCGCTGCGCGGATGATCGCCGCGATGAACCCCACGCTGATGGGCTTCCTCTCGGTGCTGATGCTGTTCGCGCTCGGCGCCTCGGCCGCCGGGCTGATGTTGGACCGCGCCGCCCGCAACCCCGGCGCCGCCGCGGCGCTGGTGGTGGTGCTGGTGATCGGCCTGTCCTGGGGCGGGGTCATGGTGCTGGGCGAATAACGCCCGCTTGCGCCGGTCGTTTCAGCCGCGGCGCGCCACGAAGTCCAGCGCGCAGGACAGGTGGTACAGGCTGCTGGCTGGCGCCGCTTCCTGGCTGAGGCTGCCATCCGCCAGCCGCCGCTCATGCCACAGCCCGTCGGGGCGCAGATAGGGCGCCAGCGCCGCCTCGGCCGCCGCCAGGGCCACCGGGCCCTGCAGCGCGGCCGCCTTCAGCCGCTCTGCCTGGGGCCAGAGCCGCGCCGAGTCGCTGGCCGGCTGGCCATTGGGCGCGACGCCATCGCGCAACGGGCCAGCCTGCAGCACGCCGAAGCGGGCGACGAAGCGCTGCAGCCCCGCCGCCTGGGCCAAGGCGACATGGCCGCCGGCCAGGCGCGCATGCCAATCCAGCAGCCAGAGCCATTCGCAGTGATGCCCGGGCTCGACCGGGGCGGGCAGGGGGCGCAGGTCGTCGTCGTAGAATTCGGCCAGGGTGCCGGTGGCGAATTGGTAGAATTTGCGCCGGAACAGCGCCACCAGCCGGGTCGCCGCATCGAGGAAACGCTGGTCGCCGAAGGCCTCGAAGGCGGCCAGACGGGCTTCCAGCAGATGCATATGCGGGTTCTGCCGGCGCGGCAGGGCCGGGGGCAGGCTTTCCAGATAGCCGCCCTCGGCATGGGTCATGCGGTGCTCGATGAAGTCGTCGAGCTGCAGCGCCATCGCGCGCAAGGGTGCCGCGGGCAGCACGGCCGCCGCGGCCGACAGCGCCAGCAGCACGAAGCCATGGTCATAGAGGTCGCGCCGGTCGTCGATCACCCGCCCGTCGAGGGCGAAGCGCCAGGCATAGCCGCCATCCGGCCGCTTCGCCTTGCGCCGCAGGAAATCCAGGCCGAGCTCGACCGCCTCGCCGGCGCGGGGCAGCCCATGGCGATGCGCCAGGGAGAAGCTGTAGACCTGCCGCGCCACCACGCGCAGCCGGCGGTGATCCGCCGGGCAGCGCTTGTCCTCCAGGGACAGGCTTTCGTGGAAGCCGCCATTCTGCCAGTCGACGCCATGCGCCAGCCAGCAGGGCCATGCCTGGCGGGTCAGCCAGGACCAGAGATCATCTCGCACCCCACGGCCCTAGACCCGTCGGCCGGGGGGGACAAGCCCGCCCGGCCAACAACTTCCGCTCAGAGCGCGCCCGATTACAAAGCGCCGGCCGGGGCCAGGTAGGTGCCGTCGATCAGCCGCGTGTAGCGATAGGGGTGGGCATCGACCACCGGCGTGTCGCCGGTGACGATGTCGGCGGCCAGCCGCCCGGCCGCCGGGCCGATGCCGAAGCCATGGCCGCTGAAGCCGGTCGCCAGGTAGAAGCCGCGCAGCTTGTCGACGCCGGAGATCACCGGCACCGCGTCGGGGGTCGAATCGATGGTGCCGCCCCAGGCCTCGGCGCAGCGGACGCCCGCCAGCTCCGGATAGGCCTGGCCCAGCATGGTCAGCGCCTCCTCGACCAGGGTCATGTCGGGGGCCGGGTCCAGCACGCGGTTGCGCTCGAACACCGTCTCCTTGTCGAAGGACCAGCTGGCGCCGGTCATCAGCCCGTCGAGGAAGGGCTTGCCGACGCGGATCTTCAGCTTGGCGGCGCGGGTGCGGAAGGTCGGCCAGAACTGGCGGGCGTAGCGCAGCCCCTCCGGCGTCAGGTTCAGCGTGCCGCGGCCGCGCAGCGCCACGGTGTAGCCGCCATCCTCGCGACGCCGCATGCAATAGCCGGGGGTTCCCAGCCCGCCCTCGGTGATCACCGGCGCGGCGGTGGTGCTGAAGGCGGTGCCGGTGACCATGGCCTGGGGCAGGTCGATGCCGTGGCGGCGGCAGAACAGCGTCGACCAGGCGCCGCCGGCCAGCAGCACGGCGCTGGTGCGGATGCGGCCGCGCTCGGTGACCACGGCGTCGATGGCGCCGCCCTTGGTCTCCATGCCGCGCGCCGCGCAGTTCTGCAGGATCTTCACGCCCAGGGCGCGCGCCGCCTTGGCCAGGGCCGGGGCCGCCATCGAGGGCTCGGCGCGGCCGTCGGAGGGGGTCTCCATGCCGCCCAGCCAGCCTTCGGTATGGGTCGGCAGCCGCTCGGCGATCTCGGCGCGGCTCAGCATGCGGCTGTGCACCTGCTGCTCGCGCGCGACATCGGCCCAGCGCTCCCAGCCGGCCAGCTCCTTCGGGTCGTTGGAGACCCAGAGCACGCCCTTGCGGCGGAAGCCGAGATCGGCGCCGATCTCCTCATGCAGCCCGCCCCACATCTCGAGCGCGACGCGGGCCAGCGGGATCTCGTGCCGGTCGCGCCCCTGCTGGCGGCACCAGCCCCAGTTGCGGCTGGACTGCTCGGCGCCGACATGGCCCTTCTCGATCAGCGCGACCGAGCGGCCCTTCTTCGCCAGGTGATAGGCGGCGGCGACGCCGATGATGCCGGCGCCGATGACGACGACATCGACCGCCTCCGGCAGCTTCTCATCGCTGGCGATGCGATCGACGGGAGGCGACATGGGTGGGCGTCCTTAATCAGGTAAGAAGAATCAGGCGACGGAGGCCTGCAGCGCGAGGTCGTCGCGGATGCAGGCGGAAAGGTGTCCGGGGCCAACGGCGCGCAGCGGCGGCACCACCGACGCGCATTCCGGCAGGGCATGGCGGCAGCGGGTGCGGAAGGCGCAGCCGGAGGGCGGGTCGATCGGGCTCGGGATATCGCCCTGCAGCAGGATGCGGCTGCGGCGCAGCGTCGGGTCCGGGATGGGGGCGGCCGAGAACAGCGCCTCGGTATAGGGATGGCGGGGGGCGCGGAACAGCGCCGCGGTCTCGGCGATCTCGACCACCCGGCCCAGATACATCACCGCGATGCGGTCCGAGATATGGCCGACCACCGCCAGGTCATGGGCGATGAACAGGATGGTCAGCCCCAGCTTTTCTTTCAGTTCCAGGAGAAGGTTCACCACCTGCGCCTGGATCGAGACGTCCAGCGCCGAGACCGGCTCGTCGGCGACCAGGAAGGACGGGTTCATGATCAGCGCCCGGGCGATGCCGACGCGCTGGCGCTGCCCGCCGGACAGCTCATGCGGATAGCGGTCGGCATGGTGCGGCTGCAGCCCGACCAGGCGCAGCATCTCGGCCACCCGCTCGCGCTTCGCGGCCGAGGAAGACCCGCTGTCATGGATGGCCAGCGGCACGGCGACGATTTGCTCCACCGTCTGGCGCGGGTTCAGCGAGGCGAAGGGGTCTTGGAAGACCAGCTGCATCCGCCGGCGGAACGGCCGCAGCCCGCGCCGCGACAGGGTGGTGATGTCCTGCCCCTCGAAGCGGATGGCGCCGCCGGTCGGGTTGGTCAGCCGCAGCACGGTGCGGCCGAGCGTCGTCTTGCCCGAGCCGCTCTCGCCCACCACCGACAGGATTTCGCCCTTCTCGATGGAGAGGGACACGCCGTCCAGCGCCCGGACCTGCTTCGCGCCGCGGCCGAACAGCCCGCCGCCGACGGGGAAATACTTCTGCAGGCGGTCGATCTCGACGAGGGCGGTCATGCGACGAACTCCGGCCAGCGCAGGCAGCGCACCTGGCGGCCATCGGCGGTGGTGTCCAGCCGCGGCGCCTCGACATTGCAGCGCCCGTCCGAGAAGGAATCGCAGCGCGGGTGGAAGGCGCAGCCCGGCGGCGGCTGGCGCGGGTCGGGCACGTTGCCGGGGATGGCGTAGAGCGCGCCCTTGCGCCGCCCGGCCAGGTCCAGCCGGGGGACCGAGCGCAGCAGGCCGCGGGTATAGGGCATCAGCGGCTGCTGGAAGAGCGGCACCACATCGGCCTGCTCCACCACCCGGCCGGAATACATCACCATCACCCGGTCGGCGATCTCGGCGACGACGCCGAGGTTGTGGGTGATGAAGATCACCGCCATGCCGGTCTGCTCTTGCAGCCGCTTCAGCAGGTCGAGGATCTGCGCCTGGATGGTGACGTCGAGCGCCGTGGTCGGCTCGTCGGCGATCAGCACCGAGGGCTCGCAGGACAGCGCCATGGCGATCATCGCCCGCTGCCGCATGCCGCCCGACAGCTGGTGCGGATAGGCCGACAGGCGCTGGCGCGGCGCCGGGATGCCGACCAGGTCGAGCAGGCGCAACGCCTCGTCCTCGGCGGCGCGGGCCGGCATCGGGCGGTGCAGGCGGATGGTCTCGGTGATCTGCGCCCCGATCGTCTTGACCGGGTTCAGCGAGGTCATCGGCTCCTGGAACACCATGGCGATGTTGTTGCCGCGCACCGACTGCATCGCGGGCTCGGTCAGCGACAGCACGTCGAGCATGCCGGTCCCCGCCTTGTCGCGGAGGCGGACGCTGCCGCGCACCTGGCATTGCGGCGCGTCGGGCAGCAGCCGCATCAGGGCGAGGGACGTGACGCTCTTGCCGGAGCCGCTCTCGCCGACCATGGCCAGGGTCTCGCCCTGGCGCAGCTTGAAGGAGACGTCGCTGACCGCATCCGCCACGGCGCCCCGGCTGCGGAAGCTGACCGCGAGGCCGTCCACCTCCAGCAGCAGCTCGCCCGCCATCAGTGGTTCTCCATCCGGGGATCGAGCGCGTCGCGCAGCCCGTCGCCGAGGAAGTTGAAGCTGGTCACCGCGAGCGTGATGAACAGGCCGGGCAGGATCGCCAGCCAGGGCGCGCTGGTCAGGTAGATCTGCGCGTTGTTCAGCATGTTGCCCCAGCTGGGCGTCGGCGGCTGGATGCCGTAGCCGAGATAGCTGATGTAGGATTCCAGCAGGATCGCCTTGGCGACGTTCAGCGTCGCCGCCACCACGATCGGCGCCACCGCGTTGGGCACCAGCTCGCGGAAGACGATGCGCAGGTCCGACGCCCCCAGCGCCTCGGCGGCCACCGCGAAGTCGCGCTCGCGCAAGGACCGGATCTGCGCTTCGACGATGCGCGCCACATCCATCCAGGCGGTGGCCGCGATCAGCAGGGTGATGGAGGCGACGCCGGGCTCGATCAGGGCGGCGAGGGCCAGCAGCAGGAAGATCGAGGGGAAGCACAGCACCGCGTCGACGAAGCGCATCAGCGCCGCGCCGACGACGCCGCCGTAATAGCCGGCGATGGCGCCGACCAGGATGCCGATGCCCATGCTGATCACCATGGCGGTGAAGCCGACCGCCAGCGAGATCCGCCCACCCATCATGATGCGCGCCAGCATGTCGCGGCCGAGCTCGTCGGTGCCCAGCAGATGCGCCCCCGACAAGGGCGGCGCGAAGCGCTGCATGATGTCGATGAAGGTGTCGTCGAAGGGCAGCAGCAGGGGGCCGAGGTAGCAGCCGACCACCAGGATGGCGATGATGATGGCGCCCGCCATGGCCAGGCGGTGGCGGCAGAAGCGGCGCAGCGCGGTGTTGCGCTGCGGCAGGGGCAGGGCCGCCTCGCGGGCGGCGAAATCGCCGGTCGTGCTGCTCATGGCCGGTTCTCTCTCAGCTCAGGCGGATGCGGGGGTCGGCCACCGCGTAGAGCATGTCGGCCAGCAGGTTGCCGAGCAGCACCAGCGCCGCCGAGAACATCAGGATGCCCATCACCACCGGGTAGTCGCGGTAGCTGATGCTATCCAGGAACAGCCGGCCCATGCCGGGCCAGGTGAAGACCGTCTCGGTCACCAGGGCGCCGCCCAGCAGGGTCGGCATCTGCAGGCCCGCCACCGTGATCATCGGCAGCAGCGCGTTGCGCATGGCGTGGCGGGTCAGCACCTTCCAGCGCGGCAGGCCCTTGGCGCGGGCGGTGCGGATATAGTCCTGGCCGACCACGTCGAGCATGGAGGAGCGCATGAAGCGGCTCCAGATCGCCGTCTCGACGAGGGCCAGCACCATCGCCGGCGCGATCAGGTGGTGCAGCATGTCGAGCAGCGAGCCGTCGCCCACCGTCTCGCGGTTGCCGGCCGGCAGCCAGCCGAGCTCGACCGAGAAGACGAAGATGGCGACCAGGCCGAACCAGAAGGTCGGGATCGACAGCGCCACCATGGCGCCCACCGTCGCCAGGTAGTCGAAGGCGGAGTAGCGGCGGATGGCGCCGAGGATGCCGATCCAGCAGCCCAGGAAGATCGCCAGCAGCGTCGCCGTCAGCATCAGCTGCAGCGTGGCGCCGAGATGCGAGCCGATGACATGCAGCACCGGCTGGCCGTCCCGGAACGAGGTGCCCCAATTGCCCCCCAGCATCCGCCAGAGCCATTCCGCGTATTGCACCGGCAGGGGCCGGTCGAGGCCGAGCTGCTGGGCGATGCGGTCGAGGTCTTCCTGCGACATGTTGGAGCCGATGGCGTACTGCGCCATCGGCCCCCCCGGCGCCAGGTGCAGGATGGCGAAGCCGATCATGGAAACCACCAGGAGCAGCAGCACCGCCTGACCGAAGCGCCGGATGAGATAGGGGGCCATTCGGATCTTACGCTTTCATCAAGACAGAGAGGATGACCGGGCCCTTAGGAGGCCCAGTACCACTCGCGAACGTTCCAGCAATTCGAAGAAGTATTGATGTTCGGCTTGAAGCCGGTCAGGCCGTCCTTGGTGCCCTCGACCAGCACCTGCTGGAAGATCGGCAGGATCGCCAGCTCGTCGCGGATGATGCGCTGGATCTGGCCGTAGGTGGTGCGGCGCGCCGACTGCTCGAACTGGGTGGCCCCCGTCTCCAGCAGCGCGTCGACCCGGCTGTTCTCGAACTGGAAGGTGTTCTGGCCGCGGCCGCCCTTGGCCGGGATCGCCTTGCTGCTGAAGCGCGGCGTCACGTCCGGGTCGCTGCCCAGCATGTAGTTCACGGCGACCATCACCGAGCTGAACTTCGACTGCTGCCAGAACTCGCCCCAGATCACCGCCGCCGGCATGTTCTGGATGCGCATCGCGGCGCCGACGGCCTTCCAGTCCTGCATCAGCACCTGCTGCGCCTGCTCGCGCACCGGGTTGCCGGCGGTGGTGGAATTGGCGAATTCGAGCTTCACCCCGTCCTTGACCCGGATGCCGTCGGCGCCGCGCTTCCAGCCGGCGGCCTCCAGCGTCTCGTTCGCCTTCGCCACGTTGAACTCGTGCTTCGGCAGGTCGGGGTTGATCGCCCAGGACTGCGCCGGCAGGAAGCTCTCGGTCGGCGTCGGCAGGCCGTAATAGATGGCGTCGATCAGCGCCTTCTTGTTCATGCTCATGTAGAGCGCCTGGCGCACCGCCTTGTCGCCGAAGGCCGGGCTGCCGAGGTTGGGCGCGATGCTCTCGACCGAGGCGGTCGGGTTCACATGCACCTTCCGGCCGCGCAGGGCCTGGGCCTCGCGCGCGAAGTTCGGGCTGATGCCGGAGATGCCGGTATAGTCGATCTGGCCGGTGCGGAACTGGGTGTACATCACCGTCAGGTCGGGGATGTACTTGAAGACCAGCCGCTCCAGATAGGGGCCGGCGCCATGATAGGCGGGGTTGGCCACCAGCTGGACATTGTCGCCGGCGGTGCGGCTGCCCCAGCGGAAGGCGCCGGTGCCGATCGGCGCATTGTTGAAGGGCGAGGTGTTCGGGTCGGTCGCCGTCGACAGGATGTGCTTGGGCACCATGAAGGTCAGCGACAGGATCGACAGGTAGGGCGCGTAGGGCGCGTCCATCCGCCATTCGATCTCGTCGACGGCGGTGACCTTGATGTCCTTGACCAGCCCGTGGCCCACGCGGTTGCGCACGCGGAAATTCGGGTTGTTGATCAGGTCGAGGGTGAACTTGACGTCCTCGGCGGTGAAGGCGGTGCCGTCATGCCACTTCACGTCGCGGCGCAGCTTGATCTTCCAGACCAGGCCGTCCTCGGAAATGCCGCCATTGGTCTGGCTGGGCATCTCGGCGGCCAGGTCGGCCACGAACTTGCCGTCCGGGTCGATGTACCAGAGCGTGCTGAACAGGTTCCACCAGACGCCCTGGTCCACCTCGATGCCGGGCATCAGCGGGTGGAACACGGTCGGCTCCTGGCTGAGGCCGACCACGACCTGGCCGCGCGGCTTCTCGGGCGGGCGGCCCTGGGCGCGGGCGGGCCCGGCGGCCAGCGCCGCGGCCGCGCCGCCGCCGATGGCGAAGAGGCCGCGCCGGGTGGGCGCCAGCAGCTGCGTCCAACGCTGGGTGTCGTCTTGCGTCATGGTCTTCGTCTCCCGCTCAGCCGGCCGCGGCGCCGCGGCCGGTGTTCCGGCTGGCTTGAAACCGCACAGGCTTTCCCCTGGTCCCGGGTTTTACCGGGATCAAAATTCTTGCCGTCATGTTCAGGCTGATGAAAGCTTGATGTCAATCGCCTTGTGGCGGCTCGACAATCACCTTCATCGTGGCAGCGCGCGCCCTTGCGCACTGCCACGGCAGCCCCCGGCGGGGGGAGGAGCGGACGGATGAAAGATCAGGCAGGCCTCGTCGCAGGCGTGGCGCCCGCGGCGCCGCCCATTTCCGGCCCCTCTGCCATCGACGATGCCGCCAGCGACCGCCGGCTGGGCGAGAGCGTCCGGCTGCTGCGGCAGAATATGGGCCTGTCGCTGCAGGAGCTCGGCCGCCGCGCCAGCCTGTCGATCGGCATGATCAGCCAGCTGGAGCGCGGCCTGGCCACCCCTTCGGTGCGGACGCTGCGCATGCTCAGCCTGGCGCTGCAGGTGCCGATCTCCTTCTTCTTCGAGGAGCGGGCCGAGGGGCCGTCGCCGCGCTACATCGTCCGCCGCGGCCATCGCCGGCAGCTGCGGCTGACCACCTCGGGCGTGCTGAAGGAAAGCCTGGCGCCCGACGCGCCGGGGCAGATGGAGCTCTACGAGCTGACGCTCAGCGCCGGCGGCTCCTCGGGCGCCGACTTCGTCAAGCACCAGGGCGAGAAGGCGGGCTATGTGCTGGCCGGCACGCTGCGGCTCTGGCTGGACCACGAGGCGCATCTGCTGGAGGCGGGCGACAGCTTCCGCTTCCCCTCCACCGTGCCGCATATGTTCGACAACCCGACCGACGCGCCGACCCGCATCGTCTGGATCACCAACCCCGTCGAGACATAAAAAAAGCCCGGGGGACGTGGTCCCCCGGGCTTCGGTCAGGCGCGCCCCCCGAAGGGGGCGCCGCGTTCTCAGGCCGCCTGGCTGTCGGAACGGCGCGAGTTCTTCTTGCGCTCGTTCGGGTCCAGGTAGCGCTTGCGCAGGCGGACGGCGGTGGGGGTCACCTCGACCAGCTCGTCGTCCTCGATATAGGCGATCGCCTGCTCCAGGCTCATGCGGCGGGGCGGGATCAGCAGCAGGGCCTCGTCCTTGCCGGCGGCACGGACGTTGGTCAGCTTCTTCTCCTTGATCGGATTCACGTCGAGGTCGTTCTCGCGCGAATGCTCGCCCAGGATCAGGCCGGTATAGACCTTGTGGCCGGGGTCGACGAACAGCGTGCCACGCTCCTGCAGGGAGAACAGCGCGTACTGCACCGCCTCGCCGTCGGAGTTGGAGATCAGGCTGCCCTTGATGCGACCCTCGATCGGGCCGACCCAGGGCTGATAGCCCAGGAACAGCCGGTTCATCATGCCGGTGCCGCGCGTGTCGGTCATGAACTCGCCGTGGTAGCCGATCAGGCCGCGCGACGGGATGTGGAAGGTCAGGCGGACCTTGCCACCGCCGGACGGACGCATGTCCTGCATCATGCCCTTGCGGATCGACATCTTCTCGACGACGACGCCCGAATATTCCTCATCGACGTCGATGACGGCTTCCTCGAAGGGCTCCTCGCGGCCACCGGTCTCCGGGTTGACCTGGGTCAGCACGCGCGGGCGGCCGATGGTCAGCTCGAAGCCTTCGCGGCGCATCTGCTCGATCAGCACGCCCAGCTGCAGCTCGCCGCGGCCGGCCACCTCGAAGGCGTCGACCTCCTCGGAGACCTTCACGCGGATCGCCACGTTGCCTTCCGTCTCCTTGAAGAGACGGTCGCGGATCTGGCGCGACGTGACCTTCTTGCCCTCGCGGCCGCCCAGCGGGCCGTCATTGATGCGGAAGGTCATCGACAGGGTCGGCGGATCGATGGGGATCGCCGGCAGCGGCTCGGTCACCTCGGGGGAGGCGATGGTGTCGGGGATGGTGGCTTCCGACAGGCCGGCGATGGCGCAGATGTCGCCCGCCTGCACCTCGTCGACCGGCACGCGGTCCAGGCCCGAGAAGGTCATCAGCTTGGTCAGGCGGCCGGTCTCGACGATCGAGCCGTCCTGGCGCATGACGCGGACCGGCATGTTCGTGCGGGCGACGCCCTGCTCGATGCGGCCGGTCAGGATGCGGCCGAGGAAGTTGTCGGCCTCCAGGATCGTCGCGTTCATCGCGAAGGGCGCGTTCACGTCGACGGTCGGCTGCGGCACGTGGCTCAGGATCAGGTCGAACATCGGCGACAGGTCCTTGCGGGCCCCGTCCAGCGTCAGATCGGCCCAGCCCTGGCGGCCGGAGGCGAACATGGTGTGGAAGTCGAGCTGCTCATCCGTCGCGCCCAGCGCGGCGAAGAGGTCGAACACCTCGTTCAGCACCTCGTCGGCGCGGGCGTCCTGGCGGTCGACCTTGTTGATCACCACGATCGGCTTCAGGCCACGGGCCAGCGCCTTGGTGAGCACGAACTTGGTCTGCGGCAGCGGGCCCTCGGCGGCGTCGCACAGCACGATGGCGCCGTCCACCATCGACAGGATGCGCTCCACCTCGCCACCGAAGTCGGCGTGGCCCGGCGTGTCGACGATGTTGATCTTCACACCCTTCCATTCCACCGCGGTGGACTTGGCCAGGATGGTGATGCCGCGCTCCCGCTCCAGGTCGTTCCGGTCCATGGCGCGCTCGGCCACGGCCTGGTTGGCGCGGAAGGCGCCGGCCTGCTTCAGCAGATTGTCGACCAGCGTCGTTTTACCATGGTCGACGTGGGCGATGATGGCGACGTTGCGCAATTCCATAGGGCGGGCAGTTCCGAAGCTGCGCCGCCTGTGCTGAAAGCCCGGCGACCCCTCCGCAGAGGTGCGGCGGAGTTCGGGTCGGGCGGGCCGGGCGGCTTGTTGCGGCGCACAGATAGGATGGCCCGCGGCAAAAAGCGAGCCTTTCCGCCACAGGACCCCGGCACTGCGTGCAGGGCAGCCCCGAGCCAAGCCTGGCCATTCTGCCCCGAAATCCGAGCCGCGCCAGGCTTTTGCCGGCGATTCATTGCCGGGGCGGGGGTTTTTCCGGCGCTCTCCCGCGCGTCCCGGCACGCGGCCGGCGCGATCGCCCTGCGCGCGCGCCGGCGTGTCACCGCTTCTTCATCGCCGGCGGGCGGGCATGAAAAGGCCGGGCACCCCCTGCGCGGGAGGGCCCGGCCTGTTCAGGTCGGTGGCAGCGTCACAGCCGGTAGACGGCCCGCGACGCCCCGCCCAGCGGCTGGCGCGGCGAGAAGCGCTCCACCAGGCAGAGATGCACCGCCTGGTGCATCGCCGGCGTGGTGGCCGGGTCCGCGGCGCCCGGCGGCAGGGCCGGCGGGATGCCGTTCTGCGCGCCCGGCCCGGGAAGCGGCCGGCCCTGGCTGTCGGTCGGGCCTTCCGGCCGTCCCTTGGTCTGGCCGACGGCCTGTCCGCGCAGCGGCGCCCCCTGCCACGCCACTAGACGCGGCATGGTGGAGCGGAACAGCGGCGCCGACTGCGAGCAGCCGGGCGCCTGGGCCAGCCCGTTTTCCGGGCCGGCGGCAATGGTCTGGATGCCCGCGGCCTCGAAGCGGGGGGAGGGGAGGCCGGTGGGAC
>NZ_CACSJM010000029.1 GCF_902706185.1 Roseomonas sp. 18066 | reverse complement strand
GGGCAGGCGTGGGCGCGGGCGCGGGCACAGGCGTCTGGGCGGCGGCCGGCAAGGCCAGCGCCAGGAAGACCGCCAGGAAGGCGCCCCGCAGCGTCATTGCGGGATCGGCCCGACGGCGAAAAGGTTGTCGGGCGTCGCCACCAGCCCCCAGAACAGGCTGGCTGCCACGCCCAGCACCAGCAGGCCGAGCAGGGCGCGGGTTTCCTCGCCGCGCAGCTTGGTGCCCATGGCCGCGCCGAACTGCGCCCCGGCGACGCCACCCACCAGGAGGAGAAGCGTCAGGACGATGTCGACGCTGCCGGTGGAGACGGCCTGCAGCAGGGTCACGTTGGCGGCGACGAAGACCACCTGGAACAGCGAGGTGCCGATGACCACCGCGGTGGGCATGCCCAGCAGGTAGATCATGGCCGGCACCAGCATGAAGCCGCCGCCGACGCCCATCACCGCCGAGAGCACGCCGATGCCGAAGCCCACCAGCAGCGGCGGGATCACCGAGATATAGAGGCGCGACTTGCGGAAGCGCAGCTTGAAGGGCAGGCCGTGCATCCAGAGATGCGCGTGCAGCCGGGCAGGCGCCGTCTGCCGCCGTCGCCGCAGGATGGCGCGGACGCTTTCGCGCACCATCAGCGCGCCGACGCTGCCCAGGATGACGACGTAAAAGATCGAGACCGCGAGATCGACCTGCCCCTGCCGCCGGAGCCAGGCGAAGAGCTGCACGCCGAGGCCGGAGCCGATGAAGCCGCCGGCCAGCAGCACCATGCCCATGCGCGGATCGACATTGCCCCGTCGCCACTGGGCGATCAGCCCGGAGACCGAGGCGCCCAGCGTCTGGTTCGCCCCCGAGGCGACGGCCACCGGCGCCGGGATGCCGATCAGGATCAGCAGCGGAGTTAACAAGAAGCCGCCGCCGACGCCGAACAGGCCGGAGAGCCATCCCACGCCGAAGCCGATGCCGAGCAGCAGCAGGGCATCCACGGACATTTCGGCGATCGGCAGATAGACCTGCATCGCGTCTCCACCAGGCCTGGTAGCCAAATTGGGCCGCCCCCGGCACCTGCGCACCGGGGGTTGCGTGATCGCATGGGGCGAATCCCCCTCCGCCGGCACCCGGGTCGAGGGGCCGGTGGAAGATGTCGCCGTGACACCGCATAGGGGACATTCCGATTGCGGCAAGTCTTGGGCTAAAGCTTGCGGCGGGTCGGGGTTCCCGGCGTTTTTTCGGATTTTTTCGCCATGGCGCTGCGCCGACACTTCCTGCTGGCTGCCACGCTCACGCTACCGGCGCTGCGCCGCGCCGCCGCCGAGCCGGTGGCGCGGCTGGGCCTGCTGCATCTGAACGATTTCCACGCCAAGCATGACGGGCTGCAGGCCGGCGGCGCCGCCTGCCGCGACGGCGCGCCTTGCCTGGGCGGCAGCGCCCGGCTGGCAAGCGCGCTGGACCTGCTGGAGGCCGAGGCCGCCGCCGCCCGCCGCCCGGTGCTGCGGCTCGACGCCGGCGACCAGTTCACCGGCAGCCTGTTCCACACCGCCCATCACGGCGCCGCCGAGGCCGCCGTGCAGCGCGCCACCGGCACCCAGGCCATGGCGCTGGGCAACCATGAATTCGACGGCGGCCCGGCGCGGCTGGCGGCTTATGCCGGGATGGTGCCCTTCCCGCTGCTGTCGGCCAACCTCGACGCCAGCGCCGAGCCGCTGCTGGCCGGGCTGGTGCGCGGCCATGCCGTCTTCACCCTGGGCAGCGTCCGCATCGGCGTGATCGGCCTGACCACCGAGACCACGCCCGAGGCCTCCAGCCCCGGCCCGACGCTGCGCTTCACCGAGGCCGCCGCCGCCGCCGAGCGCTCGATCGCCGCGATCCGCGCCGAGGGGCCGGCGGTGATCCTGCTGCTGTCGCATCTGGGCCTGGCCGCCGACCGGGCGCTGGCGGCGCGGCTGCCGGGGGTGGATGTCATCGTCGGCGGCCATTCGCACACGCTGCTGGCCGACCTGCCCGGCGCCCAGGGGCCGTCGCCCACCCTGATCGAGGGGCCGGACCGGCTGGTCCGCATCGTCCAGGCCGGCGCCTTCGGCCGCTGGGCCGGGCGGCTGGACCTGGAGCTCGGCGCCGATGGCCGCGTGCTGGGGCATGGCGGCCGGGTGCTGCCGGTGACGCCGGAGCTGCCCGAGGCGCCGCGCGTCGCCGCCATCGTCGAGAATTATCGCCTGCCGCTGGCGGCCTTGCGCGCCCAGGCGGTGGGCCGCGCGGCCGAGGCGCTGTCCAATGCCGGCTGCCGGGTGGCGGAATGCCGCCTGGGCAGCCTGGTGGCCGAGGCGATGCTGGCCGCTGCCCCCGGCGCCGAGATCGCGCTGACCAATGCCGGGGGCCTGCGCGCCGGGCTGCCGGCCGGCGCCATCTCACTGGGCGAGGTGCTGGAGGTGCTGCCCTTCGGCAACACCCTGGCGCGGCTGACGCTGCGCGGCGGCGACCTGCGCGCGGCGCTGGAAATCGGCCTGTCGCGCGTCGAGCAGGGCGGCGGCGGCTTTCCCCAGGTGGCCGGGCTGCGCCTGCGCTTCGACCCGGCGGCGCCGGCCGGGCAGCGGCTGCGCGAGGTGCTGGTGGCGGAGAATGGCGGCTTCCACCCGCTGGACGACGCCCGGGCCTATCGCCTGGTGACCAACGACTTCAACCGCCGCGGCGGCGACGGCTACGCCCCGTTCCGCGACGCGGCGCTCGAGGCCTATGACAACGGCGCCCCGCTGGAGGAGGTCGTTGCCGTGTATCTGGCCGCCGACGGCGCGGCGCGGACCGTGCTGGACGGGCGGATCGCCCGGGTGGCGCGCTAGCCGCCGCCCGTCCGCCCAGGCTAAAGCTTGAGCAGATCCAGCAGGGGATCGAAGGCATAGAGCGCCGCCCGGCGCCCGGCCGCGGGCTCGATGGTGCGCAGCAGGCCGACCTCCACCAGGCGGCGCGACAAGGCGCGGGCTGACGAGGCCGGGATGCGGGATCGCTCCACGAAGCGATCATTCCGGAAGACCGGGCTCGCGAAGACGAAATCGAGCGCCTGGTCATGGAATTGCGAGCTCAGCGCCTCGCGGAACCGCTCCCGCATCTCGCCGTGGAGGGCGAAGATCTTGTCTGCCGTCGTGATGTTGAGCGTGGCCTGGGAATGCATGGCGGTCAGGAAGAAGACGACCCATCCCGTCCAATCGCCATCGGCGGAAACCGCCCGCATCTTCTCGATGTATTCGCTCTTATGCTCTTCGAAGTAGCCTGAGACGAAGAAATGCGGCTGGCTGATGATCCCCAGCTTCCATAGCATCAAGGTGATAAGCATGCGGCCAATGCGGCCATTGCCATCCTCGAAGGGGTGCAGGGCTTCGAATTCGACATGCGCCAGGGCGGTGCGCAGGAGCGGGCGCATTCTGTTTTCGTTGATGAAGCGGACCAGGTCGTCCATGGCCGGCGCCAGATGCTCCGGCGCGATGGGCACGTAGTGGATCTTGGCGCGCCGGTCGTCGCCGATATAGTTTTGCTCGGTCTTATAGGTCCCCGGGCGCTTGCGGGCGCCCCGCCCCACGAAGAGAAGCTGCTGGTGGGCCGTCCGGATGAGGTGCTCGCTGAGCGGCGCCCCCTCGGCCAGGGCCTGCTGGGCGTTGCGCAGCGCGCGCGAGTACAGGAAGGTCTCGATGTCGTCATTCCGCGCCTCCCGATACGGATCCGGGGCGCCGGCATCTTCTTCCGCCTCGAGGCGATAGACTTCCTCGATGGTGGAGATCGTCCCCTCCATCCGCGACGAGCTGACGGCATCCTGGCGACGCAGCGGGGCGAGAAAGAGCTCGCTGTTCACCATGCTCGACATCTTGGCGTCGTAGCGCGCCAGGGAGGTCGCGGCGTCGTCCAGCGGCCCCAGCAGCGCCTCGTAGTCCAGGGCGGCGGGGGGGAAGGCGCCCGTGTGATAATGGACTGCCTCGGACAAGTCGTCGGCTTTGATGGTCATTCTGCCGGGTTTTCTGTCATCAACCTGAATAGGCGCCAAGCTAGTGACAGCAAACTCTATTGACAACAGAATGTGGGCAGTTTCTGTCATCAATCTGGGTTGGCGCCAAGGTGCTGGCAGCAAGCCTGCCTGTCGTCACCCTTGAAGCCGTTGCCGCGCTAGCCGCCGCCCGTCTTCAGCGCCTGCAGCAGCGCCGCCACCGCGTCCTCGGCGCTGCCGCCGCCGGCGATGCCGTCCAGCGCCGCATCCGACAGCGGCCCGCTGCGCGGCGCGGGGGGCGGCAGCGGCAGGCCGGCGGCGCGCAGCAGCGCCAGCGCGGTCGCCGTGTCCGGGGCGTCGCGCATCCGCGCCTGCAGCACCGGGTCGCGGCGCAGCGCCTCGGCCAGGGCGCGCATCAGCGGGTCGGCGGCGGGTTCGGGATGCATCTGCCTCTCCTTTCGGCAGGGCGTGGCCGGGATGGCCCCGCCCGGATGCCCCTCGGTGGTCGAGGTGGTCAGGCGCCACGGGCGGGGCCGCCATCGCAGCACCGCAAGCCTAGCCGTGCCCGGCGGCGGTCGCCCTGGCATTCTGTCCCGAATTTTTGCCGATCTGCCTCATTCGTGGCGGTCAGCCGCCAGGGGCGCGCATCCCTGTGCCGCTGGGTGGAAATTCATGTCGTTTTTGTGCCGGATAATGGCACGTCGTTTGCTCATGCTGCAGAGATCGGCTTCTCGGCTGGCCCCGACTCGCCTAAGAGCCTTCCCTTCCCTCCGTGCCCGAGGATCCGCCATGCCTGTCTCCGCCGATGCCCCGCGCCCGATCGTCGACGCGCGCGGCTTGTGGAAGCGCTTCGGCGCGCTGACCGTGCTGAAGGGCGTCGATCTCAGCGTCGCCGAGCGGGAGCTGGTCTTCATTATCGGCCCCTCGGGCTCCGGCAAGTCGACCCTGCTGCGCTGCCTGAACCGGCTGGAGGAGCCCGATGACGGCTCGATCCATGTCGACGGCATCGAGCTGCTGAGCCCGAAGACCGACATCAACGCCGCCCGCCGCCGCATCGGCATGGTGTTCCAGAGCTTCAACCTCTACCCGCACATGACCGCCCGGCAGAATGTGATGCTGGCGCTGCGCAAGGTGCTGGGGAAGGGCCGCGACGAGGCCGACGCCATCGCCGCCGCGGCGCTGGCCCGGGTCGGCCTCGGCGACCGGATGGACCACCACCCGGCGCAGCTCTCCGGTGGCCAGCAGCAGCGGGTGGCCATCGCGCGGGCCATCGCGCTGGAGCCGCGGGTGATGCTGTTCGACGAGCCGACCAGCGCGCTGGACCCGGAGCTGGTGGGCGGCGTGCTGGCCGTCATGCGCGAGCTGCGCGAGAGCGGCATGACCATGGTCGTGGTCAGCCACGAGATGGCCTTCGCCCGCGCCGCCGCCGACCGCGTGGTCTTCATGGCCGATGGCCAGAAGCTGGAGGAAGGCCCGCCGGCGCAGATCTTCGGCGACCCGCAGCATGAGCGGACCCGGGCCTTCATCCGCCAGATCGACCGGCACTGAGCCCCCGCTTATGTCCGGCCTCGACAACTTCCTGTTCTCCTTCTTCAACCTCAAGGTCATGGCGACCTACCTGCCGCTGGTGGCGCAGGGCCTGGCCCTGACCGTGCTGCTGGCGCTGCTGGTCGTCGTCGCGGGCCTGGCCTCCGGCCTGGCGCTGGCGGTGCTGCGCAGCCTGGCGATCCGGCCGCTGAACTGGCTGATCATCTTCACGGTCGACGTGTTCCGCGCCCTGCCGCCGCTGGTCATCATCGTGCTGCTGTTCTTCGGCCTGCCGACGCTAGGCATCGGCCTGTCCGGCTTCGCCGCCACCTGGCTGTCGCTGACCCTGGTGCTGATGGCCTTCTCCGAGGAGATCTACTGGGCCGGCATCACCGCGGTGCCGAAGGGGCAGTGGGAGGCGGCGCGCTCCACGGGCCTGTCCTTCCTGGCGACGCTGCGCCTGGTGGTGCTGCCGCAGGCGCTGCGCATCACCATCCCGCCGCTGACCAACCGCACCATCGCCATCACCAAGGGCACGGCGCTGGGCTCGGTCGTCGGCGTCGCCGAGATCCTGGGCGCCTCGCAGAGCGCCATGTCCTTCTCGGCCAATCCTTCGGCGCTGACGCTCGGCGCCATCGCCTATCTGGTGCTCTTCATCCCGGTCGTCGCCCTCGGCCGCTGGATCGAGACGCGCTTCGCCTGGAAGCGGTGACCGCCATGGACGATTTCTTGACGGCTTTCCTCAATGTGGACATCGTCCGGGAAGCTTGGCCGATCCTCTGGCAGGGCTTCCTGTACACCCTGGCGCTGTCCGCCATCACGGTGCCGCTGGGCATGCTGGGCGGGGTGATCCTGGCGCTGCTCTCCACCGCCGGCCCGCGCGGCATCCGCTGGGCGGCGGCGGCCTGGACCGACCTGTTCCGCGCCATCCCGCCGCTGGTGCTGCTGGTCTTCCTCTATGCCGGCCTGCCCTTCGCCGGGCTGGATGTCGGCGCCTGGGGGGCGGTCGCCATCGGCTTCTTCCTCAACACCGGCGCCTATTACGGCGAGGTGCTGCGCGCCGGCATCGGCAGCGTCCCCCGCGGCCAGGTCGAGGCCGCCCGCTGCACCGGCCTCAGCCAGCCGCAGGCGCTGGCCTATGTCGTCCTGCCGCAGGCGGTGCGCAACGTGCTGCCCGACCTGGTCAGCAACACGCTGGAAGTGGTCAAGCTTACTTCGATCGCCAGCGTCGTCGCCCTGCCGGAGCTGCTGTTCCAGGCCCGCCAGGCGCAGAACGCCACCTACAACGCGACGCCCATCGTCGCCGCGGCGATCGCCTACTTCCTGCTGCTCTGGCCGCTGGTGCGGCTGATCTCGCGCCTCGAGAACAAGGCGATGGCGGGGCGCTGAGGCCGGTCAGCCGGGCGGGGCCGCGACCCGCAGGCTGAGCGACAGCCGCACCGCGTCGCCCAGCAGCGCGCGGTCGGCCATCATGCCATAGGCGCTGCGCGACAGCCGGCTGGCGGCCTCCAGGCCGAGGCTGTCGCCGGCTTCCCCCCGCCGCCGGTCGCCGAGCCGCAGATCGACCGCCAGCGGCCGCATTTGGCCGCGCATCTCCAGCAGCCCCTCCAGCGACAGCCGGTCCGCCGCCACCCGCCGCGCCGACTGGCTGGTGAAGCGCGCCCGCGGGAATTGCGCGGTGTCGAAGAAGTCGGGGCCGCGCAGCCGCGCGGTGTGGTCGGCATCCGCCATCCGGGCCGAGGCCATGTCCATCTCCACCGTCAGCCGCGTCCGCTCCGGCGCGGCCCAGGGGCCGGCCCAGGGGTCGGCCCAGGAATGGGTCAGATCGAGCAGCAGCTCGCCCTGGAAGCGCTCGAAGCGGCCGGGAATGTCGAACAGGCCGAAGACGGCCACGGCGAAGCCCAGCTGCGCCTGGGCCGGGCCGAAGCCGTAGCGGACCGGCGCCGCCTGGGCGCGCCGCGTCAGCATGGCCGGGAGAAGACCCGCGAGCAGCGGGCGGCGCGACAGTCTCACAAGGGGCGGGCGGGCACGCCGCCAACGTCCTGGCCGGGCGCGACATCGGCCAGCACGGCGGCGCCCAGCCCGACGGTGGCGCCGTCGCCGATGCGAACCCCGGGCTTCACCCCGGCCAGGATGCCGACCAGCACCTCGGCGCCGAGCGTCACGCCGCCGCCCAGCACCGATCCCGGCGCCAGGTGGCAGCCAGGGCCGAGGACAGAATCATGCTCGGCGATGCTGCCGGTGTTGAGGATGGCGAAGGCGCCGATCTCGGCCCCGGCGCCGACCACGGCACGCGGCAGCAGGGCGCTGCCCGGGCCGATCCGGGCGCTGCCGGCGACCACGGCAGAAGGGTGGCGCAGCACCGGCAGGTCATAGCCGATGGCCAGCAGCCGCTCGCCCAGCTGCCGCCGCAGCGCGTTGCGGCCCAGCGCCACATGGGCGCTGGCGAAGGAACCCTGGGAGAAAAGCTCGGCGGCCCGGGCGACCGGGCCCAGCCAGGGCACCGGCGCCATCCCGCGGCAGAGCAGCCCGGGGCAGCCGGCCGCATCGTCCAGCACGCCGGCCGGCGGCGGCAGGCCGGCATCGCGCAGCAGCTCCAGCAGGGCGCGGCCATGGCCGCCGGCGCCGATCAGCAGGAAGCCCACGATCAGATGGCGACCCGGACGCCGAGCTCGACCACGCGGTCGCTCGGGATGCGGAAGAACTCGGTCGCCGGCATGGAATTGCGGCTGAGCACCGAGAACAGCCATTGCCGCCAGGCCGGCATCTTCGGCACCGCGGCGGCCACCAGCGTCTCGCGGCCGAGGAAGTAGCTGGCCTGCATGCTCTCGAACTCGACGCCGTATTCGCGCAAGGCTTCCAGCTCGCGCGGGATGTTCGGGCTCTCCTGGAAGCCGTAGCGCAGGATGACCCGGTGGATGCCCGGCGCCAGCTCGGAGACCTCGCGGCGCTGCTGCGCCTGGGGGATGTCCTCGTTCTCGACGGTGACGAACAGCACCCGCTCGTGCAGCACCTTGTTGTGCTTCAGGTTGTGCAGCAGGGCGGCGGGGACATAGTCGGCCTGGCCGGTCATGAAGACGGCGATGCCCGGCACCCGGATGGTGCGCGACTGCGGCAGCCGCGCCAGGAAGGATTTCAGCGGCAGGCTGTCCTGGCGGAAGCGAGCGAAGAGCAGCTCGCGCCCGCGGCGCCAGGTCAGCATCAGCGCGAACATGCCGGCGCCCAGCAGCAGCGGCACCCAGCCGCCATCCGGCACCTTCAGCACGTTGGAGATGAAGAAGCTGGCATCGAGCAGCAGCATCGGCACCACGACCAGGGCGACGCCCGCCCGCGGCCAGCCGAATTGCCGGCGGAACACCAGGCCCGCCAGGCAGGTGGTGCAGAGGAAGGTGCCGGTCACCGCGATACCATAGGCCGCGGCCAGGCTGTCCGAATCATGGAAGGACAGCACCAGCACCAGCACGCCGGCCAGCAGCATCAGGTTGATCTGCGGCATGTAGATCTGCCCCTCCTCGGTCTCCGAGGTATGGGTGACCACCAGCCGCGGCAGGAAGCCGAGCTGCACGCATTGCCGCGCGATCGAGAAGGCGCCGGAGATCATGGCCTGGCTGGCGATGATGGTGGCGCAGGTGGCCAGCACCACCAGCGGCAGCCGGAACCAGTCCGGCGCCAGCAGGTAGAAGGGGTTCTCCAGCGCCGTCCGGTCGGTCAGCAGCAGCGCGCCCTGGCCGAAATAGTTCAGCGTCAGCGCCGGCAGCACCGCCCAGAGCCAGACCAGCTTGATCGGCCGTGCGCCGAAATGGCCCATATCGGCGTAGAGCGCCTCCGCCCCCGTCACCGCCAGCACCACCGAGCCCAGCGCGATGAAGGCCGCCAGGTGGTATTCCAGGCAGAAGGCGATGGCGTAGTGCGGCGACAGCGCCAGCAGCACATGCGGCTGCTGCACGATCTCGACCAGCCCGAGCACGCCCAGGCTGAGGAACCACAGCGCGGTGACCGGGCCGAAGATCCGGCCGATGGTGTGGGTGCCCTTGTACTGCACCAGGAACAGCGCGACGAGCACCACCACCGAGACCGGGATGACCGCGGTGGTGAAGGCGGGCGAGATGATCTTCAGCCCCTCCACCGCCGAGAGCACCGAGATGGCGGGCGTGATGATGCCGTCGCCGAAGAACAGCGCGGCGCCGGCGATGCCGATCATCATGACGGCAGCCTTGCCGCGCTCGCCGCGCGCCACCCGCATGGCCAGCGCCATCAGCGCCAGGATGCCGCCCTCGCCGCGGTTGTCGGCGCGCAGCACCAGCAGCACGTATTTCACCGTGACCACCAGGACCAGCGACCAGAAGATCAGGCTGAGGACGCCCAGGATCTCCCAGTCCTCCAGCCCGTCGGCAGCGAAATGCAGCAGCGAGGCACGCAGCGCATAAAGCGGGCTGGTGCCGATATCGCCATAGACGACGCCGAGGACGCCCAGCAGCAAGGCCGGGCTGAGCTGGCGGTGAGCCGGGGATTGATTGTCTGGTGACACTGCCATGCCGCGTTGATGCCGGCGACAAGGAGTAGGCTGGAGGGATGGCGCGGTGCAAGGGGCTGGCCTGCGACGGGGGGCGAGAAGCCGGCCAGGCTGGCGCTTGCGCGGCCGCCGCCGGCTGTCGCCCATGAAAAAAGGGGCCTTGCGGCCCCCTTTTCCGGCTTCGCCCGGGCTTCAGTGCCCGCGCAGGATCTGGCTGAGGAAGGTTTTCAGCCGGTCGGTCTTCGGGTCGTTGAAGATCTGCTCCGGGATGCCGGATTCGACGATCTCGCCGCGGTCCATGAAGACCACGCGGTCGGCGACCTGGCGGGCGAAGCCCATCTCATGGGTGACGCAGATCATGGTCATGCCGGTATCGGCCAGCATCACCATGGTATCCAGCACCTCCTTGATCATCTCCGGATCGAGCGCCGAGGTCGGCTCGTCGAACAGCATGATCTTGGGCTTCATGCACAGCGCCCGGGCGATGGCCACGCGCTGCTGCTGGCCGCCCGACAGCTGGCCCGGATACTTCTTCGCCTGCTCCGGGATCTTGACGCGGGACAGGTAGTCCATCGCCAGCGCCTCGGCCTCCTTCTTCGGCATCCGGCGGACCCAGATGGGCGCCAGGGTGCAGTTCTCCAGGATGGTCAAATGCGGGAACAGGTTGAAGCTCTGGAACACCATGCCGACCTCGCGCCGGATGGCGTCGAGCGAGCGGGTGTCCTCGGTCAGCTCCATGCCGTCGACGACGATGCGGCCTTCCTGGTGCTGCTCCAGCCGGTTGATGCAGCGGATCATGGTCGACTTGCCGGAGCCTGAGGGGCCGCAGACCACGACCCGCTCGCCGGTGGCGATGTTCAGGTTGATGTCGCGCAGCACATGCAGCGCGCCATACCACTTGTTGACCTTCTCCAGCAGGATCGCCGGTGGCGCATCGGCGCGGACGGCCGAGGCGATGTGCGGGACGTCTTCCATGGTGACGCTCATGCTGCTTGCGATCCCTGGTTCTTGGTGGAGCGGTGGTTCTGGACGTCGGTGGCGGGGGCCATGCTCAGCGCACCCGGTGGCGGTTCAGTTCCGCCTCGAGGTTCTGGCTGTAGCGCGACATGGCGAAGCAGAAGACGAAGTAGATGGCGCCGACGGTGACGTAGATCTCGATGCCGAAGCCCTGCCAGGCCGGCTCGACGATCGCCGTCTTGCCGGCGGTCAGCAGGTCGAAGATGCCGATGATCAGCACCAGCGAGGTGTCCTTGAAGAAGCCGATGAAGGTGTTCACCAGCGGCGGGATCACCAGGCGCAGCGCCTGCGGCATGATGATGAAGCCGGTCTTCTGCCAGTAGGACAGGCCCAGCGCCTCGGCCGCCTCGTACTGCCCGCGCGGCAGCGCCTGCAGGCCGGCGCGCACCACCTCGGCCAGATAGGCGGCGGCGAAGAGGATGATGGCGATCTGCGCCCGCAGCAGCTTGTCGATGTTGATGCCTTCCGGGAGGAAGAGCGGGAACATCACGCTGGCCATGAACAGCAGGGAGATCAGCGGCACGCCGCGGATCAGCTCGACATAGACGACGCAGAGCATCTTGATCGCCGGCATCTTCGACCGCCGGCCCAGCGCCACCAGGATCGACAGCGGGAAGGCGAAGGCGATGCCGAAGGTCGACAGGATCAGGGTGATGACCAGCCCGCCCCAGCGCTCCTGCGGCACATAGGGCATGCCGAGCATGCCGCCCCACATCAGGATGCCGATCACCGTCAGGGTCGCCAGCCAGACGAGGGCCAGCGCCGGCCGCCAGAAGCGGCGCATGGCGGAGACGATGTAGAGGCCGATGAACAGCAGGCAGACCAGCGCCGGGCGCCAGTGCTGCTCATAGGGATAGGTGCCGAACAGGATGAAGCGGTGCTTCTCGGTCACCACGGCCCAGCAGGCGCCGGTGCCGGCCAGCGCGCGGCAGGCCTGGGTCTGCGCGCCCTGCGGCGTCACGGGGACCGACCAGATCGCCTTGATGAAGGCCCAGTCGACGAAGCCGATGGTCCAGCGGACCAGCAGGTAGCCCAGCGCCAGGGTGACGGCGGTGGAGATCCAGGAGGAGAACAGGTTGGCGCGGGCCCAGGCCAGCGGCCCGACCTCCAGCAAGGGCGGTCGGCGCGGGGCGAGCGCGGCGTCGGCGACGGGGCGCGGGGCGGAGGCTTCGGCGGCGATGTCGGCCATGGCTCAGCGCTCCACCAAGGCGATGTGGGAATTGTACCAGTTCATGAACAGGCTGATCGACAGGCTGATCGACAGGTAGACCGCCATGATGATGGCGATGCCCTCGATCGCCTGGCCGGTCTGGTTCAGCGTGGTGTTCGAGATCGAGACGATGTCCTGGTAGCCGATGGCCACCGCCAGCGAGGAGTTCTTGGTCAGGTTCAGGTACTGGCTGGTCATCGGCGGCACGATCACGCGCAGCGCCTGCGGCAGCACGATCTTGCGCATGATCAGCCCGCGCGACAGGCCCAGCGCCTCGGCGGCCTCCCACTGGCCCTTGGCGACCGCCAGGATGCCGGCGCGAACGATCTCGGCGATGAAGGCGGCGGTGTACATCACCAGGCCGACCAGCAGCGCGAAATACTCCGGCGTCACCGTCACGCCGCCCTGGAAGTTGAAGCCGCGCAGCGCCGGGATGTCGCCGGTCCAGGGGGCGCCCAGCCCGGCCCAGATCAGCACCGGCAGGCCGAGGATCAGCCCCAGCGCCGCCGGCCAGACCCGCCGCGGCTGGCCGTCCTCCATCTGCTTGGCGCGCGCCGAGCGGGCGTAGAGCACCGTCATGACAAGGCCGAGCACCATGCCGAGCAGGGCGAAGCTGTGCGCGTCCTGCCACTGCACCCAGGGCAGCTTCAGCCCGCGGTTGGACAGGAACACCCCGTCCATCGGGTTCATCGCCTGGCGCGGCCCGGGCAGTCCCTGCAGGATGGCGTACCAGAACAGCAGCTGCAGCAGCAGCGGCAGGTCGCGCACCACCTCGACATAGACCGCGGCGATGCGCGCCAGCAGCCAGTTCTTCGACAGCCGGGCGATGCCGACCAGCGTGCCGATCAGCGTCGCCAGGATGACGCCGATCACCGCGATCTTCAGGGTGTTCAGCACGCCGACCATCAGCGCCCGCGCATAGGTGTCGGTCGGCGAATAGGAGATCACGCTCTCCGCCACCGGCAGCCCGGCCTCGCGCGAGAGGAAGCCGAAGCCGGTCGCGATGCGCCGCACCTCGAGATTGTGCTGCGTGTTGCTGACCAGCCAGCTGATGATGCCGATCACCACCCCCAGCACCAGCACTTGCCAGACGATGGCGCGCAGTCGCTCATCGGCCCAGGAGAGGCGGATCCCCTTCTTTGGCGGCGTGCGAAGCAGCCGTGGATCGGCAGCGGTGTCGGACATGCGTAAAGCCCCGTTGTTGCGTCTTTGTCCGATGGTCGGACGGTCGGGTCCCGGGCCGGTCTCTGGGGACCGGTTAAGGGGCGGCCGTGGCAGGGGCGGCCCGGGGAGTCGCATCCCCGGGCCGCCCCCGCGCGCCTACAAGCCTTGCCCCGTCCTTAGCGGAAGGGGAAGGAATACTGCAGCCCGCCGTTGGTCCACTGGGCGTTCGGGCCGCGCTGGATGCCGAGCGGCTTCAGGTGCCGCTCGAAAATCTCGCCGTAATTGCCGGTGGCCTTGATCACCCGCACCGCCCAGAGGTTGTCGACGCCCAGCATGGCGCCCAGGCCCCCGGTCTTGCCCAGCATGCGCTGCACCTCGGGGCGCTGGTCGTCGGCCGCGGCCTTGTCGACATTGGCGGTGGTGATGCCGAATTCCTCGGCCGCCAGCATCAGGTTGTGGGTCCAGCGCACCAGGTCGGCCCAGCGCTGGTCACCATGCCGCACGGCCGGGCCCAGCGGCTCCTTGCTGATCACTTCCGGCAGGATCACATGGTCGTCCGGCTTCGGCTGCGCCGAGCGGGTCGAGGCCAGGCCCGAGATGTCGGTCGTGTAGGCGTCGCAGCGGCCTGCCACGTAGGCGGAGACCAGCTCCTCCATCCGCTCGATGATCACCGGCGTGAACTTGACGTTGTTCGCCCGCGCCCAGTCGGTCAGGTTCTGCTCGGTCGTGGTGCCGGGCTGCACGCAGACGGTGGCGCCGTCCAGCTCCTTGGCCGACTTCACGCCCAGGCTGGCCTTCACCATGAAGCCCTGGCCGTCATAGAAATTGATCGCCGGGAAATCGAGGCCGAGCGAGGTGTCGCGCGACAGCGTCGCCGTCGTGTTGCGCGGCAGCACGTCGATCTCGCCCGACTGCAGCGCGGTGAAGCGGTTCTGCGCCGTGGTCGGCACGTAGCGGACCTTGCTGGCGTCGTTGAACAGCGCGACCGCCAGGGCGCGGCAATATTCCACGTCGAAGCCGCGCCAGACGCCCTGGCTGTCGGGCTGCGCGAAGCCGGCCAGGCCGGTGTTCACGCCGCAGCTGAGCGTGCCGCGCGCCTTGATGGCGTCGAAGGTGGCCGCTGCCGCGGGCGCAGGCTGCTGCGCGAAGGCGGGCAGGGCCATGGCGCCGACCATGACTGCCGCGCCGAGCGCGCGAAGGGTGGCTAGCCGCATGGGCTTCATTAAGTACTCTCCCAATCCATGTAACGGCCGGCGGTTGGTCCCACCGGCTCCTCCCACAGACCCCAGCCATATGCTGCGCTAGGGTCAGGGTCCGGATCAACGCGCTTGCGCACGGCGATGCGACCCCCTTTGCCCGTTAGCCTTGTGGGAGGCGTGACGCAATCGTGACGCACGATCTTCCCTTTTGGACAGGGAAACGGCATCGCTGGACTAGCAAGTTCGGTGCCAGAAAAAGGCACAACCCTGACCACCCCGCGATGCCGGCCGGGCAGGCTTCCCTCCGGCCCGTGCCACCCTGGGATAACCGTCCCCACCACCCTGGAGTTCGCCCGCCCGATGCGCCTGATGGACCGCGCCGAGACCGCCGCCCGCCTGCCCTGGCCCGCCCTGATCGAGGCCCTGGCCACCATCTTCCGCGAGGGCTGCGCGGCCCCGCTGCGCCACCGCCATTCCCTGCCGCAGAAAGAGGCAAAGGAAGGCTCGCTCCTGCTGATGCCGGCCTGGCAGGCGCATCGCTACACCGGCGTGAAGATCGTCCATGTCACGCCGGCCAATGCCAACACGCCAGGGTTGCAGGCGGTGAACTCGGTCTACCTGCTGTCGCATGGGGAAAACGGCCAGCCGCTGGCCATCCTCGACGGCAGCACGGTGACCGACCGGCGCACCGCCGCGGCCAGCGTGCTCGCAGCCGGCTACCTGGCGCGGCCTGACAGCGAACGGCTTCTGCTGCTCGGCAGCGGCAAGGTCGCCCATGCCCTGGCCGAGGCCTACGCCACCCGATTCCCGTTGAAAGAGATCCGCATCTGGTCGCGCCGCGCCGAGAGCGCGCGCAAGCTCGCCAACCGGCTGCGCGACGAAGGCCTGCCCGCATCCGTCGCCGACAGCGCCCATCCGGGCGGCTTCGACATCGTCTCGGCGGCGACGCTGGCGACCGAGCCGCTGCTCTTCGGCGCCGATCTCTCGCCCGGCACGCATGTGGATCTGGTCGGCGCCTTCCGCCCCGACATGCGCGAAAGCGACGGCGCGCTGGTCGCGAGCTGCAGCCTGTTCCCCGACACGCGGGTCGGCGGGCTGGCGGAGGCGGGGGATATCGTCCAGGCCATCGGCGAAGGCGCCATCGACGAGAACCACATCGTGGCGGATCTCTTCGACCTGTGCCGCGGCACGCATCCGGGGCGCATCTCGAACGACGAGAAGACGCTGTTCAAGTCGGTGGGCTGGGCGGGGGAGGATCTCGCGGCGGCGGTGCTCGCTTACGAGACGCCTTAAACAAAAAAGGCCGGGGGAAAGAATTCCCCCGGACCCCCATCTTCTTTCTGTCTAATGCGCCGAGGCGCAGCAGATCAGCGGCGCAGGCCGAGGCGCTCGATCAGGCTCTGGTAGCGAGCCTGGTTCTTGCGCTTCACATAGTCCAGCAGGCCACGGCGCTGGCCAACCAGCACCAGCAGGCCACGCCGGCTGTGGAAATCCTTCGGGTGCGTCTTCAGGTGACCCGTCAGCGACGAAATGCGGTCGGACAGCAGCGCGACCTGCACTTCCGGGCTGCCCGTGTCGCCCGGCTTCGTGGCGTACTCGGCGATGATCTTCGCGCGAGCCTCAAGATTGATCGACATCGGCTTCAGCCTTTCAGTCTGTCTCGCCATCCGGCAGCGCCTGGACAGCGACGAGGGTGTTGTCGCCCGGGCTGAGCCACCGCTCCGGCCGCACGCGGCCAGACTCAAGGCGAACCAGTCCCTTCAGGCGCTCCCCCGCCATTGCCCGCACAAGACCCCCATCGGGGCTGGCGTCGCCGGGTATCCGGCCCATGAAGTCGACCATCGAAATGGTCTGCCCATGGGACAGGCGTGCGGCCTCTGCTTCGGTGAGGGCCAGTGCCGGGATGTCGGCCAGCGCGGTCGTCACAGGAAGCAGAAGGTCCGGGGAAGGAGGCGGCGTATCCTCCATTCCCACCAGCTTGTCCAGCGGAATCGCGGCTTCCTCGAGGAAAGGCCCGACCCGCATCCGCCGCAGCGTCGCGATATGCCCGACAGCCCCCGCCGCCCGCGCGATGTCCCGGGCAAGCGAGCGCATATAGACGCCCTTGCCCGACTGCACGGTGAAGATGGCGGTGTCGGCATCGGGCCGCGACTCGAGCTCGAACTTGTCGACGCGGGCCGGCCGCGCCGCCATCTCCGGGATCTGCCCGTCGCGCGCCAGGTCATAGGCGCGCTCGCCATTGATCTTGATCGCCGAGAAGATCGGCGGCACCTGCATGATGTCGCCGATGAAGGCCGGCAGCGCCGCGCGCAGCTGCTCGTCCGTCGGCCGGACGTCGCTGGTCTCGATGACGCGGCCTTCGGCGTCGTCGGTGTCGCGCAGTTCGCCGAAGCGCAGCGTGAAGCGATAGGTCTTGGTCCCGTCCATGACATAGGGGACCATCTTCGTCGCCGCCCCGAAGGCGATCGGCAGCACGCCGGTGGCCAGCGGGTCCAGCGTCCCGCCATGCCCGACCTTCTGCGCCTGGAAGGCCCGCTTCAGCTTGTTGACCACGTCGGTCGAGCCGATGCCGGAAGGCTTGTCGACGATCAGCCAGCCATCCAGCGGGAGGCCACGCGGCTTGCGGTTGGGGCGTGCCATGTTCTGTCTCAACGCTCTTGGGCCGCGGTCAGGCGGCCGGCAGGAAAAGGGAAGGGGTCGTGTTAGGCCGCCCGGTTTCAGGCCGACGGCAGCGGCCGCGACCGGCCGGTCGCGTCCAGCGCGACGAAGGTGAAGACCGCCTCGGTCACCCGGTTGGTGTGCTCGCCCTCGCGCTCGCGGCGCCAGGCCTGCACCCGGATCCGCAGCGAGCTGCGCCCGGTCGACAGGATCTGCGCATAGAGGCTGACCTCGTCGCCGACCCGGACGGGGGACAGGAAGGTGATCGCCTCGACGGCGACGGTGGCGCAGCGGCCGCGGGCGCGGCGCGCCGCGGCATTGCCGGCCGCCAGATCCATCTGCGCCATCAGCCAGCCGCCGAAGATGTCGCCGGCCGGGTTGGTGTCGGCCGGCATGGCGATGGTGCGGATCATCGGCGGCTCGGCCGGCGGCGCCTCGGGCAGGTTCGGGTCGGCCTCGGTCGCGGCGGCCTGGTCGGCGCGGCTCACGCCTCGTCCTCCTCCGGCGGCAGGTCGCGCGGCGCGGGCATCGGCGCGCCCGGCTTGTCGGCGCGCGGCGGCAGGTCCTGCGCCACTTCCGGCCGGCGCATCACCGCGTCGATCTTCATCGCGTATTCCAGCGCCGTGTCGGGCTGGAAATGCAGCTCCGGCGCGAAGCGCAGCCGCACCGCGCGGGCCACCTGCGTCCGCAGATAGGGCTGCAACCGGCGCAGCCCGGCCAGCTCCTCCTTGGTCGTGGCGCGGCCGAGGGCGGAGACGAAGCAGGTCATGTGCCGCAGGTCGGGCGAGGACCGCACCTCGGTCACCGTGACATGGCGGCTGTCGAGGTCAGGGTCGTGCAGCTCGCCGCGCAGGAAGACGGCGGACAGCGCATGGCGCACCTCCTCCGCGACGCGGAGCATGCGCTGGCTGGGGGCGCCGGCGGTGGCAGGTTTCTTGGCCATGGGTATCTCTTGCACAAACAGGATGGGGGGGACACGGGTCCCCCCCAGCGCTGGCCGGGCGGCGGCAGGGGCCGCCGCCCGGGACTGGCGTCACGAAATCAGACGGCCGCGACCGTCTCGGTCTCGTAGCACTCGATCTGGTCGCCCACCTTGATGGCGTCGTAGTTGTGGAAGCTCATGCCACACTCGTAGCCATTGGTGACTTCCTTGACGTCGTCCTTGAAGCGGCGGAGCGTCGCCAGCTCGCCCTGGTGGATGACCACGCCGTCGCGCAGCAGGCGGACGCCGCAGCCGCGCCGGACCACGCCCTCGGTGATGCGGCAGCCCGCGATGTTGCCCAGGCGCTTGACTTCGAAGACCTCGAGGATCTGCGCATAGCCCAGGAACTTCTCGCGCTGGATCGGCGCCAGCTTGCCACGGACCATCGCCTCGATGTCGTCCGACACCTCGTAGATGATCGAGTAGTAGCGGATGTCGACCCCGTCGCGCTGCGCCATCTCGCGTGCCTGGCCGGTGGCCCGCACGTTGAAGGCGACGACCACGGCGTTGGACGCCTTGGCCAGCTGGATGTCGCTCTCGGTGATCTGGCCGACGGCGGAGTGCAGCACCCGCACCTTGACCTCGTCCCGCGACAGCTTGTTCAGGGTCACGCCGAGCGCCTCGGCCGAACCCTGGACGTCCGCCTTCACGACGACGGCGACTTCCTTCTGCACGCCGGCGGCGATGCGCGCCATCATGTCGGACAGCGTGCCGCGGGCAGCACCCGCCGCCGCCGCCTGCTTGTCGCGATTGCGGCGCTGGCGGTACTCGGAAATCTCCCGCGCGCGGCTCTCATCCTCGACGAAGGACAGCGGCTCGCCGGCGGTCGGCACCCCGGACAGGCCCAGGATCTCGACCGGCATGCTCGGGCCGGCTTCCTTCAGCTGGCGGCCCTTGTCGTCCAGCATGGCGCGGACGCGGCCCCATTCGGCGCCGGCCACCACCATGTCGCCCTGGCGCAGCGTGCCCTTCTGGACCAGCACCGTGGCGACCGGGCCGCGGCCCTTGTCCAGCTTGCTCTCGATGACGGTGCCTTCGGCGCCGCGCTCGGGATTGGCCTTGAGGTCGAGCACCTCGGCCTGCAGCAGGATCGCTTCCAGCAGCTTGTCGAGATGCAGCGCCTTGGTCGCCGAGACCTGGATCTCCATCGTGTCGCCGCCGAGGCTTTCCACCACGATCTCGTGCTGCAGCAGCTCCTGCCGCACGCGGTCGAGGTTGACGCCCTGCTTGTCGATCTTGTTGACCGCCACGATCAGCGGCACGTTCGCCGCCTTCGCGTGGTGGATCGCCTCGATCGTCTGCGGCATGACGCCGTCATCGGCCGCCACCACCAGCACCACCATGTCGGTGACGCTGGCGCCGCGGGCCCGCATCGCCGTGAAGGCGGCGTGGCCCGGGGTGTCGATGAAGGTGACCTTCTGGCCGCCCGCCACCGTCACCTGATAGGCGCCGATATGCTGGGTGATGCCACCGGCCTCGCGGCCGGCGACGTCGGTCTTGCGCAGCGCGTCCAGCAGGCTGGTCTTGCCGTGGTCGACATGGCCCATGATGGTCACGACCGGCGGCCGCGCGATCATGTCGCCATCGGCATCGACCAGGCCGTCCAGGCCCTGCTCGACATCCGATTCGGAGACGCGCTTCACGCGGTGGCCGAACTCGTTCACCACCAGCTCGGCGGTGTCCGCGTCGATCGACTGCGTCAGCGTCGCCATCACGCCCATGCGGAACAGCGCCTTCACCACCTCGCCGCCACGGGCGGCCATGCGGTTGGCCAGCTCCTGGACGGTGATCAGCTCGGGCACCACCACGTCGCGGACGACCTTGACGCCATCCGAACGCAGGCGCTGCAGCTCCTGCTGCCGGCGCTCACGCTCACGGGCGCGGCGGACCGAGGCCATGGAACGGCTGCGCTCGTCCTCGCCCTCGATCGCGGCGGCCACGTCGATGCGGCCGTCACGGCGACGGTCGGCGCCGACGGGCGGCTTCTTCGCCGGCGGGGCGATCGGCTTCTTGGCAGCCGCGGCCGGCAGGCCGGGGCGGCGCGCCGGGCCACGGCGGTCGTCTTCCTCACCTTCGCGGCCACGCAGCGTCAGCCGCGCGCCGGGGGCGCCGGCGGGTGCTGCGGCGGCAGGCGCGGCACCAGGGCCGGCCGGACGGCGCGGACCCGGGCCGGCGGCGGCACCGCCGGGACCGGCGGCCGGACGCGGGCCGGTCTGGCGTACCGGCGCCATGCCGACCTGGCGCAGGCCGATGCCGGGCGTCGCCGGGCGCGGCGCCGCGGCGGGCGCAGCCGATGCGGCGGCGGCAGCCTGCGGCACGCTGCGGCGCGCGCCTTCGTCAGCCTTGCGGCGAACCTCGTCCTCGGCCTTCTGACGGGCCTCGGCGACGGCGCGCTCGGCATCCTCCTCGGCGCGGCGGCGGTCTTCCTCGACCTTCCGCGCGGCTTCCTCGGCGGCGCTGCGCACCATCAGGGCCTGACGCTCGCGCTCCTCGCGCTGGCGCTGGGCCTCCATCCGGCGGTGCTCTTCCAGCACGCGCAGGCGGGTCGCCTGCTCGGCCGAATTCAGCGGCCGGCCGGCCGGCTGGCCACCGCCGCCGCCACCGCTGCCACGATTGGCAGGGCCGGTCGCGCTGCGCTGCGGCCCACCGGCCGGGCGCGGGCCGGCGGCGGCCGCAGGGCCGCCAGCAGGCTTGGCGCCGGGTGCCGGAGGGGCACCCGCGCGCTTCTTCACCACTTCAACCTGCACGGTCTTGCCGCGGCCGTGGCTGAAAGACTGGCGCACCGTGCCAGCAGCCTCGGTCTTGCCGAGCTCGAGGCGGCCGCCGGGCCGAAGGCTCAGCCTGCTCTTCGCCGCGTCCTGTTCATTCTGGTCGCTCATTCGTTCGCCTGAACCCGATCCGTCTTGTGCCATCAATCCTATCGCGAGCCGTTGCCGGGCTCACGTCCCCGCTCCGCTCGCGATACCGGAGACAGCGGCCAGACGGCCCGCCTCCTGCACCAACATGTCGGCAATCCGTCCGGGGGCTATCGCTACGTGCACTGCATGATCCCTTCCGAATACCGCGCCCAATTCCTTCGCCGTCAGCACCGCCACCATCGGGGTACCACGACGCCCGGCCAGCCTGTCGCGCTCGGACAGGCTGCCATCGCTCGCCTCAACCAGCAGACCTGCTCGCTTGGCTTGCAGCCATTCGCGCACCTGCTGGAAACCGCTCACCGCCTGACCTGCCCGGCGTGCCAGGCCCACCTGGTCGCGAATGCGACCTTTGAGGCCAGTCTCGATCCGGGCGCGGAGGTCTGGGGGCAATTGCACCTGGCCGCGGGCCGCCCTGTGAAAGGCGCCCCGGCTCAGCGCGCGTTCTAGCACATCGGCCCGCGCGCTCAACCACATTCCCCGGCCGGGCAGCCGCCCGCTCAGGTCGGGCACCAGCTGCCGGTCGGGACCCAGCACGAAGCGCAGCATCGCCTCCTTCGGCAGGCTCTCCCGCGTCACGATGCAACGCCGCATCGGGCCCTTCGGCTCCTTGTCCGGCTCGCCTTCGGTGCCCGCAGCCTCGGGTGTGCCATCAGCCTCGGGCGCGCCATCCTCCAGGCAGCCCTCGTCGCCGGCGGCGGTGGCCTGCCCCGGCTGGTCCGGCGTCTGGTCGATAGGCTCCGGGACCGGGGTCCCGTCCGTCAGCTGCTGCATCGCTCCGCTTTCACCGACAAGGCGGCCGGGTCGCTGCCCGGGGCCTGTCTCTTGATGTCCGGACCCCTGCAATGACGAAACCCTGCCGGGCAGGCCCGGCAGAGCAGATCGTCACGGCGGATCATCCGTTCCGCGCCGCACCTTTCTGGCGCGGCCGCTGGCCGGCCCCGCCTTGCGGCAGGGCCGTGCCGTCAGGGGGCCTGGCGCGGCGTGGTGTCGTCGCCTTCGGCCTCGCCCTCGACCGCATCTTCGGCCGTCTCGTCGTCGACGGCCTCGTCCTCGGCCGCCGCATCCTCGACCGCCGCTTCTTCGACCGCCGAGTCGTCCTCGGCCGCAGCCTCGTCCACCGTCTCGTCGACGGCGTCATCCCCGGCCGGCGCCGCCGCCTTGGCGGCCGCGCCTTCCTCGCCCTCGAACCAATGCTCGCGGGCGGCCATGATGATGGCGTTGGCCGTGTCCTCGTCCACCGCCTCGGTGCCGAGGATCTCGATCAGCTCGTCGGCGGCCAGGTCGCCCAGGTCGTCGAGCGTCTTCACGCCCTTCTCGCCCAGCGTCACCAGCATGGCGGGGCTGAAGCCACCGGCCTCGGCCACCGCATCCTCGACGCCCAGCGCCTGGCGCTTCTCGTCGAGCTCCTGGTCGCGACGGTCCAGGAAGGCCTGGGCCCGGCGCTTCAGCTCGGCCGCGACATTCTCGTCGAAGCCCTCGATGCCGGCCAGGTCGTCATCCTCGACCTCGATCAGCTCCTCGACGGTGCTGAAATCCTCGCTGACCAGCAGGCCGGCGATGACGTCATCCACGTCCAGCGCCTCGACGAACAGGCCGGTGCGCTTGCGGAACTCTTCCTGGCGACGCTCGGAAGCCTCGGCCTCGGTCAGGATGTCGATGTCCCAGCGGGTCAGCTGGGAGGCGAGGCGGACATTCTGGCCGCGGCGCCCGATCGCCAGCGACAGCTGGTCATCGGGGACCACGACTTCAACCCGCTTGCTGTCGTCGTCCATCACCACCTTGGACACCTCGGCCGGGGCCAGGGCGTTCACCACGAAGGTGGGGTTGTCGGAAGACCAGGGGATGATGTCGATCTTCTCGCCCTGCAGCTCGGCAACGACGGCCTGGACGCGGCTGCCGCGCATGCCGACGCAGGCGCCGACCGGGTCGATGCTGGAGTCGCGGCTGATCACGGCCATCTTGGCGCGGCTGCCGGGATCACGGGCGACGGCCTTAATTTCAATAATGCCGTCGTAAATCTCAGGAACTTCCTGCGCGAACAGCTTGGCGAGGAAGCCGGGATGGGTGCGGCTGAGGAAGATCTGCGGGCCGCGGGGCTCTTCGCGCACGTCGTAGATATAGGCGCGGACCCGGTCGCCATTGCGGAACGCCTCGCGCGGGATGGTCTCGTCGCGGCGCAGCAGCGCCTCGGCGCGGCCCAGATCGACCATCAGGTTGCCGTACTCGGTGCGCTTGACGACACCGTTGATGATCTCGCCGACGCGGTCCTTGTACTCGTTGAACTGCTTCGAGCGCTCGACCTCGCGCACCCGCTGCACGATCACCTGCTTGGCGGTCTGGGCGGCGATGCGGCCGAAGTCGATCGGCGGCAGCGGGTCGACGATGAACTCGCCGACGGCGATGCCGGCGCGGATCTTCTGGGCGATGCGGACCGGGATCTGCGTCGCCTCGTTCTCGACCGGCTCGGCCTCGACCACCTCGGTCCAGCGCGACAGCTTCACCTCGCCGGTGCGGCGGTCGATGACGGCGCGGATGTCCTTCTCATGCCCGTACTTGGCGCGGCCGGCCTTCTGGATGGCCTGCTCCATCGCCTCGAGCACCTCGTCGCGCTCGATCATCTTCTCGCGCGCCACCGCCTCGGCGACCTGCAACAGCTCCGGGCGGGCAATGGCAACGTCTGCGGCCATGATGCTCAGTTCCTCTTGGCGTAGGGCGTGGCGTCATCCTCCGGGGCGTCGTCATCCGAGATGTCGTCCTCCCCGCCAGACTTCGCGGACGCCGCGGTCGCGGCGATCAATTCGTCGGTCAGCACCAGCTTGGCGCGGCGGATATCGGCGCGCGGCAGGGCGACCTCGGTGCCGTCCTCGAGCTTCAGCCGCGCGGTCTCGGCATCGGCGCCGAGCAGCACGCCACGGAAGCGGCGCCGGCCGTCGAAGGGGATCGACATCTCGGCGATGCCGACATGGCCGGCGAAGCGGTTCCAGTCCTTGATGCGGGTCAGCGGACGGTCGATCCCGGCCGACGACACCTCGAGGTGCCATTCGCCGGTGAAGGGGTCGTCCACGTCCAGCACGGCGCCGACGGCGTGGCTGATCGCCTCGCAATCGCCGACGCCGATCAGGCTGCCATCGGCCCGGTCGGCCATGATCTGCACGGTGGGAGTCTGCTTGCCCTGGATCTGGACACGCACGATCTCATAACCCATGCCCGCCAGCGTCGGCGCAATGGCGGCGGTGATGCGGGCCTCGAGGCCCTCGTTGAGTGGGAGATCGTCTTCCAAATACAAAAAAGGCGGCCCGTTAAGGCCACCCCCCTGGCTATGCAGCGAAGATGTGTTGTCGCCCCATATAGTCCGCCCCCGTGCCGAAGACAAGAAAAGCCGCGGGTTGCTGCGAAATCCCGCAGGACGGCTCAGTCGGGGGGCGCGGCTTCCGCCAGCCGGGCGAGATGCGTGACCCGGCAGCGGCCATGGCTGCGCGCCGTCAACATGGCGCCGGACAGGCGGTTGTCATGCACCTCGGCCAGGCCGAAGCCGTGCAGCCGCAGCAGCAGGAAATGCCCGGTGACACGGACCAGGTACAGGCCGGGCGGCAGGCCGCCGCGGCGCACCAGGCCCAGCAGCGTCGGGCGGGGCGCCACCAGCGGCAGCCGTTCCGCCCCGACGCCGAGCTCGGCCAGCGCCTGCACCACGTCGCGCCAATAGGCGGTGACGATGTCCCCCTCCGGGGCGTAGCGCTGGGGGGCGACGCCGCGCAGCAGGGCGCAGGCCATGGCGTAGCTGGTGCCGCCGGCCAGCGCGACCGCGGCCGGGCCGCACCAGGCCAGGCTGCCGCCACGCTCCGCCGCCAGCGCCTCGGCGCCACGGCGGCCCGCTTCCTGCGGCGGGAGAGGGCGGAAAGTTTCGACCATCGGCGCGCACGGTGTCGTGAGGTGGGCCCGGCGGTCAATGGGGATCTGCGCAGCGCAGCATGACATTTCTCGCCTGTGTCGCATGCATCACGCGCTGACTTGGCCGTTTGTCGTGCGCCCTCCGCATAACGGCACAGGTTCCGCTCGGCAGGATGTTGCGATAGCAACCTGTTTTCCGGGGGATGTCGCCGGCAAGCCATTTTATGTCGTGAGGCTGCCGGCGGGGGCAGGGCCTCCGTCTGGCGGCCGCCGCCGCCGGCCGCCGCGCCGGACCCCGAATCGGCCGGGGCCGGGCGAGTCGCCGCGGGCCCCTGGCCCGCAGCCCGCAGCTTGCAGCCCGCCGCTTGCAGCCTGCCGGGCGGCTATTTCCGCCGCCAGATCCAGTACATCGGGTGGCGGCCCTCGCGCAGCGCCTTGGCCTCGTAGCGGGTCGGCGGCCAGCCCTCGGGGCGGCTGTGGTCGAGGGAGACGCGCTCGAAGACGTCCTGCGCCGCCATCACCTCGGTGACCCAGGCCTGGTAGGTCGGGTCGTCGGTCGCGATGCGCCATTCGCCGCCCGGGCGGATGGCGCGGCCCAGCACGGCGATGATGCTGGGATGGACGAAGCGGCGCTTGGCATGGCGCAGCTTCGGCCAGGGGTCGGGGAACATCAGGAACATCCGCGACAGGCTGGCCTCGGGCAGGTCGCGCAGCAGGCGGCGGGCATCCTGGGTCCAGAGCCGCAGGTTCGGCGGCAGGGTCGAGCTGGCTTCCTCGCCTTCCGGCACGATGCGGGTCAGCAGCGAGCAGATGCCGTTCTCGAAGACCTCGGCCGCGATCAGCCCGGCCTGGGGATGCGCCTCGATCTGGGCGAGGGCATGCTCGCCGCCGCCGAAGCCGACCTCGAGCCAGAGCTCCTGCGGCCTGACAGGGAATCCCGCCAGCGGATCGGCGGGGTCGAAGCCCAGCCGCGGCACCGTCTGGTCGAGCAGCAGCTGCTGCCGCTGGCGCAGCGGGTGGCCGCGCCGGCGCCCATAGAGCCGGTCGGGAACGGGCGGATTGTTGGTGTCGGTCATGGGGGGCTGCTTCATGCCTCCCCATGATGGGGAGGGCCAGGGTGAAACCTGCAGGTTTCACCAGGTTCCTGGCGGGGAGAGCGTGAGAGGGGCAGGGCCCCTCTCACGAGTCGGGATCAGCGGCCGAAGGCGCGCTTCAGATCGGCGGCCAGGTCGGTCCGTTCCCAGGTGAAGGTGCCCTTCTCCGCGTCCGGCGTGCGGCCGAAATGGCCATAGGCCGAGGTCGGCGCGTAGATGGCGCGGTTCAGGTGCAGGTGCTCGCGGATGCCGCGCGGGGAGAGGTTGACCATGTCGTTGACGACCTTGGCCAGCTTCACCTCGTCGACGTCGTGGCCGGTGCCGTGCAGGTCGAAATAGACCGACAGCGGCTTGGCCACGCCGATGGCGTAGGAGACCTGGATGGTGCACTTGTCGGCAAGGCCGGCGGCCACGACGTTCTTGGCGACGTAGCGCGCGGCATAGGCGGCCGAGCGGTCGACCTTGGTCGGGTCCTTGCCGGAGAAGGCGCCGCCGCCATGCGGCGCCGCGCCGCCATAGGTGTCGACGATGATCTTGCGCCCGGTCAGGCCGCAATCGCCATCGGGGCCGCCGATGACGAAGGTGCCGGTCGGGTTCACGTAGAGCTCGTCTTCCGGCACCGTCCAGCCTTCGGGCAGGCTGCTGACGACGATCGGGCGGACCAGCTCGCGGACCTGGGCCTGGGTCAGGCCTTCCTCGTGCTGGGTCGAGACCACGACCGAGGCGACGCCGACCGGCTTGCCGTCGACATAGCGCAGGGTGACCTGCGACTTCGCATCCGGCAGCAGGCCGCGGACCGACTTGTCGTTGGTGCGGCGGCGCTCGGCGATGCGGCGCAGGATCAGGTGGGCGTAGTAGAGCGGCGCCGGCATGAGATCGGGCGTCTCGGTGCAGGCGTAGCCGAACATGATGCCCTGGTCGCCGGCGCCTTCGTCCTTGTCGCCCGAGGCGTCGACGCCCTGGGCGATATGCGCGGACTGCGCATGCAGGTGGCAGGCGATCTCGGCATTCTTCCAGGAGAAGCCTTCCTGGTCGTAGCCGATGTCCTGCACCGCCATGCGGGCCAGGTGCATCAGCAGCTCAGGGGTGACGCTGGCCGGGCCGCGGGTCTCGCCGGCCAGGATGATGCGGTTGGTGGTGACCAGCGTCTCGCAGGCCACGCGCGCATAGGGATCGGCTTCCAGGAAGGCGTCCAGCACGGTGTCGCTGATGCGGTCGGCAACCTTGTCGGGGTGGCCTTCGGAGACGGACTCCGACGTGAACAGATATTCGCCCTTGTCGCGCATGGCACTATTCGTCCTCTTGTCGCGGCGGCGACCGGCGGCCCCGGCCTGGCTATCCTGACGCCGACGTTGCGGCGCATCATCCCCGCGGCCAGACAGGCCACGGGCCGCGCGAGCGCGGCCGGGCTGTTTCGCAAGCGCGAGGCAGGGGGTCAAGTGACCATGCCATGCGGGGCAGGGCCGCAGGGCCCATCAGGCCTGCGTCGGGCGCAGGGGGCGGGGCGGGCGCGCGGCAGGTTTAACCTAAGAGTAACGGGAAGGGCCGCGGCCCCTCCGGTCACCCCATGCCGATGACATGCTTCATGTCATAGAGGCCGGGCGGCTGGTGCATCGCCCAGTGCGCGGCGCGCACCGCGCCGGTCGCATAGACGCGGCGGTCGAAGGAGCGGTGGCTGACGGTGATCTGCTCGGAGCCCGCGGTGAACAGCAGCGTGTGCTCGCCGACGACCTGGCCGCCACGCAGCGCGGCGAAGCCGATCGGGCCGGTGGCGCGGGGGCCGGTATGGCCGTCGCGGCCGCTCTCCAGGCCGACCTCCTCCAGCGTCTTGCCGCGGCCGCGGGCCACCGCCCGGCCCAGGCCGATGGCGGTGCCGGAGGGGGCGTCGACCTTCTGCCGGTGGTGCATCTCGACGATCTCGGCGTCGTACTGCTCCGGCGGCAGGGCCGCGCCCATCCGCTCAGCCAGCGCGAAGAGCAGGCTGACGCCGGGGGCGAAGCTCGCCGCATAGACCACGGGGATCGACTTCGCAGCCACGGCCACCTCGTCCTCCTGCGCCAGCGACAGGCCGGAGGTGCCGAGGATCAGCGGCTTGCCGGCCGCCGCCGCCAGGGCCGCATGGCGCTCGGCGGTCGTCGCATGGGTGAAGTCGATGACCACGTCGCTGGCGGCGAAGAGCGCCTGCGCGTCGCCGTCGCGGCCGATGCCGCCCGCCAGCGTCGCGCCGGCGGCGACGATCTCCTCGGCCAGCAGCTGACCCATGCGGCCGGACTGGCCAAGGATGCCGATGCGCAGGCTCATGGCGGGGTCAGTCCTCTTGGCCGGGCTGGGGGATGGGCTGCGGCGGGTAGATGCGCGGGCGGATCACCGCGAACCAGATCAGGGCGCCGATCATGGCGACGGCCATGCCGCTGTGGAAGGCCCAGAACAGCACGGTGCCCAGGATGCGCCTGGTGGTGAAGCCGTCGGCGCAGACCAGCGCCTTGAAGGCGGGCAGCACCTCGGCGCCGCCGAGATTCTCGACGCAGATCAGCCGGTACTCGAGCATGGCCTCGTGATGGGCCAGCAGGTAGCGGCCGCCGATCACCACGAGCCAGAGCAGCAGCAGGGCCAGCGCGTAGCGCTTCCCCGTCCATGTCGAGCGCATTTTTCCGTCCTGTCCGATCCGGCCGCGGTGGGGGAAGGCGCTGCCTTCCCCCGAAGCGGGCTACCGCCCCAGCCCGTCCCAGAATTCCTTCACCTTGGCGAAGAAGCCTTCGCTTTCGGGGCTGGCATGGCCGTGCTGGCCGCCTTCGCTCTCGAACTGCTCGAGCAGCTCGCGCTGGCGGGCGGTCATGTTCTGCGGCGTCTCGACCGCGACCTGGACATACATGTCGCCGCGCGCCGAGGAGCGCAGGACGGAGAAGCCTTTTCCCCGCAGCCGGAACTGGTCGCCGGTCTGGGTGCCGGCCGGGATGGTGACTCGCGAGCGCCCGCCATCGATGGTCGGCACCTCGACCGCGCCGCCCAGCGCCGCCTGGGTCATGCGCAGCGGCACGCGGACGAAGATATTCGCGCCATCCCGCTGGAACAGCTGGTGCGGGCGGACGGCGATATCGACATAGAGGTCGCCCGCCGGCGCGCCGCGCAGCCCGGCCTCGCCCTCACCCGACAGGCGGATGCGGGTGCCGTCCTCGACCCCGGGGGGGATGGTGACGTTGAGCGTGCGCTCGCGCTGCACGCGGCCGGCGCCCTGGCAGACCTTGCAGGGGTTCTTGATGACGCGGCCGGAGCCGCCGCAGGTCGGGCAGGCGCGCTCGATCAGGAAGAAGCCCTGCTGCGCGCGCACCTTGCCGGCGCCGCCGCAGGTGGTGCAGGTCGACTGCGCCGAGGCCGCCTTGCCTTCCGCGCCGGTGCCGTCGCAGGCATCGCACTGGATGCTGCTCTGCACGCGGACGGTCTGGCGGGTGCCGGCGAAGGCTTCCTCCAGCGAGATCTCGGCCTGCTGGCGCAGATCGGCGCCCCGCCCGGCGGCAGCGCCACCACCGCGGCGCCCCCCGCCGAACTGGCCGAACATCTCCGCAAAAATGTCCTCGAAGCCGCCGGCGCCGAAGGGGCTGCCGCCGCCGAAGCCGCCGCCGGCACCGCCGCCGCCGCCCTCGAAGGCCGCATGGCCATAGCGGTCGTAGGCAGCACGCTTCTCGGGGTCCTTGAGCACCTCATAGGCCTCGCTGCACTCCTTGAAGGAGGCCTCGGCAGCCTTGTCGCCCGGGTTGCGATCCGGGTGCAGCTTCATGGCGAGCTTGCGATAGGCCTTCTTCAGCTCATCGTCGCTCGCCCCCCGGGCGACGCCCAGGGTCTCGTAGTAGTCCTTCTTGGCCATGGCGTGGCCTGTCCCCCAAGCTTCCGGAACGACGATGCGTCCGGCCCCGCAAGGGACCGGACGCAGGGTTCAGCGCGGCAGCAGCCGCGTCAGCTCGGCTTCTTCTTGGCCGGGTCGACATCCTCGAACTCGGCGTCGACCACCTTCTCGCCCGGCTTGGTCTCGGCGCCGGGGGCCTCGGCGGTGGCACCGGCCGCGGCCTCGGCGGCGGAGGCCGCCTTGTAGACCGCCTCGCCCAGCTTCATGGACGCGGCGCCCAGGCGCTCGGTCGCGGCCTTGACGGCCTCGACGTCGTCACCCTCGCGGGCGCCGCGGGCGGCTTCGAGGGCGGCCTCGGCCTCGGCCTTCTCGGCCTCGCCGACCTTGTCGCCATTCTCCTTCAGCGTCTTCTCGGTGCCGTGGATCAGGGCCTCGAGCTGGTTGCGCGACTCGACCCCCTCGCGGCGCTTCTTGTCGGCCTCGGCATTGGCCTCGGCGTCGCGCACCATGCGGTCGATATCGGCATCCGACAGGCCGGACTTGGCCTGGATCTTGATCTGCTGCTCCTTGCCGGTCGCCTTGTCCTTGGCGCTGACGGAGACGATGCCATTGGCATCGATGTCGAAGGAGACCTCGATCTGCGGCACGCCGCGGGGCGCCGCGGTGATGCCCTGCAGGTCGAAATTGCCCAGCAGCTTGTTGTCCGCCGCCATCTCGCGCTCGCCCTGGAACACCTTGATGGTGACCGCGGTCTGGTTGTCGTCGGCGGTGGAGAAGGTCTGGCTCTTCTTGGTCGGGATCGTCGTGTTGCGGTCGATCAGCCGGGTGAAGACGCCGCCCAGGGTCTCGATGCCGAGCGACAGCGGCGTCACGTCGAGCAGCAGGACATCCTTGACCTCGCCCTTCAGCACGCCGCCCTGGATGGCGGCGCCGATGGCGACCACCTCGTCCGGGTTGACGTTGCGGGCCGGCTCCTTGCCGAAGAACTGCTTCACCGCCTCGACGACCTTGGGCATGCGGGTCATGCCGCCGACCAGGATCACCTCGTCGATCTCGCCGGCGGTCAGGCCGGCATCCTTCAGCGCCAGGCGGCAGGGCTCGAGCGTGCGCTGCACCAGGTCATCGACCAGGCTTTCCAGCTTGGCGCGGCTGACCTGCAGCACCAGGTGCTTCGGGCCGGAGGCATCGGCGGTGATGAAGGGCAGGTTGATCTCGGTCTGCTTGGCGCTCGACAGCTCGATCTTGGCCTTCTCGGCCGCTTCCTTCAGCCGCTGCAGGGCGAGCTTGTCGCCGCGCAGGTCGATGCCGTTCTCCTTTTTGAACTCATCCGCCAGGTAGTCGATGATGCGCTGGTCGAAATCCTCGCCGCCGAGGAAGGTGTCGCCGTTGGTCGACTTCACCTCGAAGACGCCATCGCCGATCTCGAGCACGGAAACGTCGAAGGTGCCGCCGCCGAGGTCATAGACCGCGATGGTGCCGGTGGCCTTCTTCTCCATGCCATAGGCGAGCGCCGCGGCCGTCGGCTCGTTGATGATGCGCAGCACCTCGAGGCCGGCGATGGCGCCCGCCTCCTTGGTCGCCTGGCGCTGGCTGTCGTTGAAATAGGCGGGGACGGTGATGACCGCCTGGGTCACCTTCTCGCCGAGATAGGCCTCGGCGGTCTCCTTCATCTTGGTCAGCACATTGGCGCTGATCTGCTGCGGCGCCTGCTTGGAGCCGCCGGCCTCGACCCAGGCATCGCCATTGTCGGCGCGGACGATCTTGAAGGGGGCCAGGCCCGCTTCCTTCTTGACCATCGCGTCGTCGAAGCGGCGGCCGATCAGGCGCTTCACCGCATACAGCGTGTCGGTCGGGTTGGTGACCGCCTGGCGCTTCGCGGCCTGGCCCACCAGCCGCTCGCCGTTCTTGGCGAAGGCGACCATGGACGGCGTCGTGCGCGCGCCCTCGGCGTTCTCCAGCACCTTCACGTCGCCGCCTTCCATGATGGCGACGCAGCTGTTGGTGGTGCCGAGGTCGATGCCGATAACCTTGCTCATCCGATGTTCTCCTCTTGGCGGATGGGGGTGGCCCGTTCTTGGCGCCACGCTCATCCCCGTGCTCATCAGGCGTGATCTGGGGAGCCGTCCGGGCGGATCAGTGCTGCCCGGGCGGCGATGTCCAGCGATGTATTCAGCGCGGCGCCGCCGGACAAGAGCGCTTCGCAGGGCTGCGCAAAAAATGTGCAGTATTCAGCGCGGCCAGCGGCGCCGCATCGGCCAGCAGGTAGCGCACCAGCTTGCCGTTGCGCGGGTCGCGGGCCTCGCCGGCGGGGGCGAAGCCGAGCCGGGCGTGGAAGGCCAGGCTCTCCGGGTTGGGCGGGTCGAGATTGACCTCGCAGCCCAGCGCGGTTTTCCCCTGGTCCAGCGCCGCCGCGGCCAGCGCCCCGTAGAGCGCCCGGCCGAGGCCCTGCCCCTGCGCCGCCGGCTCGACCACGATGCGGTCGATATAGACGGCCTCGGGGTGGTGGGCGCGGATCCAGCCGTGGTTGGGGCCGTGCACCGGCCCCGCGTCGCCCAGCGCCACCATCAGCCCGAGCAGCGCGCCATCCGCATCCCAGGCGCCGATGGCCAGGAAGGCATCGGCGCAAAGGCCAGCAAAGGCCTCGGGCGTCAGCGCGTTGACCGGGCCGTCATGCCGGTTGTTCAGCGCCAGCAGCGCCGGCTGCTCGGCCGGCGCCACGGGACGAAGGGTGAAGCCGGTCACGACAGGCTCAGGCGGTCTCGGAGACACCCTCGCCGGCCACGACGACCATGGCGGGCTTCAGCAGGCGGCCGTTCAGCAGCCAGGCGGGGGTCCAGGCCTGCAGCACGGTGCCGGCGGCCACGCCCTCCGGCGGCGGCTGCTGCGCCATGGCCTGGTGCAGCTCCGGGTCGAAGGGCTTGCCGGCGGCTTCCTGCCGGGTCACGCCATTGCGCTCCAGGATGCCGATGAAGGCGCGCTCGACGCCCTCGAAGCCGCCGCGCAGCTTGGTGAGCAGCTCGGCCTCGCCCTCCTGCGCGGGGGGCAGGGCGTCCAGGCCGCGGCGCAGGTTGTCGGCGCCCTCGACCACGTCGCGGGCGAATTTCTGCACCGCGTAGTTGCGGGCATCCTCGACGTCGCGCTTGGTGCGGTTGCGCAGGTTCTGCATCTCCGCCTCCGAGCGCAGCCAGCGATCGCGCAGCTGCGACAGCTCCGCCTCCAGCTCGGCGATGCGCGCCTGGGCGTCGGCCGCCTGCTCCGGCGCGGCCTGGCCGGCCTCGGTTTCGGGGGGCTTGCTCTGATCGTTCATCACCGGGCTCTTCTCACATCGCTGGTCGTTCCACGGGCATGCCGCGGCCATTCAGCCCCATCAACTAGGGAAAGCCGGGCCCAAGAACAAGGAAAGACCCGCGCGCTGGCGGCGCAGGGCAGGGGCGCGGCGGCGGGCGGGGCTGCTTTTCCGGGCGAAGCGTGGCATTCCGGGCGCGCCCCGCACCCCCTGCAGAAGGCCGCCGCCATGCCCGAGACCCGTCCCCGCGCCATCCTCTTCGATTGCGACGGCGTGCTCGCCGACAGCGAGGCGCTGGCCGCCCAGGTGGTGGCCGACGACCTGGCCGGCCGCGGCTTCGCGGTGACGCCGGCGCTCTGCCAGGATGTCTTCCTCGGCCGCGCGGTGCCGGACATGGTGGCGGTGATCGAGCAGCGCTTCGGCCGGGTGCCGGACAGCTGGCCCGCCGAGATCGGCCGCGCCCTGACCCGCCGCATGGCGGAGGAGGTGGTGCCGGTGCCCGGCGCGCTGGACGCGCTGCGCAGGCTGGCGGCCGCCGGCATCCCGCTGGCCTGCGCCTCCAACTCGTCGCGGGCGGAGCTTGCCGCCAAGCTGGCGAAGCTGGGCGTCGCCGAGCTCTTCCAGGGCCGTGTCTTCTCCTTCGAGGATGTCGACCGGCCGAAGCCCTATCCGGACATCTATGAGGCCGCCGCCGCCGCCTGCGGCGCGGCGCCGGCGGATTGCGTGGTGGTCGAGGACAGCCTGCCCGGCATCCGCGCGGGCCGCGCCGCCGGCTGCCGCGTGCTGGCGCTCGTCTGGGAGATGCCGGAGGCCCTGCTGCGCGCCCAGGGCGCCGAGCCCTTCCGCCACATGGACGAGCTGCCTGGCCTGCTGGGCGTCGCCTGATGGACGCGCTGGCCGGCTGGTACCCCTGGACCAAGGCGCTGCACCTGGTCGCGGTGATCGCCTGGATGGCCGGGCTGTTCTACCTGCCGCGGCTCTATGTCTATCACACGCCCGCGCCCATCGGCTCCGACCGCAGCGAGCTGTTCAAGGTGATGGAGCGCCGGCTGCTGCGCGGCATCATGAACCCGGCGATGATCGCCACCTGGGTCCTGGGCCTGACCCTGGTGGCCACCCCCGGCGTGGTCGACTGGTCGGCCGGCTGGTGGCACCTGAAATTCACCGCCGTCATCCTCATGAGCGGCTTCCACATGCACCTGGCCGCGGCCCGCAAGGCGCTGCTGGCCGACCAGCGCCGGCACAGCGAACGCTACTGGCGGGCGATGAACGAGGTGCCGACGGTGCTGATGGTGCTGATCGTCATCATGGTGATCGTGAAGCCCTTCTGAACAAGAAGGCCGATCTTCTTGCCGCCTTCCCGGGAAATGCTTGAAACAGAGTGTGAAATCGCCATTTGACCCATTGACGGGAGCGCATTCGCGCCCCTAGCCTCGCATCGCTTCCCGTCGATGGCATGAGACCGGTTCACGCCCCTTTCACCAGGGCCGTCGCCTTCTGGTGCCGAGACACAATCCCTCCTTATTCGGGACAGGTCGGCTGCGCAGCCTGCGCGGTTCCGGCATGCAGGCAGGCCAAGCCGCCGGCTTCTCGCAAAATGTCCCGCTGCTCCCGCCGGCACGGAACGCGTCCGACCCATGCATCTTTCTGAACTCAAGGCCAAGAGCCCCGCCGACCTGCTCGCTTTCGCCGAGTCCCTTCAGATCGAGAACGCGTCCATCCTGCGCAAGCAGGACATGATGTTCGCGATCCTGAAGCAGCTGGCGGAGAACGAGCAGGCGATCCATGGCGACGGCACGCTGGAAATCCTTCCCGACGGCTTCGGCTTCCTGCGCTCGCCGCAGTCGAACTACCTGCCGGGTCCCGACGACATCTATGTCTCCCCGGCCCAGGTCCGCCGCTTCGGCCTGCGCACCGGCGACACGGTGGAAGGCCAGATCCGCGCGCCGAAGGACGGTGAACGTTACTTCGCGCTGCTGAAGGTCAACACCGTCAACTTCGAGCCGCCCGAGGCGCTGCGGCACCGCATCAACTTCGACAACCTGACGCCGCTGTACCCGACCCGTCGCCTGAAGATGGAAAACTCGGAATTCGAGTCCGTCGCCAAGGGGATGCAGAAGGACTACACGCCGCGGGTCATCGACCTGGTGGCGCCGATCGGCATGGGCCAGCGCGCGCTGGTCGTGGCGCCGCCGCGCACCGGCAAGACGGTGATGCTGCAGAACATCGCCCGCAGCATCAGCCTGAACCACCCCGATGTCTTCCTCCTCGTCCTGCTGATCGACGAGCGCCCGGAAGAGGTCACCGACATGGCCCGCACGGTGCGGGGCGAGGTCGTCGCCTCCACCTTCGACGAGCCGGCGACGCGCCACGTCCAGGTCACCGAGATGGTGCTCGAGAAGGCCAAGCGCCTGGTCGAGCACAAGCGCGACGTGGTCATCCTGCTGGACAGCATCACCCGCCTGGGCCGCGCCTACAACTCGGTCGTCCCCTCCTCGGGCAAGGTGCTGACCGGCGGTGTCGACGCCAATGCGCTGCAGCGGCCGAAGCGCTTCTTCGGCGCCGCGCGCAACATCGAGGAAGGCGGGTCGCTGACCATCATCGCGACCGCGCTGATCGACACCGGCAGCCGCATGGACGAGGTCATCTTCGAAGAGTTCAAGGGCACGGGTAACTCCGAGCTCATCCTCGACCGCAAGCTGTCCGACAAGCGCGTCTTCCCGGCGATCGACATCACCAAGTCCGGCACCCGCAAGGAAGAAGTGCTGATCGACCGCCCGACCCTGACCAAGATGTGGGTCCTGCGCCGCATCCTGAACCCGATGGGCACCCAGGACGCGATGGAATTCCTGCTGGACAAGCTGAAATACAGCAAGACCAACCAGGACTTCTTCGACGCGATGAATACTTGATGTTTTGCGGGGAGGCTTTGCCTCCCCGCCCTCAAGCGCCGGCGCCCGCATCCGCGGGCTTGGCTACCGCGCCATAAGGCGCGGGCCGCATTCGCGGCCTCAGCCGACCTTTGGTCGGCTGCTTTGTTTTCTGCCTCAAGCGCCGGCGCCCGCCTCCGCGGGCTTGGCTTCCGCGCCATAGGGCGCGGGCCGCATTCGCGGCCTCAGCCGACCTTTGGTCGGCTGCTTTGTTTTCTGCCTCAAGCGCCGGCGCCCGCATCCGCGGGCTTGGCTACCGCGCCATAAGGCGCGGGCCGCATTCGCGGCCTCAGCCGACCTTTGGTCGGCTGCTTTGTTTTCTGCCTCAAGCGCCGGCGCCCGCATCCGCGGGCTTGGCTACCGCGCCATAAGGCGCGGGCCGCATTCGCGGCCTCAGCCGACCTTTGGTCGGCTGCTTTGTTTTCTGCCTCAAGCGCCGGCGCCCGCATCCGCGGGCTTGGCTACCGCGCCATAAGGCGCGGGCCGCATTCGCGGCCTCAGCCGACCTTTGGTCGGCTGCATCTCTCTCTCCTTCTTTCCCCGTCATGGCCGCTGCCCCGCTGCCGGCGCGGCCCTGCTTCCTCACCGCTTTCCGCTGTCCAGCCCCTTGCGATGGGCAGGGCTCCGGATCTGGTCAGCCGCGTCCCGCGCGCTAGGCTTGCACCCGTTCCCCATGGGCGAAGAGGCAAGACGGATGCAGGGCAAATCCTGGCAGGGCGTGTCGGTGGCCGAGCTCGAACGCGCATCGCACAACGCCGTGCCGGCGCTGCGCACCGCCTTCGACGGGCCCTTCCTGATGCGCGCCTTCCTCGGCGGCACCGGGCGGGCCAATGCCGTCTCCTCGCTCGACCCGGCGCCCGATGCGGCGCTGACCGAGCGCGTCGACCGCATCGCCGCCGCCTATGACAAGCTGGGCCTGACCCCGCGCTTCCGCTCCACGCCCCTCGACCCGCCCGGCCTGCAGGAAGCCCTGCTGGAACGCGGCTATGCCGAGCATGACGAATCCGTCGTCATGGCCGGCCCGATCGCCGGCTTCGCCGCCGCCGACGCCGCGGTCGAATTCCTGCCCGCGCCGACCGAGGAATGGCTCGCGGTGCTGGCCACCGCCGATTACCAGACCGAGAAGCGCCGTGCCGAGAAGACGCAGGCCGCGGGCATGATGCTGGTCCCCGCCGCCTGGCTGCTGCTGCGCCTGGAGGGTCGCGCCGTCGCCGCCGGCCAGGTCGCCGCCGATGGCCAGCTGCTGGGCTTCTTCGACATCGCGACCGCCCCGGATTACCGCCGCCGCGGCCTGGGCCAGCGGCTGCTGGCCGCCGGCGCCGCCTGGGGCCAGGACCACGGCGCCCGCACCGGCTGGCTGCAGGTCTCGGCCAGCAACACGCCCGCCCAGGCGCTGTATGGCCGGCTGGGCTTCGCCGGCATCTACAACTACCGCTACTTCCTGCTGCGTTGACAGGGGGCCGCAGGGCGGCCTGGGCCGCCCGCGCGCCACGGCCCCGGCCTCCGCTGAGGGCAGGGCAGGGGGCCATCGCCAGGCCCCCTGGGATGGCTCAGGGCACGAAGACCGTGCTGCCCGTGGTCTTGCGGCCTTCCAGCGCGCGATGCGCCTCGGCGGCGTCCTTCAGCGCGTAGGTCTGGTTGACCTCGATCTTCACCGCCCCCGACAGCACGACAGAGAACAGGTCGGTCGCGGTCGCCACCAGGTCGGCATGCTTGGCGGTATAGGTCGCCAGCGTCGGCCGGGTCAGGAAGAGAGAGCCCTTGGCCGCCAGCACGCCGATATCCAGCGGCGGCACCGGGCCCGAGGCATTGCCGTAGGACACCATCATTCCGAGCGGCGCCAGGCAGTCCAGCGAGGCCATGAAAGTGTCCTTGCCCACGCTGTCATAGACCACCGGCAGCATGGCGCCGTTGGTGATCTCCTTCACCCGCGCGGCCAGGTCATCTTTGCCGGCGATCAGCACATGCTCGGCGCCATGCGCGCGCGCCAGCTCGGCCTTCTCGGGGGTGGAGACCGTTCCGATCACCGTGCAGCCCAGCTGCTTCGCCCATTGGCACATGATCAGCCCGACGCCGCCGGCCGCCGCATGCACCAGGATCGTCTCGCCCGGCTTCACCGGATAGGTCCGCCGCAGCAGATACTGCGCCGTCATCCCCTGCAGCATCATGCCGGCTGCGGTGGTGTCGGAAATCCCCTCCGGCAGCTTCACCAGCCGGTCGGCCTTGATGGTGCGCGCTTGGCAATAGGCCCCGATCGGCGCCATGGCATAGGCGACGCGGTCGCCGATCGACAGGCTGGTCACCGCGCTGCCCACCGCCTCGACCGTGCCGGCCGCCTCCATCCCCAGCGTCGCCGGCAGCGACGGCAGCTTGTACAGCCCGGTGCGGAAATACACGTCGATATAGTTCAGCCCGACGGCGCCATGCCGCACCAGCACCTCGTCAGGCTTCGGCGCGGGGACCGGCACTTCCTCCCACACCATCTTCTCCGGGCCGCCATGTTCGTGAATGCGGATGGCATGGTTCATAGGAGTGTTCCTTCGTGGCCCGGGGGCTGACGCAGGCTGCGTCGTTCGAGGTCGAGAAGATACCGCTTGGTGGGGGCACCCTCGCCGCCCGAATAACCGCCCAGCGCACCCCCCGCGCCGACCACGCGGTGGCAGGGGATGATGATGGGAATAGGATTGCTGCCATTGGCCTGGCCGACGGCCCGCGCCACCGACCCGATGCTGGCCGCCAGCTCGGCATAGCTGCGCGTCTCGCCGGCCGGAATGGCCTGCAGCGCCGCCCAGACCCGCTTCTGATAGGCCGTGCCATAGGGCGCCAGCGGCAGGTCGAACCCCATCCGCCGGCCGTCGAAGTAATCCTGGACCTGGTCGCGCGCCGCCACCAGCAGAGGGGTCTCCTCCTGGTCGCGGCCGCGGCCCCAGTCCAGCGCCACGATCGCCCCCTCCTCCTCGGAGAGGGTGAGCGGGCCAAGGGGAGTGAGGAAGGAGAGCTGAGGCATCGGCGCGATTCGACACGCTCAGCCGGCAGCGTCAAGGGCGAAGGACGTGAGCGAGCTGGATGGTGACGTTCCACGTGAAACGTTAGAAAACGATGCAAGGTCGGGGGAAAGAATTCCCCCGAACCCCCATCTTTTTTCTGATCTTCAACAGCGCGGCCCCATCCCATGCACACCATCTTCGCCCTCGCCTCCGGGGCCGGCCGCGCCGCCATCGCCGTCATCCGACTCTCCGGACCCGACACCCGCACCATCCTCCAACGCCTCGCCGGCGGCCTTCCCAAGGCCCGCCAGGCCTCCCTGCGCCGGCTGCGGCACCCGGACACCGGGGAGACCCTGGACGAGGCCCTGGCCCTCTGGTTTCCGGGTCCCGGCTCCTATACCGGGGAGGACTCGGCCGAGCTCCACCTCCATGGCGGCCGCGCCGTCGTCGAGGGCGTCAGCGCGGCCCTGCTCGCCCTCGGCGCCCGCCCGGCCGAGCCCGGCGAGTTCACCCGCCGCGCCTTCCTCAACAACCGCCTCGACCTGACCGCGGCCGAAGGCATCGCCGACCTGATCGATGCCGAGACCGCCGCCCAGCGCCGCCAGGCCCTGCGCCAGGCCGGCGGGGCGCTCGCCCGCCGCTATGCCGGCTGGGCCGAGCGCCTGACCCGCCTGCTGGCCCACCAGGAAGCCGCCATCGAATTCGCCGAGGACGGTCTGCCCAACACCCTGGAGGCCGAGGTCCGCGCCGCCGGCGCGACGCTGGCCGCCGAGATCGCCAGCCACCTGGCCGATGGCCATCGCGGCGAGCGGCTGCGCGAAGGCCTCTGGGCCGCGATCGTCGGCGCGCCGAACGCCGGCAAATCCTCGCTGCTGAACGCGCTGGCGGGGCGGGAGGCGGCCATCGTCTCCGCCCGTGCCGGCACCACCCGCGACGTGGTCGAGGTGCGCCTCGACCTCAGCGGCGTGCCCGTGCTGCTGGCCGACACCGCCGGCCTGCGCGAGACGGAGGACGAGATCGAGGCCGAAGGCGTCCGCCGCGCCCGCCGCCGCGCCGAGGAAGCCGACCTGGTCATCGCCGTCTTCGCCGCCGACGCGCCGCCCGACGCCAGCACGGTGACGCTGCTCGCCCCCGGCACCCTGGTCATCGCCAACAAGACCGACCTGGCGCCGGCGCCCGGGGCCATCGGCGGCATCGTGCCGCTGGCGGTCTCGGCCACGACGGGGCAGGGGCTGGACGCGCTGCGGGCCGCCCTGGCCGAGGCGGCGGCGCACCGTGCCGGCCTCAGCGAGGAGGCAAGCCTGACCCGCCCGCGCCATCGTGCGGCGCTGTCCGAGGCGGCGGAATGGATCGCCGAGGCCGGCCGCGCCCCGCTGCCGGAGCTCTCGGCCGAGGCGCTGCGGGCGGCGTTGCGGGCGCTCGGCCGGCTGACCGGGCGGATCGGCGTCGAGCAGGTGCTGGACGTCGTCTTCGGCGATTTCTGCATCGGAAAGTAGCGGGCCTCGCGCGGCGATCCGGGCTATAGACGGCGCATGCGCGAGAATCACTTTGATGTCGTGGTGGTGGGCGGCGGGCATGCCGGCACCGAGGCCGCTGCCGCAGCCGCACGCTGCGGCGCCCGCACCCTGCTGCTGACCCACAAGTTCGAGACACTGGGCGAGATGTCCTGCAACCCCGCCATCGGCGGCGTGGGCAAGGGCCATCTGGTGCGCGAGATCGACGCCCTGGACGGGCTGATGGGCCGCGCCGCCGACGCCGCCGGCATCCATTTCAAGCTGCTCAACCGCAGCAAGGGCCCGGCCGTGCGCGGCCCCCGCGCCCAGGCCGACCGCGCCCTCTACCGCCGCGCGGTGCAGGCGCTGCTGACCGCCCAGCCCGGCCTGACCATCCGCGCCGAGGCGGCCGAGGGGCTGGAGCGTGACGCCGCGGGCCGTGTCGTCGCCGTGCTGACCGGCGCCGGCGCCCGCATCGGCTGCGGCGCCGTGGTGATCACCGCCGGCACCTTCCTGCGCGGCGAGATCCATATCGGCGAGACGCGGCAGCCGGCCGGGCGGGTGGGGGATGCGCCCTCGGTCGGGCTGGCGCTCGCCCTGGAGGCGCTGGGCCTGCCGATGCGCCGGCTGAAGACCGGCACGCCGCCGCGGCTGGACGGCCGCACCATCGACTGGACGGCGCTGGAGATGCAGCCCGGCGATGCCGAGCCCGAGCCGCTGTCCTGGATGACCGACCGCATCACCAACCGCCAGGTGGCATGCGGCATCACCGCCACGACGCCGGAAGGCCATGCGCTGATCCGCGCCAACCTGCACCGGGCGCCGATCCATTCCGGCCAGATCCAGGGCGTCGGCCCGCGCTACTGCCCCTCGATCGAGGACAAGATCTCCCGGTTTGCCGACCGCGACCGGCACCAGATCTTTCTCGAGCCGGAGGGGCTGGACGATCCGACGGTCTATCCGAACGGCATCTCGACCAGCCTGCCGGAGGATGTGCAGCGCGCCTTCATCGCCACCATCCCGGGGCTGGAGCGGACGGTGATCGCCCGCCTCGGCTATGCCATCGAATACGACCATGTCGACCCGCGGGCGCTGCGCCCGACGCTGGAGCTGCGCGCCGTCCCCGGCCTGTTCCTGGCCGGCCAGATCAACGGCACCACCGGCTATGAGGAGGCCGGCGCCCAGGGGCTGCTGGCCGGGCTGAACGCCGCGCTGCTGGCTGGCGGCGGGGAAGGGCAGGTGCTGGCCCGCACCGAGGCCTATCTGGGCGTCATGGTCGACGACCTGGTGCTGCAGGGGGTGACCGAGCCCTATCGCATGCTGACCGCCCGCTCCGAGCACCGGCTGGCGCTGCGCGCCGACAATGCCGGGCTGCGCCTGACCGAGAAGGGCATCGCCTGGGGGCTGGTCGGGCCGGAGCGTGCGGCCCGTTTCCGCGCCTTCTCGGCCGCGCTGACCGACGCCCTGGCCCGCGCCCGGGCCGAGGGCGGCACCCCCGCCGCCCTGCAGGCCGCCGGCATCCCGATCAACCAGGACGGCCGCTGGCGCACGCTGATGGAAGTGCTGGCCCTGCCGGAGGTCTCTGGCGAGGCGGTGGCCGCGGCCTTCCCCTGGCTACGGGACCTGCCGTCCGGCATCCGCGCCCAGCTGGAGGCGGAGGCGCTCTACGCCCCCTACCTGCAGCGCCAGGCCGCCGAGCTGCGCCTGCTGGAGCGGGAAGAGCGGGCCAGCATCCCCCTCGGCATTGATTTCACCACCATCCCCGGCCTGTCGCGCGAAATGCAGCAGCGGCTGGGGGCGGCCCAACCGGAGACGCTGGGCAGCGCCGGCCGTGTCGCCGGCATCACGCCCGCGGCCCTGGCGGCGCTTGCCGTCCATCTCCGCCGCCAGCAGGAGCGTTTCACGTGAAACAGGATCTTTTCACCCCGCTGCCCCCGGTCAGCGTTTCACGTGAAACAGAGGCCCGGCTGGAGCAGTTCGTCGCGCTGCTGCTGCGCTGGAATGCCCGCATCAACCTGGTCTCGGCCCCCGACGCCTCGGTGCTGCGCCAACGCCATGTGGTGGATTCGCTGCAGCTGCTGCCGCTGATCCCGGAAGGGCAGGGGCCGCTGGCCGACCTGGGCAGCGGCGGCGGCTTCCCCGGCCTGGTGCTGGCCATGGCGATGGACCGCCCCTACCACTTGGTCGAATCCGACCGGCGCAAGGCGGCCTTCCTGCAGACGGTGGCCGGCGAGCTGAACCTCACCCATGTGACCGTCCATGCCGAGCGGATCGAGGCCGTGCGGCTGCCGCCCATCGCCGTGCTGACCGCCCGCGCGCTGGGCCCGCTGGAGAAGATGCTGCCCTGGGCCGAGGCGCTGTTGGCCCCCGATGGCGTCGCCGTCTTCCCCAAGGGCCGCACCGCGGAGGAGGAGATCGCCGCCGCCACCCCGGGCTGGACAATGGCGATCGAGCGGTTCAAGAGCAGCACCGAGCCGAACGCCACCATCCTCCGACTGTCGGGAATCTGCCGTGCCGGCGCCTAAGCCCCCCGCCTCGCTTCGCCGCATTGCCTTGGCCAACCAGAAGGGCGGCGTCGGCAAGACCACCACCGCCATCAACCTGGCCACCGCGCTGGCGACGAAGAAGCGTGTCCTGGTCATCGACCTGGACCCGCAGGGCAATGCCTCCACCGGCCTCGGCCTGCCGCGCAGCGAGCGCGGCGCCGGCAGCTACGCCCTGCTGGTCGGGCAGAAGCCGCTGGCCGAGTTGATGCGCCCGACCAAGGTGCCGAACCTGTTCGTGCTGCCCGCCGACAACGACCTGGCCGGCGCCGAGATCGAGCTGGTCGGCATGGAGCAGCGCGAGCACCGCCTGCGCCTGGCGCTGGAAGCCGCGGCCGAGACCCTGGCCGATTTCGACTTCATCCTGATCGACTGCCCGCCCTCGCTGGGCCTGCTGACGCTGAACGCGCTGGTGGCGGTGGAATCGGTGCTGATCCCGCTGCAGGCCGAGTTCTTCGCCCTGGAAGGCGTATCGCAGATCACCCGCACCATCGACCGCGTCCGCCGCGTGCTGAACCCGGCGCTGACGCTGGACGGCATCGTGCTGACCATGTTCGACCGCCGCAACAATCTCTCAGAACTGGTGGCCGCCGATGTGCGTGCCTTCTTCCGCGACAAGGTGTTCGAGACCGTGATCCCCCGCAATGTCCGGGTCAGCGAGGCGCCCTCCCACGGGTTGCCGGTGCTGCTCTACGATCCGCGCTCCACCGGGGCGCTGGCCTATGTGAAGCTGGCCGCTGAGCTGTTGCGGCGGGAACGTGTGCGCGGGAGCAAGGCGGCATGAGCGGACGCAAGCCCCCCCGCCTCGGCATGGGCCTCTCGGCGCTGCTGGGCGACCAGAATGCGGTGACGCCGGCCAGCGCCGGCGCCAGCATCCCGCGCTCGCTGCCGGTCGAGGCGCTCGAGCCGGGCCCCTTCCAGCCGCGCGGCCCGATCGACCAGAACGGCCTGGCCGAGCTCGCCGCCTCGATCCGCGAGCATGGCGTGCTGCAGCCGATCCTGGTGCGCCCGAAGCCGAACCAGCCCGGCGCCTATCAGATCATCGGTGGCGAGCGCCGCTGGCGCGCGGCGCAGCTGGCGCAGCGCCACGAGGTGCCGGTCTATGTCCACGACCTGGACGACCGCGCGGCGCTCGCCGCCGCCCTGGTGGAGAACCTGCAGCGCGAGGACCTGAACGCGCTGGAGGAAGCTCAGGGCTACAAGCGCCTGACCGACGAGTTCGGCCTGACCCAGGACGCCCTCGGCCAGGCCGTCGGCAAGAGCCGCAGCCATGTCGCCAACACCCTGCGCCTGCTGGCCCTGCCGCCCAAGGTGCGCGACATGCTGGCCCGTGGCAGCCTCTCGGCCGGCCACGCCCGCGCGCTGCTGACCGCGCCGGATGCGGTGAAGCTGGCGGAGATGGTGGTCACCCGCGGCCTGAACGTGCGCCAGACCGAGGCGCTGGCCGCTGCCGCCGAGCGCATCAAGCCGGCCCCCGGCCCGGTCTCGGCGGATGCCGACACCAAGGCGCTGGAGAACGATCTGATGACCCGGCTGGGGCTGAAGGTGGCCATTCGCCATGGGCGGAAAGGCGGCAAGATCACGATCAACTATCGCGATCTGGACCAGCTCGATGGGCTGATCAGGCTGCTGAAGCCAGAGTAAGAGAAGATTCCGGGGGCATTGAATGCCCCCGGACCCCCACATTCATGGGCGTCCCGCCTATGGCCTCAGGTGCCGACAGATGGCGGGGTCCGGGGGGATACTATCCCCCCGGCGGGGTTTCAGGGGCGGAGCCCCTGATGCTCAACCCCTGCGCTTCAGAGACACTGCCTGCCGTGCGAGCGTCAGGATGGCCGTCTGGGCCACCACGCGGTCCGGGATGGGTCGGGCTGCCGATCCGGACTTGCCCCGCTTCTCGGCCTCCAGCAGGGCGCTGCCGGCCGCTTCCAGCAGATGAGGCGGCCAGATCCGCAGCGCCGCCTCGAAGCCGCCCTTCATGCGGAAGAAGACCGGCGGCCGCAGGCCTTCCATGGCGCCGGAAGGCGAGGCGCCCCCCGCCACCGACAGGGACGCCAGGTGCAGCCGCTGGATGTGGCGCAGCGCGGCGCGTAGCACGGCGATCGGGCTGGCGCCTTCGGTGAAGGCCGCCTCCAGGGCGCGGTCGGCCAGCGGGATGTCGCCGGCCGTGGCGGCGACCAGGGCCTCGTCCAGGTCCAGGCTGGCGCCGTCGCCGGCGCAGGCGAGGACGTCCTCCTCGGTCAGGCGGCCGCCCTGGCCGGCGTAGAGAGAAAGCTTCTCCACCTCGCGGCGTAGCATCTGGCGGTCCTCTCCCATGCGCGACGCCAGCCAGGCCAGCGCCGCAGGATCGATGGCGACACCCTGCTCCTGCAGCATGCGGGCGATGGTGCCGGCCAGCTCCGCCCCGCGCTCGCGGTAGCAGGGGATGACCTGGGCCTCGGGGTGGGGCTCCAGCAGGGCGCGCAGCTTGGCCTTGGAGGGCAGCTCGCCGGCTTCCAGCACCAGCAGCGCCTCGCCGGGGCCGGCCAGCGCCTCCTTCACCGCGGGGGCCAGGGCATCGCTGGCGTCGCGCACGCGCACCAGGCGGCGGCCGCCGGTCATCGACAGCGCGGCCATCTCGCCGGCCAGGGCGCCGGGCTTGCTGGCGGCGTCGCGCGGCAGCTCGGCCAGGCGGAAGGGGTCGTTGCCGCCGATCACCGCGGCCACCAGGGCATCGGCGCGCTCGCGCACCAGCCCGGCATCCTCGCCATGCAGCAGCACGGCGCGGGCGCGGCCAGGATCGGCCAGGAAGGCCGGCAGGCGACGGGGATCGAGCTTGGCCATGGGGGGAAGCCCGGCCTCAGCCGGTATTGGCCTCGCCCAGCCGCACCGACAGCCGCAGCACGATGTCGTCGGCCAGCTGGTCGATCAGCCGCACCATGGTCGCGTCGCGGGAGAAGTCGGCGGCGAAGAACTGGTTGTCGGGCACGTTGTAGGAATCGAAGGTCCGCTCGACGCCCTGGGCCAGGGTGGCCGGCGGCGGCGTCAGGGTGATCAGCTGCCAGCTCGCGGTCGCGTTGTAGCGCACGCGCGACGCGGTGCCGTCGCGGCGGAAGCCTTCCGGCTCGGCCGAGAGCTGCAGGCTGACGCGCAGCTCGTTGACCGGCGAGGAGGCGCCGGCGGCGCCCAGCTTCTCGGTCAGCGACCGGCGCATCAGCTGGCCGGTGCGCTCCGGGATCAGCCCGACCTGGGTCGAGGCCAGGATGCCCCGCACGCGCTCGCTGCTGCCCGCCAGGCCGCCGGCGGCACCGCCGCCCGAGCCATAGAGCGGGCGGAAGCCGCAGGCGGCCAGCGGCAGGCTGCCGGCGGCGAGGACCAGCAGGGCGCGGCGCGAGGCGCCCGCCGGCCGGCGGTCAGACGACGAAGTTGACGATCCGGCCCGGGACATGGATGCGCTTCCTGATGGGGCGCCCGGCGATGGCGCGCTGGACGTTTTCCTCCGCCTCGGCGGCGGCGAAGATGGTCGCCTCGTCGGCGCCGACCGGCACCGAGATGGTGCTGCGCAGCTTGCCCAGCACCTGGACGGCGAGGGTGATGCTGTCGGCCTTCGCCTGCTCGGCATCCGAGTCGAGCCAGGGCAGGTCGGCCACCAGCCCGGCACCGGGGCGCAGCAGCGACCACAGCTCCTCGGCCAGATGCGGCATCATCGGGCTGACCAGCCGGGCCACCGCCTCCAGCGCCTCGCGCCGGGCGGCGCCATCCTCGGCGCCGGCCGCCTCGATGGCATTGGCGAATTCGTGGATGCGGGCGACGGCGACGTTGAAGGAGAAGGTGTCCAGCGCCTCGGTCACCGCGGCGATGGTGCGGTGGGTGGCGCGGCGCAGGTCGCGGGCGGCGCCCTCGGCCGGCAGGGTGCCGGGGGCGCCGCCCGCGACC
>NZ_CACSJM010000028.1 GCF_902706185.1 Roseomonas sp. 18066 | reverse complement strand
CGCGGGCGGGCCGCGGCGGGGCGTCAGGGACGACAGCGCGTCCGGGTCATGCGCAGGGCCTTTCCTGGGCGGCGCGTCGCGGCCCGGGAGAAAGCCCGGGCGGGACGTCCTGGATGCGACGGGCATCGTGAAACCTATTTCAACGCATCCGGCGCGGGAGTCAATAAAGAACGATTTCTGGTAGGATATATTCCGGCGGCGTCAGCGCTGCGGCGGCCGGGGATCATGGAGATGGCCGGGCAGGGCGGCTACCACGCCCTGCGCCCCGGAGCTTTATCGGTGCCGCAAGATGCTTTCCTGAACTGCAAGGAAAGCAACCGCGCTGGGCGCGGGGCAACAAGTCCGCTGGCGGAACGGCCGCGATCGGCTATATCATTTTAGGATAGTGGATTATAGTTTGCACGGATCGGAGTCGCGCAACGCGCCCTCGCTCCTTCGAACGACACCCGAGGCCGCCTGCCCATGCCCGATCGCCTGCCACCCATCGTCCAAAACCACAGCCTGCCGGCGCAAGGCCGCGCCGCATGAAGGCCCTCGTCCTGCGCGAGCATGGCGGGCTGGAGAAGCTGCGCCTGGAGAGCGATTTCCCCGACCCCGTCGCCGGCCCGGGCGAGGTGGTGCTGCGCGTCCGCGCCGCCTCGCTGAACTACCATGACGTCTTCACCCGCCGCGGCATGCCCGGCATCCGGCTGAACTTCCCGGTGATCATCGGCCTCGACATCGCCGGCGAGGTCGCCGTGCTGGGCGAGGGCGTCGAGGGCTGGTCGATCGGCGACCGCGTGCTGGTCGACCCGATCAACCGCGTCGATGGCGGGCTGATGGGCGAGACCGAGCATGGCGGCCTGGCCGAGCTCTGCCGCGTCAAGGCGCATCAGCTGATCCGCCTGCCCGACACTGTCAGCTTCGAGCAGGCCGCCGCCCTGCCGGTCGCCTATGGCACCGCGCTGCGCATGATGCAGGATATCGGCCAGGTGAAGGCCGGCGAGCGCGTGCTGATCCTGGGCGCCAGCGGCGGCGTCGGCGTCTGCTGCGTGCAACTGGCCAAGCTCGCCGGCGCCGAGGTCATCGCCTGCGCCGGCAGCCCGGAGAAGGCCGCGCGGCTGCGCGCGCTCGGCGCCGACGATGTCATCCTCTACACCGAGGTCGATTTCCTGAAGGAGATCCAGGCGCGCTACGGCAAGCCGGCGCGCCGTCGTGGCGCGGAGGGCGGCGGCGTCGATGTCGTGGTCAACTACACCGGCGGCGACACCTGGGTGCGCTCGCTGCGTGCGCTGCGCCATGGCGGCCGGCTGCTGACCTGCGGCGCGACCGCCGGCTTCGATCCCGCCGAGGATCTTCGCTACATCTGGACCTTCGAGCTGCAGATCCGCGGCAGCAATGGCTGGGACACGCCCGACATCCATCGCCTGCTGGAGCTCGTCGGCAGCGGCCGGCTGGAGGCGGTGATCGACCGCCGCTACAGCCTGGAAGACGGCGCCGAGGCGCTGCGCCAGATCGAGGAACGCCGCGTCATCGGCAAGGTGGTGGTGACGCCATGAGCATCCTCAGCGCCGACGAGGTCCAGGCGAAGCTGGACGCCTCGCCCTTCATCGCCTTCTCCGGGTTGCGCGTGGTCAGCGCCGATGCCGAGAAGGGCGAGATCACCATGCGCGCGCCTTTCCGCCCCGAGTTCGAGCGCGCCGCCGGCAGCGGCCAGTGGCATGGCGGCCCGATCGCGGCCGTCATCGACACCGTCGGCGACTTCGCGCTCGGCATGCTGCTGGGCGGCGGCATCCCGACGGTGAATTTCCGCGTCGACTATCTGCGCCCGGCGATCCGCACCGACCTGGTCGCGACCGCGCGGGTGCGGCGCAACGGCCGCAGCTTCGGCATCGCCGATGTCGATGTCTTCGACGAGCAGGGCCGGCTGCTGGCCATCGGCCGCGCCACCTATGTCACCGCCCCCGCCGGCTGAAGGAATCTCCCGTCCATGACAAGCATCTCGCGACGCGGCCTGCTGGCGGCTTCCACCGCGCTGCTGGCGCTCCCGGTCCAGGCGCAGACGGCGCCGCGCCGCGGCGGCCAGGTCACCGCCACCTGGGGCGGGCTGGAGCCGCAGGCGCTGTTCGTCCCGGGCGGCGGCGGCTCCAGCCCCTTCATGACCTCGACCAAGGTGCTGGAGCGGCTGCTGGCCTTCACCGCCGATCTGCGCTTCGAGCCGGTGCTGGCCACCGAGATCCAGCCCGCCGAAGACTTCCTGCAATATCGCATCCTGCTGCGGCAGGGCGTCACCTGGCATGACGGCCGCCCCTTCACCGCCGAGGATGTCGTCTTCACGGTGACGCAGCTGTGGAAGCCGATCGCGCTGGGCGTCGCGCTGAAGGCGCTGGCCAGCGCCGAGGCCGACGGGCCGCATGCGGTGGTGCTGCGTTTCTCCAGCCCGGTGCCGGAATTCTTCCTGCGCTCGACGCTCGCCAGCCAGTTCGCCCAGGTGATCCCGAAGCACCTCTATGAGGGGCGCGACATCATCACCAACCCGGTGAACAACAAGCCGGTCGGCACCGGCCCCTGGGTGGTGAAGGAATGGGTGCGCGGCAGCCATGTCGAATACGCCCGCAACGACAAGTACTGGGATGCCGGCAAGCCCTATCTCGACCGGCTGTTCATCCGCTGGTGGCGCGACCCGGCGTCCCGCGCCGCCGCCTTCGAGGCCGGCGCGCTGGATCTCGGCCTGTCCAACCCGGTGCCGCCGCCGGAGATCGACCGCCTGACCCGCACCGGCCGCTTCGAGGCCAGCAGCGATGGCTACCAGACCGCCAGCTGGTGCTCGACCATCGAGTTCAACCAGCGCCGCGACCACGTCAAGCGGCGCGAGGTGCGCCAGGCGCTGCTGCATGGCATCGACCGGCAGTTCATCGCCGACACCGTCTATTACGGCCGCGCCAGGCCCGGCGTGTCGCCGATCCACAGCAGCAACGCGCTGTTCTTCTCGGGCGACGTGCCGCGCTACGACTTCGATCCGAAGAAGGCGGCGGCGCTGCTCGACCAGGCCGGGCTGCCGCGCCGCCGCGGCGGACGTTTCTCCCTCAGCCTCGTCTCGGCGGGATGGTTCGAGGAGAACGTCAAGATCGGCCAATACGTCAAGCAGGCGCTGGAGGATCTCGACATCGAGGTAACCCTGGCGGTGCCCGACCGCGCCACCTCGCTGAAGCGGATCTACAGCGACTACGACTACGACATCGCCATTTCCAACTACACCGCGCCGATCGAGCCGGTGCCGGTGATCACCCAGTATTTCACCAGCGACGGCATCGTGAAGGGCGCCGCCTTCCGCAATGCCACCGGCTTCTCCGATCCGGCGATGGACGCCATCGTGCAGCAATTCGCCGGCGAGACCAGCGAGGCGGCGCGCAAGGGCCTGGCCCGCGATTTCGCCCGCCTGGCCACCACCGAGCTGCCGCACACGCCGCTGGTGGAATTCGATTCCTTCACCGTGGCGCGCAAGGGCCTGCGCAACCATTCCCGCTACGGCAACCAGATCGGCGAGAGCTGGGCCGATCTCTGGGTGGAGGGCTGATGCTTCCCCTGCTGCTGCGCCGCCTGGCGCAGGGCCTGCCGCTGCTGCTCGGCGTCGTGGTGTTGAACTTCACGCTGATCCAGCTGGCGCCGGGCACCTTCCTCGACGTGATGACGGCGGAGCAGCAGGTGTCCGACCCGGCGCTGATCGAGCGGCTGCGCGTCACCTATGGCATGGACCAGCCGCCCTGGATGCAGCTGCTGCATTACCTGGGCAGCGTGGCGCGGCTCGATCTCGGCTTCTCCTACCGGCAGAACATGCCGGTGCTGGACGTCATCCTGGCGCATCTGCCGGCGACGCTGCTGCTGATGCTGAGCAGCCTGGCCATCGCGGCGCTGGTCGGCGTCACGGCAGGCATCGTCGCCGCCGTCCGCGTCAACACCCTGTGGGACAATGTCCTGTCGGTGGCTGCGGTGTTCTTCTTCGCGGCGCCCAGCTTCTGGGTCGGCATCATGCTGACCGTGCTCTTCTCGGTGAAGCTGGGCTGGCTGCCGGTCGGCGGCATGGGCACGCTAGGGCTGGAAGGCGGCGCCTTCGCCCGCACGCTCGACCTGCTGCGCCACCTGCTGCTGCCCTCCGTCGCGCTCGGCCTGTTCTATTCGGCGGTCTATGCCCGGGTGACGCGGGCCGCGATGCTCGAGGTGCTGGGCCAGGACTTCGTGCGCACCGCCCATGCCAAGGGGCTGGCGCCGCGCCAGGTGGTGCTGCGCCATGTGCTGCGCAACGCCGCCCTGCCGATCGTGACGCTGTTCGGCCTGCAGCTCGGCACCGTGCTCGGCGGCAGCGTGGTGGTGGAGACGGTGTTCAGCTGGCCCGGCATCGGCGCCCTGCTGCTCGACAGCGTCTCCAGCCGCAACTTCCCCGTCGTGCTCGGCGTGCTGCTGTTCAGCGCGCTGGTCGTCATCCTCGCCAATATCGGCGTCGACCTCGCCTATCGGCGGCTCGACCCGCGCATCCGGGGGCGCTGAGCCATGTCGGCAAGCCTCGTTCTCGCCACCCTGCCGCCGGTCGCGCGGCCCGGGCTGCTGCGCCGCTTCATCCGGCACCGCACGGCGCTCGTCGGCGCCGTGGTGCTGCTGCTGATCGCGGCCATCGCCCTGGCCGCGCCCTGGATCTTCCCGCGCAACCCGCTGCGCATCGTCGGCCGGCCGGAGATCTGGCCCTTCCTCGATGCGCGCTATCCGCTCGGCACCGATTCCATGGGGCGCGACATCGCGGCGATGCTGGCGCATGGCGCGCGCGCCTCGCTGCTGATCGGCCTCTTCGCCTCGGTCACCGCGACGCTGATCGGCGTCAGCATCGGCGCCGCCGCCGCCTGGTACGGCCGCTGGATCGACGAGGCGCTGATGCGCGTGACCGAGCTGTTCCAGGTCGTGCCAGGCCTGGTCTTCGTGCTGTCGATCGTCGCCATCCTCGGCGGCACCATGGCGAACATCACCCTGGCCGTCGGCCTGGTCTCCTGGACGCAGATCGCGCGGCTGACGCGGGCCGAGGTGCTGACCCTGCGCGACCGCGAATTCGTCGAGGCCTGCCGCGTGCTGGGCCTGGCGCCGTGGCGGATCCTGCTGCGCGAGATCCTGCCCAATGCGCTGCCGCCGGTGGTGGTGCTGTCCTCGCTCACCGTCGCCGCCGCCATCCTCTACGAATCCTCGGTCTCCTTCCTCGGCCTCGGCGACCCCAACGTCGCCTCCTGGGGCCGGCTGGTGGGCGAGGGCCGCACCCTGATCCGCACCGCCTGGTACATCAGCGCCCTGCCGGGCATCGCCATCATGCTGATGGTGCTGGCGCTGAACCTGGTGGGCGACGGGCTGAACGACGCGCTGAACCCGAAGCTCGGGCGCCGCTGACGATGCGCGCCCCCAAGGATTTTTTTCCGTCATGACCCAGCTGCTGGACCCCGTTCTTGTCGCGCGCTGGCGCAACCTCGGCGACCTGGTCGATCCGGCGCTGGATCGCGGCCGGCTGGCGCTGGTCGATCTTGGCGCGCCCGGCGCCCCGCGCCGCTACAGCCATGGCGAGGTCGAGGCCCTGGCCGGCGGCGTCGCGCGCCATCTGCTGGAGCGCGGCCTGGCGCGCGGCCAGCGCGTCGCCATCCTCGCGGTGAACCGCGCCGAATACATCATCGCCTATTTCGGCATCATGCGGGCCGGGCTGGTCGCCGTGCCGGTCAATATCAAGCTGCCGCGCGAGACCATCGACTATGTGCTGCGCGATGCCGGCGTGGCTCTGGCCTTCGCCGATGCGCCGCGCCGCGCGCTGCTGCCGGAGGATCTTCCCGTCATCGGCTTCGACGATGACTGGGCCAGGCTGATCCGGCCGACGGCGTTTGAGACCGTCGCCGCGACGCCGGACGAACCCGGGCAGATGCTCTACACCTCCGGCTCCACCGGGCGGCCGAAGGGCGTGCCGCTGAGCCATGCCGGGCAGCTCTGGGCGCTGTCGACGCGGCTGCAGCCCGACGGCGAGGCGCAGCGCTTCCTGCTGGCGCAGCCGCTGTTCCACATGAACGGGCTGTTTATGACGAAGACGGTCTTCGCGCTGGGCGCCAGCCTGGTGGTGCAGCCGGGCTTCGAGCCGCGCGCCTATGCCGAGGCGCTGGCCGACTGGCAGGTCACCACCGTCACCGCCGTGCCCACCATGTTCGCCCGCGTGGTGAAGGAGACGGCGCTGCTCGACGCGCTGGATTTCTCTGCGCTGAAGCGCATCGGCCTGGGCTCGGCGCCGGTGACGCTGGGGCTGATCGAGCGCATCCGCGCCGCCTTCCCCCGCGCGCGCATCGGCCACGGCTATGGCACCACCGAGGCCGGCCCCGCCGTCTTCGGCCCGCATCCCGACGGGCGCGACGCGCCGGCCCTGGCGCTGGGCTATCCGGTCGCCGGCGGCGCGGTGAAGCTGGTCGGCGGCGCGACCCCGGAGGAGGGCGTGCTGTGGATGCGCAACCCCGCCGTCATGCAGGGCTACCACAACCTGCCCGAGCGCAGCGCCCGCGCCCTGCAGGACGGCTGGTACGACAGCGGCGACGTCATGCGCCGCGACGCCGACGGCTTCTACTACTTCGTCGGCCGCGCCGACGACATGTTCGTCTGCTCCGGCGAGAACATCTATCCGGTCGAGGTGGAGAAGCTGCTGGAGGCGCATCCGGCGGTGCAGCAGGCCAGCGTCGTGCCGCTGCCCGACGAGGAGCGCGGCCAGGTGCCCGTCGCCTTCCTGGTGGTGCGCGCCGGCGCCACGCCGACGGTGGAGGCGCTGAAGCAGCATGCGCTGGCACGCGGCCCGGCCTATCAGCATCCGCGCCGCATCGCCTTCCTGCCCGACCTGCCCTGGGCCGGCACCAACAAGGTCGATCGCGCCGCGCTGATCGCCGAGGCGCGGCAGCGCGAGGAGCGCGGCGAATGGGCGCGCTGACGCTGCAGGGCCGCGTCGCGCTGGTCACCGGCGCCAGCCGCGGCATCGGCCGCGCCATCGCGCTGCGCCTGGCCGCCGGCGGCGCCCGCGTCGTGGTGCATTACGCCCGCGCCGAGGCGGAGGCGGCCGCGGTGGTGGCGCAGATCGCGGCGGAGGGCGGCGAGGCCTTCGCCTTCCGCGCCGACCTCGCCGAGCCCGCCATATTGCGCGGGTTCCACGACAAGCTGGCGCCCCGGCTGACCGCGCATTTCGGCGACGAGGCGCTGGACATCCTGGTCAACAATGCCGGCATCGGCAGCGGCGGCCGTCGCATCGGCCAGGTCACCGAGGAAGAATTCGACCGGCTGCTGCAGGTCAATCTGCGCGCGCCCTTCTTCCTGATCCAGGGCGCGCTGACGCGGCTGCGCCAGGGCGGGCGGATCATCAACATCTCCTCGATGGGCACGCGCGCGGCCTTCCCCACCATGGCCGCCTATGCCCCCGCCAAGGCCGGGCTGGAGGCGCTGACGCGGCTGCTGGCGCAGCAGCTTGGGCCGCGCGGCATCACCGTCAACGCGGTGCTGCCGGGCGCCACGGCGACCGACATGAACCCCGCCGCGCGCGACCCGGAGCAGAGCGCGGTGACCGCGCGCGGCATCGCCCTCGGCCGCGTCGGCACGCCGCAGGACATCGCCGGCGTCGTCGCCTTCCTGGCCTCGGCCGAGGGCGGCTGGGTCACCGGCCAGTGTATCGAGGCCAGCGGCGGCCAGCGTCTCTAGCCCTCCTTCCAGCCTGTCACACGGACCAACAAGATGAACCGACGCCATTTCCTGGCCGCCTCCGCCGCCGGCCTGCTGGCCCGCCCGGCGCTCGCCCAGGACAGCCGCGCCCGCGTGCTGCGCTTCGTGCCCCAGGCCAATCTGAGCTCCTTCGACCCGATCTGGACCACGGCGCATATCGCCCGCAACCATGGCTACCTGGTCTATGACACGCTCTACGCCATCGACCGGAAATTCGCCGTGCATCCGCAGATGGCCGCCGGCCATGTCGTGGAAGATGACGGCCGACGCTGGATCATCACGCTGCGCGACAATCTGCGCTTCCATGACGGCGCGCCGGTGCGCGCCCGCGACGCCGTCGCCAGCATCCGCCGCTGGGCGCAGCGCGTCGCCTATGGGCAGAAGCTGCTGAGCCTGACGGAGGAGCTGTCGGCGCTGGACGACCGCCGCCTCCAGTTCCGCCTGAAGCAGCCTTTCCCGCTGCTGCCGGCGGCGCTGGCCCTGGCCGGGCAGCCGCCCTTCATCATGCCGGAGCGCGTGGCGCAGACCGACGCCTTCCGCCAGATCACCGAGACCACCGGCTCCGGCCCCTATCGCTTCATGCCGGAGGAGTATGTCTCGGGCGATCGCGCGGTCTATGCCCGGCATGACGGCTATGTGCCGCGGCCCGACACAAGCGCCGACTTCCTCGCCGGCAGCAAGCGCGCCGTCTTCGACCGCATCGAATGGCGCATCATCGCCGATAGCGGCACCGCCGCCGCGGCGCTGCAGGCCGGCGAGGTCGACTGGTTCGAGCAGCCGGATGCCGACCTGTCGCTGTTCCTGGCGCGCAGCCGCGGCATCCGGGTCGAGGTGCTGGACCCGGCCGGCAGCAACGGCTTCCTGCGGCTGAACCATCTGCAGGCGCCCTTCGACGACAAGCGGGTGCGCCAAGCGGTGCTGCTCGCCGCGCGGCAGGAAGACTTCCTCATCTCCAACTACGGCACCGATCCGGCTTTCTGGCAGGCGGGCACAGGCGTCTTCACGCCGGGCACGCCGATGGCCAGCGATGCCGGGCTGGACTGGGTCAAGGGCGGCCAGCTGGACCGCGCCAAGGCCCTGCTGCGCGAGGCGGGCAGGGCCTCGGCCCCGGCGCGGGTGCTGGGCGCCACCGACATTCCGGCCATCGCCGCCGTGGCGCCGGTCGCCGCCGACCTGCTGCAGCGCGCCGGCTTCGAGGTCGATTTCGCGCAATCCGACTGGGGCACGCTGCTGCAGCGGCGCACCTCGCGCGAGCCGCTGGAGAAGGGCGGCTGGTCCGCCTTCATCAGCGGCTTCACCGCCTATGACTTCGCCGATCCGGCGACGCATCCGCTGCTGCGCGGCAACGGTCTCGACGGCTATCTCGGCTGGCCGACCGTGCCGGCGCTGGAGGCGTTGCGCGAGCGCTGGTTCGCCGCGCCCGACGAGGCCGGCCGCCGCGGCATCGCCGCCGAGATCCAGCGCCTGGCGCTGGAAGAGGTGATCTACGTGCCCACCGGCACCGGCCGCCCGCGCACCGCGCTGCGCGCCGAGCTGCAGGATCGCGTCCCTGGCTTCCCGCTGTTCTGGAACCTGCGGCGCGGCTGAGGCCGGCGTCGCCATCGCAAGGATCCGTTGCATGAGCCTGCACATCACCGGCATGATCTGGGCCCGGCCGACCTCCGATCTCGAGGTCCAGACCGGCGCGCCCTTCCAGCCCAACCACATCGCCGAGCTCACCCTGGCGCATGAGGCGGGCGGCTTCGACCGTGTCCTCGCCGGCTATTGGACCAATGCCGCCGACGGCTTCCTGGTGCTGGCCCAGGCGGCAGCGGTGGCCAGGAAGATCAACTTCCTGATCGCGCACCGGCCGGGCTTCGTGGCGCCGACGCTGGCGGCGCGCAAGCTGGCGACGCTGGACCACCTGACCGGCGGGCGGCTGGCGCTGCATGTCATCTCCGGCGGCGAGGATGCCGACCAGCGCAAGGATGGCGACTTCGCCGACCACGCCGCCCGCTATCGCCGCACCGACGAATTCTTGTCGGTGCTGCGCCGGACCTGGGATGCCACGGCGCCCTTCGACCATGACGGCGAGTTCTATCGCGCGCAGCAGGCCTGGTCGGATATCCGGCCGCTGCAGCCGGGCGGCATCCCGATCTTCTTCGGCGGCGCTTCGCCGGCGGCGATCGATGTCGCCGGCCGGCACGCCCATGTCTATGCGCTGTTCGGCGAGCCGCTGGCCGATACGGCGGCCGTGCTGCAGCGGGTGCGCGACGGCGTGCCGCCGGGCAAGGAGATCGCTTTCTCCTGGTCGAACCGGCCGATCATCGCGGCCACCGAGAAGCAGGCCTGGGAGAAGGCGCATGCCATCCGCGAACGCGCCCTGGCCAAGCAGCGGAGGCTGGGCACGGCCGGGCTGCAGGCCGGGCAGGCGGTGAATTCGCAGCGCCTGGTCGGGCTGTCGCAGCGCGGCGAGGTGCTGGACGAGCGGCTCTGGACCGCCATGGCCGGCGTGCTGGGCGGGCGCGGCAATTCCACCGCGCTGGTCGGCACCGCCGAGCAGGTGGCGCGCGCCATGCTGCGCTATCGCCAGATCGGCGTGTCGCACTACATCCTGCGCGGCTGGGACCCGGTGCCGGATACCGTGCAATACGGCCAGGAGCTGCTGCCCTTGCTGCGCGAGATCGCGGCGGCGGAGGATGCCGGGCGGGTCAGCGTCGCGGCCGCCTGAATTTAACATAATTTCCCTTATGCGGTAACTGGGCATCCGTCCGCTACGGCGTCTCCGCCTGGGTGGCGAACCAGGCGGCGACGGCCCGCGCCTGGCCGGCGGTCAGGCGGTCGCCGATGGCGCGCATCACCGGCTCCCGCCGCTGGCCGTCGCGGAACAGCGCCAGCTGGCCTTCCAGATAGGCGGCGTGCTGGCCGTCCAGCCGCGGCCAGGCCGGGTTGCGCGCCCGCGCCGCGCCGCCGTGGCAGGACAGGCAGGCAGGCAGCTGGGCGGCGGGCAGGCCGTCGCGGGCGATGCGCGCGCCTACCTCCAGCATGGCGGGTGGCACATCGGCGCCGGCGGGCTGCGGCGCGGCCGGCTGGGCGGCGTAATGGCGCGCCAGGGCCTGCAGCATGGCGTCGTCCAGCCCGCCCACCGGCAGCTGCATCAGCGCGCTGGGCCGATCGCCGCTGGCGAAGGCGCGCAGCGAGGACAGCAGATAATCCTCGGGCAGGCCGGCCAGGCGTGGAAAGGCGGCGCCATCGCGGCCCAGCCCATCGCGGTTGTGGCAGCGGGCGCAATCGGCCAGCGCCGCCTCCACCCCCTGCCCGCCTTGCGGCCGGCCCGCCATCTCGCCATCGGCCAGCGCGCGGTATGCCTGCGGCGACAGCGCCGGCAGCGCCTCCAGCAGCGCGACCATCGCCCAGATCTCGTCATGCCGGTCGGGCGCGATCCAGCCCGGCATGCCGGTGTAGCGCACGCCATGCTGCACGATGCGGAACAGTTCCTTCGGTTCCCACTCGTCCAGGCCTGCGGAGAAGTCGGGCGGCGGCGGGGTGCTGCGCTGCATGGCCGGGTTCTGCGGCTGGCCGGGCGCGCCGTGGCAGGGCGCGCAGCCCTCGGCGTAATGCCCGGCGCCGCGGGCCTGCAGGGCGCGGTCGTCGAGCGGCGGCGGCGCCTCGACCAGCAGCGAATAAGTGCGGACCGAGCTGCGCATGGCGCCATGCAGCAGCCAGTCGGTGACCGCCCAGTGCCCGCCGGTGGCAGCGACATTGAACAGGCCGGAGAAGACGAAGAGCAACCCGCCGAGGCCGAGCCCGATCGCCCCCGCCAGCAGCCGGCGCCAGGTGAGGCGGATCGTCATGCCGGGCGCTCCTCGCGCAGCAGCCGCGCGGCCAGGACCAGCCCGCCGGCCAGATAGGCCGCGCCGCCGACCAGCAGCATGACGACGCCGCCCAGGCTCTGGTCTTCCAGCACGGTCAGGCCGAGGCAGGCCTCGTGGTCGTAAAGCGGCCGCGGCGCCAGCGTCAGCAGCGCGCCGAGCAGCGTCATGTGCATCGAGGTCAGCAGCAGCGCGACGATGCCCCCTGCCCCACGCGCGCCCGGGCCGATGCTCGCCATCCAGAGCAGCAGCCCCGCCGCCAGGAAGGTTCCCTGCTCGAGCCCGCGAAAGCCGAGCGACGTCGAGGCCGCATTGTGCGGCCCCGGCAGATGCCAGCCCCAGACCGCCAGGAATTCGAAGACCGAGGCGGCGATCGGGCCGGCCAGGCGGGGCCAGCGGGTGGTGACGTCGAAACGCCCGCCGGACAGGCCGATGGCGATCAGCGGCCCGGCCACGGCGACCACCGCCATGTGCCGCACCATGCCGCCGGTGAAGCTGGGGCCGAGCGCGGCATAAAGCGGCCCGCCCCAGGCCAGGGCCAGCACCCCGATGCCGGCGGGCAGCGCCAGGCCGCGCATCAGCGGCAATCCCGGATCAGGAAGGCGGGCAATGCGATGAAGATGACGCTGACGAAGCTCAGGGCCGAGAGCAGCAGCGTGGCATAGCCGAGGAAGCGCTGCCGGTCCTCGGCGGTCGCGGCGTCATGCGGCAGGTCGTGCAAGCCCTGGCCCAGATGCCGCCAGGCCTGGCGCGCGCCGACCAGGATCAGCGCCAGCGCCGCCAGCGTGCCGAGGCCGACCAGCAGCGGCACCGACCCGAGCGGCGCGAAGGTCTGGCCGCCTTGCGGCGCGGTCAGGCTGATGCCGGCCTTGGCGCATTGCACGGCGGCCACGACATAGCAGTAGAGGAAATGCGACGCCCAGACCGTGGGCGGCATCAGCAGGGTCCAGAGATCGGCCCGGTCGCGCAGGCGGAGCACCATCGGCCGATCCCCTCAGCTCAGCAGCGGGAACAGCGCGGTGACCGCCAGCGTCACCGCGCCGGTGATCGCCGCGAAATGCCCGTAGAGCACGACATTGTGGATATCGATGTCGTGGCGCTGCGTCAGCTTGCCGGCCAGGCTGCGCGCCAGGCAGTAGGACTGCATGACGAAGCCGAGCAGCAGATGTAGCGCGGCCCAGCCCAGCAGCACCCAGACGGTCGCCGGATAGGCATGGCTGACCGGGTCCAGCCCGGCCTGCCAGGGCGCCCAGAGCATGGCCGCGCCGCTGGCCAGCCCCAGCGCCATGCCCGCCAGCAGGCCGAGCCGCAGCCCGCCAGGGCTGCCCGCCGCATTGCGCGACCGGGCTCGGAGCATGGCGCCCCAGGACGCCGCCAGGGTCACGGCGGCCACCGCCGGCCAGAGCAGCCCCGGGCCCATCGGGCTGCCATCCGCGAGCCGTGGCGGAAACACCTCATGGATGGTCCAGAAGTAGAAAAAACCGAAGACCAGGCTGGCGAAGGCGGTCATGTCGCCGAACATGGTGATGAACATCGCCCACCAGCCGACCGAGCGCGGCCCCGAGACATAGAGCGGCAGGCGCAGCCCGCGGCCGACCTCCTTGTCGCTGTCTTCCGGGATCACCGCGGTGCCGCGCCACAGCCAGGCCATGATGGCGAAGATGCCGGCGATGCCGATCGCCAGCGAGCTCCAGTAGTAGTGGAAGGCGGTGCCGATGAAGCTGGCGCCGATCAGCACGGCGCAGAGCATGGGCAGGAAGCTGTTGCCGGGGACGCGCAGGCATTGCTCCGGCTCGGCATCGAGCACCGAGGTGACCAGCGTCTCGCGCTTCCCCTCCTGCGCATCGGCCAGGTACCAGCGGCCTTCCTCCACCTCGCGCGGCAGTTCCGGCTGGTCCCAGAGCGGGTAGCGCGAGGAGACCGCCGGCACGCTGCGGACGCCGTAATCCGGTGCCGGCAGCGGCCCCAGCCATTCCAGCGTGCCGGATTGCCACGGGTTGCGCGGCGTCGGGGCGCGGCGCCGCACGCCGAGGAACAGGTCGATGGTGAAGACCAGCACGCCGGCGGCGAAGAGGAAGGCGCCGAGGGTGGAGACCAAGTTCAGCCAGTCCCAGCCGATCTCGGCCGGATAGGTGAAGATGCGCCGCGGCATGCCGCGCAGCCCCGTAAAGTGCATCGGCAGGAAGGCGATGTTGAATCCGGCGAACATCATCCAGAAGGCGCGCTTGCCCCAGCGGTCCGACAGCGGCCGCCCCAGCACCAGCGGCACGTAGTAATAGGCGCCGGCGAAGAGCGGGAACAGCATGCCGCCGCCCAGGGTGTAGTGCAGGTGGGCCACGACGAAATAGCTGTCATGCGCCTGCCAGTCGAAGGGCGCGATGGCGACCATCACCCCGGTCAGCCCGCCGCAGACGAAGATGGCCAGCGACCCGGCGGCGAAGAGCATCGGCACCGACATCACCACCCGCCCCGCCAGCATCGTCGCCAGGAAGACGAAGATCTGCACGCCGGTCGGGATGGCCACCGCCTCCGACGCCGCCGAGAAGAATCCCACCGAGATGGCCGGCAGGCCGGTGGTGAACATGTGGTGCACCCAGAGCCCGAAGCTCAGGAAGCCGGTGCCGATGGCGGCCAGCACGATCCAGGAATAGCCGATGATCGGGCGGCGGGCGAAGCTCGGCACCATCATCGCAAGCAGGGCGATGGAGGGCAGGAAGACGATATAGACCTCCGGATGGCCGAAGATCCAGAACAGGTGCTGCCACAGCAGCGGGTCGCCGCCGCGCGCCGGGTCGAAGAAGGGCCAGTCCGCCAGCCGCTGCAGCTCAAAGAGAATATCGCCAGCGATCAGCGGTGGAAACGCGAAGAGAATCATGCCGCCGACGATCAGCACATACCAGCAATAGAGCGGCATGGTGTTGATGCGCATGCCCGGCGGCCGGCATTTCAGCACGCCGACGATCAGCTCGACGGCGGCGGCGATCGAGGCGACCTCGATGAAGGACAGGCCGAGCAGCCAGATATCGGCGCCGATCCCGGTCAGCTTCGGGTTGGTGGTCAGCGGCGGATACATGAACCAGCCGCCATCCGGCGCCGCGTTGAAGAAGATCGAGCCGCAGACGAAGACTCCGCCGATCAGGAAGCACCAGTAGCCGAAGGCCGAGAGCCGCGGAAACGGCAGGTCGCGCGCCGCCAGCATGGTCGGCAGCAGCAGGATCGCGACGGCCTCGAAGATCGGCACGGCGAACAGGAACATCATCGCCGTGCCGTGCAGAGTGAAGAGCTGGTTGTAGCGGCCGGCCGAGACCAGGTCGTTCTCGGGGACCGCCAGCTGCGCCCGCACCAGCAGGGCCAGGACGCCGGCAAACAGGAAGAAGGCGAAGGCGGTGGCCGTGTACCAGCGGCCGACCTCGGTGTTGTTCACCGCCGACCAGTAGCGCCAGCCGGGCGGCGAGGCCCAGACGCGCTTCAGCCGCGCTTCCTGCTGCGCGCGCAGCGCCTCGCTCATCGCAGGCTCCCCAGCCAGCCGGCGATGGCGGCGGTCTCGGCCGGCGGCAGCATGGCGAAGCCGGGCATGCGGGCGCTGGGCTTGATGCGGTCGACCTCGCGGATGAAGCGGTCGATGGTGGCCGCGTCGTTCGGCAGGATGCCGGCGCCCAGGCTGTGCCGCCCGGCCAGATGCGTGAGATCCGGCCCGATGCGCCCGGCCGCCGCGGTGCCGCGCACCGTGTGGCAGGCGCCGCAGCCGCGCGCCAGGAACAGCGCCGCGCCCTCGCCGCGCGGCGTCGCGGCCGGCGCCATCTCGGCGGCCAGCCAGGCCTCGAAGGCCTCGGGCTCCATCACCTCGACGCTGAAGGCCATCAAGGCGTGGGAGGAGCCGCAGAATTCGGCGCAGACGCCGCGGAACAGCCCGGTCTTCTCCGGCTCCAGCACCAGGCGGTTGGTGGCGCCGGGGATCATGTCCATCTTGCCGCCCAGCACCGGGATCCAGAAGGAATGGATGACATCCTGCGCCGTCAGCAGGAATTCGCTGCGCTGGCCGCGCGGCAGGCGGATCTCGTTGGCGGTGGTCAGGCTGCGGCCATCGGGCAGGGCATAGCGCACGCGCCACCAGAACTGCTCGCCCTGCACCTCGATGCGCAGGCCCTGGCCGGGGGCGCGCAGCGTCGGCATCAGCCCCAGGCCGAAGACCAGCAGCGCCGCCAGGATCAGCGTCGGCACCACCGCGCCGCCCCAGAGGATCAGCCGCACAGCGCCGCGTTCCGACCAGGGCTGCGCGCGGCGGCGGGCGGCGTGGAAGGCCAGCGCCATCATCGCCAGCCAGATCGCCGTGCCGGCCAGCAGCATGACCCAGAACAGCCGGGCGACCACCCGCGCCTCCTGCCCCGCCGGGTCCAGCGCCGATTGCACGCCGCTGCAGCCCGCCAGCAGCAGCAATGGCAGAATCATCGCGCCGTGAGCACGTCCATGCCACCCGTCCCGCACCCACCCATCCCCGCTGCCCGCCGCGCGACAATGCGCGCCGGGCCGAAAGGTTGCGGGAAATTCATACGTCCGGCGCGTCGGCCCCGGCGGCGATGGCGGATTGCGTCTCCAGCTCCGCCAGCCGGGCGCGCAGGGCGGCGCCGATGCCGGCATGCGCCTGGCTGCCCAGCACCAGCCGCTTCGGTAGTCTTGTGCCCGGTGTCATCGCCGTCAGGATGGCCGCGACCGAGCGGGTCACGTCGCCGCGGATCGGGAATTTCTGCTCGGCGAAGGCGCGGGCCGGCTGGCCGACGGTGGTCTCGGCATAGGGGCCGGCGCTGTCCACCATGTCCAGCCCGGCGCCGAAGCTGGTGCGGGTGGGGCCGGGCTCGACCAGCATCATCTCGATGCCGAAGGGCGCGACTTCCTGCGCCACGGCCTCGACGAAGCCCTCGATGCCCCATTTGGTCGCGTGGTACAGCGCGAAGCCGGGATAGGCGATCTGTCCGCCCTCCGAGGACAGCTGCAGGATCCGCCCGCCGCCCTGGGCGCGCAGCCCTGGCAGCGCGGCGCGGATCACCGCGATCGAGCCCAGCAGGTTGGTCTCGATCTGCTGGCGGATCTTCTCCTCGGGCAGCAGCTCGGCCGGGCCGAACAGGCCATAGGCGGCGTTGCTGACCACCACGTCGACGCGGCCGGCGGCGAAGGCCTCCGCCATCACCCGCTGCACGGCCGCCGTGTCGGTGACGTCCAGCGTGACGATGGCCAGCCGGCCCGGATGGCGCGCGGCCAGCCCGTCCAGCGCGCCCGCCCGGCGCAGGGTCGCGGTGACGCGGTCGCCGCGGGCCAGCAATTGCTCGGTCAGTGCGAAGCCGAAGCCGGCGGAGGCGCCGGTGATGAACCAGTGCTGCATGGTCTTGTTCCCCTTCAGGCAGGGCGCAGATCTGGCAGCGTTCACCCTGCGGCACTATGCGACGGAACCGGCATGCACTATCCGGTTTCACCCATGAATGCGGCTCGGAGGCGCGCGTGAAGCCCAGGCTGGCCGACCTGACCGCCTTCGCCATGGTGGCGGAGCAGCGCAGCTTCCGCCGTGCCGCCGACGCGCTGGGCCTGGCGCCCTCCTCGCTCAGCCATGCCATTGCCGGGCTGGAGCGCCAGCTCGGCCTGCGGCTGTTCCACCGCACCACCCGCAGCGTCGGCCTGACCGAGGCCGGGGAGAGGCTGCTGGCGCGCCTGGGCCCGCTGCTGCAGGGGCTGGACGCGGCTGTTGAGGAGGTCACCGGCCTGGACGGCGCGCCGCAGGGGGTGCTGCGCCTGAACGCCCCCGAGGCCGGCGCCCGGCTGCTGCTGCGCCGCGTGGTGCCGCGCTTCCGCGCCGAGTTCCCCGGCGTGGTGCTGGACCTGGTGGTGGAGGGCCGGCTGGTCGATATCGTCGCCGAGGGCTTCGATGCCGGCATCCGCCTGGGCGAATCCCTGCCCCAGGACATGATCGCCATCCGCCTCGGCCCCGAGGAACGCTTCCTGACGATGGCCAGCCCGGCCTACCTGGCGGCGCGGGGGCGGCCGGAGACGCCGGATGCCCTGGCCGGCCATGACTGCATCGGCCACCGGATGCCCAGCGGCAAGCTCTATCGCTGGGAATTCGAGCGCCATGCCCAGGAACGCATCGTCACCATCGACAGCGGGCTGATCCTGAACCATCCGGGGCTGATGCTGGAGGCGGCGCTGGCCGGCCTGGGCATCGCCTATCTGCCGGAAAGCCTGGCGCGGCCGCATCTGGACAGCGGCGCGCTGCAGGCGGTGCTGGCGGCGTGGTGCCCGGTGATCCCGGGGCTGTTTCTCTACTATCCCGGCCACCGGCATGTGCCGGCGCCGCTGCGCGCCTTCATCGACACGCTGCGTCGCGGCGATGGCTAGGGTGATTGAGGCCGCTCGGCGATTCCACCTCAAGCCATCACGCTCTAGCTGAAACACAGCAGGAGCCCGCCCCGGTCCGCGCCCCGGCGGATGCGAATAAAATTGCCGGCACGAGAGGCCCCGCCTCCGCGGCCGGCAAGAAACGTGATCGTATTTTAAGGATCTCTCGATTTAATCTCCCAGTCTCCACCCTTGGCACGAGATCCCCATGGCAGCGCCGCTCATCAACTTCGACAGCAACACCTTCGACGGGCAGGTGGTCGACGGCGTCGTCAGCATTGTCGGCTTCGCCCAGACCTTCAACAGCACCGGCTCCGTGCAGATCTATGCCAATGGCCAGCTGATCGGCACCGCCACCTATCCGACGCCGCGGAGCGACGTGCCGAATTCCGGCTTCACCTTCGATTTCAATTCCGACCGGCTGGCCGAGGGGCCGGTTCTGCTCGAGGCCCGGGCCTTCGACGCCTCGGGCGCCCTGGTCGGCGCTGCCCAGCGGCAGCTCGTCGTCGACCGGATCGAGCAGATCGGCAATTTCGAGATCCCCGATGTGCTCGGTGCGGGCGCGGCCACGCTGGCGGGCTGGGCCCTGGCCGAGGACGGCTTCAGGAGCCTCGAGGTGCTGCTGGACGGGCACTACCTGGCCAATGCCAGCTGGCGCACCGCCGCGCGCCCCGACGTTGCCGCGGCCTTCCCGGAATATGGCGAGACCCGCGCGGGCTTCACGGCCGATGTCTCGCTGGCCGGCCAGGCTCAGGGCTATCACCGGCTGACCCTGGTGGGGGTCCAGGCGGATGGCTCGCGCCAGGAGATTTCCGAGAAGGATGTCTTCGTCCAGCGCGGCCTGCATGCCGAGGGCGTCATCGAGACACCCTCCCCCATGGTGGCGACCGAGCGCGGCGGCAGCATGACCGTCTCCGGCTGGGTGGTGGCGGATTCGGCCCCGGTGCGGGTCGAGGTCTTCCTCGACGATCGCCTGGCTGTCAGCTCGACCAGCTTCGCTGACCGCGCCGATGTCGCCGCGGCCGTCGGCGGCTACGGCTTCCAGAAGGGGTGGAGCGCGGCGATTCCCGATTTCCTGCTGGGGACCGGCACCCATGACCTGCGCGTGGTCGCCACCCTGGCCAATGGTGCCAAGGTCGGGCTCGACAGGGGGCAGGACGGCTTGCGCGACGTCAGCCTGCTGGCCACCGGCCAGCAGGTCGGGGCGCATCTGAACCCGCAGAACGACTATTCCACCGTGATCCGCAGCTTCGAGGCGCAGACCGGGACCAACCTCGACATCGTCATGTACTATGTCAGCTGGAACGCCCAGGGCTTCACCGGCTATCCGAACCTGGCGCTGCAGACCCGCAACGAGGGCGCGGTGCCGATGATCACCTGGGAGAGCCTCAACCTCTCCCTGGAGCAGATCGCCAACGGCTCCCAGGACAACTACATCCGCGGCTGGGCCAACCAGATCTCGTCCTATGGCAGCACCGTGCTGCTGCGCCTGAACCACGAGTTCAACGGCGACTACTACCCCTGGTCCGGCGCGCAGAACGGCAATGATCCGGCCGCCTATGTCGCGGCATGGCGCCATGTCGTCGATGTCTTCAACGCGCAGGGCGTGACGAATGCGCGCTTCGTCTGGTCGCCGAACTACAAGGGCACGCCGAGCACGCCCGAGCCGTCGCGCGACATGGTCAACTACTACCCCGGCGACGCCTATGTCGATTTCGTCGGGGTCTCCGGCTACAACTGGGGCAACGACCCGCAGAACGGCACCGGCTGGACCGATGCGGCGGCCATCTACACCACCTTCCTGCAGCAGGTCTCCGCCCTGGCGCCGGACAAGCCCGTGCTGGTCAGCGAGATCGGCACCTCCCCCGATTATGACGGCAACAGCGCGGCGCAATGGATCCGCGACGCCTTCGATGTGCTGGATGGCTTCGACCAGGTGAAGGGCGTCGTCTGGTTCAACGACCTCGCCTATCACCGGGCCGATGGCATGGATTTCCGGGTGGCTGCCTCGCCCGGCGAATGGGGCGTCGTCCCGGGCTCGCGCAGCGTCGCCTTCGGCGAATCCGCCGCCGACTGGGTCGAGCAGCCCGGGCTGCATGTCTTCACGCAGAGCCTGAACGGCGTCAGGGTGGACAGCGCCGGCTCCCGCGTCACGCTCACCGGCGCCGGGCTGGACACCACCCTGGAGGGCCAGGGCCTGCGCCTGGTCTTCGCCAATGGCACGCTGCAGGACCGCGACGGCGATCCCCTGATCGACAGCATCCATTATGCGGCGACCTATCGCGACATCTTCGTCGCGGGCGTCGACCCGGCCTCGCATTTCCGCAGCTATGGCTGGCATGAGGGCAAGGACCCCAACGCCTACTTCTCGACGCTGGGCTATCTGTCGGCCAATGCCGATGTCAGGGCCGCCGGGGTGAACCCGCTGGACCATTACCGCGCGAATGGCGCGGCCGAGGGGCGCGACCCTTCAGCCGGCTTCGACCTCCGCCTCTACAAGATCTACAACCCGGATGTCGCGGCCGCCCGGCTCGATCCCCTGCAGCACTATCTGACGGCCGGGGCCGCCGAGGGCCGCCGCACCCATGCCGCCATCGGCGATGACATCCGCGACGGGCTGGACATCCAGTATTATCGCCTGTCGCAAGCCGATGTCGGCCTGGCCGGCGTGGACCCCGTGGCGCATTTCCACACGGCCGGCTGGCGGGAAGGCCGCGACCCCAATGCCTATTTCGACACCAGCGGCTATCTGGCCACCTATGCCGATGTCCGCTCCGCCGGCATCGATCCCCTGGCCCACTACATGGCCAATGGCTGGCGCGAGGGGCGCGACCCTTCCACCGCCTTCGATACCTCGGCCTATCTGGCGGCCAACAGCGATGTGGCAGCCGCCGGCATCAATCCGCTGCAGCACTTCCTGACGGCGGGCATCTTCGAGGGTCGCTCGGCGCAATCGGACGACACCTGGGGGTAGCCATCGCCCGCAGCCGCCGGCGCGCTGCACGGCAGGCCCCCGGGGGCCGCGATCGTCTCAGCCCAGCGCGTCGATCGCCGCCCGCAGGTTTTTCCGTGCGACCGCCTCGGCCTCGGGCCCGAGCGCGTCGCTGAAGAAGATCCGCTCCCGGTCGAGGAATTTCTGCAGCACCGCGCGGCGGCCGGCACGGTAGTCGGCCTCCGGCACATGCGCGTATTCGCGGCGGATGGCGGCGTCATAGGTGGAAAAAGCCGCCGGATCGCCGGCCAGGATCGCCAGGTCCAGGTCGAGGAACAGCGCGGCATCGGCGACCAGCGCGGCATCGCCCGGCGGCAGGCGATGCGTCTCGGTGGCCAGGATCAGCGCGTCCGCACGATCCAGCAGCGCCGCGTCGACATACCCGGCCAGGACATGCCGCATCAGCGCCGCGCTCTGCCGTTCATTGTCCCGCGCGCGGGGATCGTAGACGGCGTCGTGGAACAGGATCGCCAGGGTGAAGGACAGCGGCTCGGCGGGGGACAGCATCGCCGCCCGTGCCAGCATCCCCTCGATATGCGGCCAGGCGTGGTAGGCACGGCCGGGCCTGGCATAGCGGGCGCGCAGATCGGCGAGAATCGCGTCGGGAATGCCGAGCAAAGCCTATCCTCCGAACAGCCGGCGGATGCCGTTCTGCAGATGCTGCTCCATCGCGGCGCGGGCGGCCTCGGCGGCGCCGCGCAGGATGGCATCGGCGATGCGGCCATGCTCGCGGCGCATCGTCGCGAACCGATCGGCATCGGGCATCGGGGCGAGCTCCCGCGTCAGGCGGATGCCGAAGCGGGTCTGCTCCACCAGCGCCTGCATCACCGCCTGGTAGAAGCGGTTGCCGCTGGCCTCGGCGACCGCCTGGTGGAAGGCGACATCGGCCTCGATCGAGGGGCGGCCGGCGCGGGTCTCGGCCTCCAGCCCCGCGCGCGCCTCGGCCAGGCGGGCCAGCGCCCCGGGCTCGGCGCGGCGGGCCGCCTCGGCCGCCATGGCGCTTTCCAGCCCGCAGCGGAATTCCAGGAAGGCGCGGACATCGGGGATATTGCCCAGCGGCCCGAAATGGATCGGCGGCAATTCGGGCGGCGCCAGCGCGCGAATATAGGTGCCGGAGCCTTTGCGCGATTCCAGCCTTCCCTCGGCGCGCAGCCGGGCCAGGGCCTGGCGCAGCACCGGGCGAGACACCGAGAAACGCTCGGCCAGGGCGTTCTCGCCGGGCAGCCGCGCGCCCTCCGGCAGGGCATCGGCGCGCAGCCAGGTGGCCAGCCGGTCATAGACGGTGTCGCTCAGCGAAGGGGCGCTTTCGGGCGGCATGGTCGGGTTATGCCGCCGCCCGGCCCTGTCCCGCAAGATGTAAAAACCTGTCGCCAATTGGCACGGCTATGCGAATCTGTTTGACAAATTCCCGCGCCGGCCGAAGCTGCGCCGCAACCCCGCGCAACGGGGACCCGAGGAGAACGTCATGCCCGAGCCCCGCCGCGGCCCTGTCGCCGCCATCCTGGCCGCCGCGCTCAGCCTGGTTGCGGCCCCTGCTCTGGCGCAGATGCCGGAGCGGCCGGTGCGCATCGTCGTGCCCTTCGCCCCCGGCGGCACCAGCGACATCGTCGCGCGGCTGCTGGCCCAGGGCGCCGGGCCGCATCTGCCGGCGGGCGCCGTGGTGGAGAACAAGACGGGCGCCGCCGGCAATATCGGCACCGCCGAGGTCGCCCGCGCCCAGCCCGACGGCACCACGCTGGTGCAATGCACGATCGGCACCTGCGCCGCCAATCCGGCGCTGTACCGCAACCCGGGCTACGACCTCGACCGCAGTTTTGCCCCGGTGATCCTGACCGGCGCGGTGCGCAACGTCATGGCGGTGCGCCCCGGCCTGCCGGCGCGCGACCTGGCGGGGGTGATGGAACTGGCCAAGAAGCCGGACGGGCTGAGCTTCGGCTCCTCGGGCGTCGGCGCCTCGAACCACCTGACGCCGGAGCTGCTGCGCGGGCGGCTGGGGCTGAAATGGGTGCATGTGCCCTATCGCGGCAGCGGCCCGGCCATCACCGACCTGATCGGCGGGCGGATCGATGTCTTCTTCGACAACCTGCCCTCGATCCTGCCGCATATCCGCTCCGGCGCGGTGCGGGCGGTGGCCGCCGTCTCGGAGCAGCGCATCCCCGAGCTGCCCGATGTGCCGACCTTCGCCGAGGCCGGCATCCCCGGGATCGTCATCGACAGCTGGTTCGGCTTCATGGCGCCGGCCGGCACGCCGCCGGCGACCATCGCCCGGCTGAACGCCGCCTTCAACAAGGCGCTCGAGGACCCGGTGATCCGCCGCCGGCTGGAGGAGGCCGCGGTGGTGCCGCTGGGCGGCAGCCCCGAACGCATGGCGGACCACATCCGCAGCGAATCCGCCCGCTGGGGCGAAGTGATCCGCGCCAACAACATCAGCGGCGAGTGAACGGAAAAAAAGATGTCGAAGATCACGGGCCTGCGCACGCTGCGCATCGCCGAGCGGCCCAACCTGATCTGGCTGGAGCTCGAGACCGACGAAGGCCTCACCGGCCTCGGCGAAAGTTTTCGGGGTGCCGAGGCGGTGGAGGCGGTCATCCACGAGCAGGTCGCGCCCTGGCTGCTCGGCCGCGACGCGCGGCGGATCGAGGCGGTGTCGCGGCATCTGATGACGCCCTATCTTGGCTTCCACAGCGCCGGCGCAGAAATCCGCGCGGCGAGCGCCGTCGACCTGGCGCTGTGGGATCTGGCCGGCCAGCGCCACGGCATCCCGGTGCATGAGGCGCTGGGCGGCGCGTGCCGGACAGAGATCCGCGCCTACAACACCTGCGCCGGCTATGCCTACAACACCAGCGGCGTGGCGCGGCGCGACATCGGCGCCGGCGATGCGGCGATCGGCCCCTATGACGACCAGGTGGCCTTCATGCGCGATGCCGGCGCGCTGGCCGAAAGCCTTCTCTCCGAAGGCTATGCGGCAATGAAGATCTGGCCTTTCGACGTGCATGCGACGGCCTCCGGCGGCCATCTGATCACGCTGGAGCAGCTCAAGATCGGCCTGGAGCCGTTCAAGAAGATCCGTGCCGCCGTCGGCGATCGCATCGAGATCATGTGCGAGCTGCACAGCCTCTGGGGCGCCCAGGCGGCCGAGCGGATCTGCCGGGGCCTGGAAGACTACGGCGTCTTCTGGGCGGAAGACCCGCTGAACAAGATGGACGATGCCGGCGCGCTGGCCGCCCTTCGCCGCAAGACCGCGACACCGATCTGCGGCAGCGAGACGCTGGCCGGCACCGTGCCCTTCCGGCAATTGCTGGCGGCGGATGCGATCGACGTGGTGATGCTCGACCTCGCCTGGTGCGGCGGGCTGACCGAGGGCCGCAAGATCGCAGCCCTGGCCGAAAGCCATGCCAAGCCGCTGGCGCCGCATGACTGCACCGGGCCGGTGACGCTGATGGCCGGGCTGCACCTGGCGCTGCATGCGCCGACCGCCATCTTCCAGGAGGTGGTGCGCGCGACGCTCGCCACCTGGTATCGCGACCTGGTCACCGACCTGCCGGTGATCCGCCAGGGCATGGTGCAGGCGCCGACCGCGCCGGGGCTGGGCACCGCGCTGTCGCCGGCGCTGCGGGCGCGGCCCGACCTGAAGGTCAGGGAGAGCCGCGCCGGGTAGCTCAGGGCTGCAGCTGCACCCCCGTCCGCGCCACCACCGCGCGGAACTTCTCCACCTCCCGCGCCATGAAGGCGCGGGCATCGGCGGGGGTGTTGGATTGCTGCCAGGGGGCGACGCCGGCATTGACCAGGCGGTCGCGCAGGGTCGGCTCGGCCAGCGATTCCTGGATGGCGCGGTTCAGCACGGCGACCACCTCGGCCGGCATGTCGGCCGGGCCCAGGATGACGTTCCAGGTCTGCAGGTCGAAGCCGGGCACGCCGCTTTCGGCCAGCGTCGGGATATTGGGGAAGGTCGGGAAGCGCTCGGGCCCGGTCAGCGCCACGCCGCGCACCAGCCCGTCGCGGATCTGCGCAGCCGCCGAGGCCAGCACCGCCACCCCGAACTGCCCCTGTCCCTGGTGGATCGCCTGCACCTGCTGCCCGCCCGAGCGATAGGCGACATGGACCCAGCGCGTGTCCAGCATCGAGGCCAGCATCTCGGTCGCCAAGTGGTTCGGCGTGCCGGCGCCGGAGGAGGCATAGGCGTATTTGTCGGCCGTCGCGCCGCGCATCAGCTCGGTGAACTGCGCCGCCGTGCGCACCGGGAAATCATTGTTGGTGATCAGCACCAGCGGCCCCGTGCCCACGACGGCGATATGGGTATAGTCCTCGACCGGGCGATAGCGGGTGCCACCGATCAGCGCGCTGGGGGCGATGCCATGCGAGCCGCTTTCCACCAGCATGATGGTGTAGCCATCGGCCGCCTGGCGGCGCAGCCATTCGCTGGCGACCACGCCCGCGGCGCCGGCGCGGTTCTCCACCACGATGCGGGCATTGGGCAAATGCGCCTGCATGCGGTCGGCCAGCAGCCGCGCGGCGATGTCGGTCGAGCCGCCGGGGGCATAGCCGGTGACCAGGGTGATCGGCCGGTCGGGAAAGGCGGCCCAGGCACCCGTGGCGGCCAGCAAGGGGATGCAGGCCAGCAACGCCCGCAGCAGCGGCTTCAGCATGATCGAACCTCCCGTTTTTTCCAGTCGTGCCGGCCTCGTTGGGCCGGCACCCGGGGAGGATAGACGCAAGCCGCACGCGGCGTCGCGGTTTCGTTACGGTCCGGCCTCAGCCCGGTGCGAAAGCCTCATGCGTCGAGGTCTGGATGCCGCCCCCCACCACCGGCCCGCCGCCGGCGACATGGATGCGATCCCCCAGCGCGACGGCGCCCAGGCCATGGCGCGGGGTGGGCATCGGCGCATGGCTCTGCCAGCTGTCGGTCGCCGGGTCGTAGCTTTCCATCTGGCCATGCACGGTGCCGGTCAGCACGCCCTGCTCGAAGCGGCCGGTCTCGCCGCCCATGGCCCAGAAGCGTCCCTGCAGCAGCACGAGGCCATGGCCGGAGCGGGTGGTGGGCAGGGGCGCGCGCTCGAACCACAGGTCGCGGGCCGGGTCGTAGAAGTGGTGCAGGGCGGTGTTGTATTCGAAGGTGTTGAAGCGGCCGCCCACCACATGGATGCCGCCGCCGAAAGCGACCACCCCGGCATGGTCGCGCGCCCCGGGCAGCGGGCGGCGCTGCGCCCAGCGGTCGGCTTGCGGGTCGTAGACCTCGTGCCAGGCGATGCTGGCGCGCTCGCCGGCCGGGTCGGTGGCGCCGCCGATCAGATGCACCTGGCCGCCCAGCACCGCGATGGCCGCCGCCCCGCGCGCCCGCGGCAAAGGCGCGATCGCCGTCCAGCGGTCGGCGGCGACATCGTACAGGAAGGCGCCGTCATGCGCGGCGCGGTTCTGGTCGGTGAAGCCGCCGAGCGCAAAGATCTTCCCGGCATCGGCGGCGACGGCCACGTGGTTGGCGCCGCGTGGCAGCGGCGCGAGCAGGCTCCAGCGGTCGGCGGCGGGGTCGTAGACATGGTGATAGGGGCGGTCGACCCGCTGCTCGGCATAGCCGCCGAGGATATGCATGCGGCCCGCCCAGGCGGTGGCCCAGGCCATCTCGCTGCGCGGCAGGGGCAGCGGCGCGCGGGCTTCCCAGCGCCCGGCCGGACCCGGCGGCGCGGCGCTGGCCACCGCGCGCTGGGCCAGCTGCGCCGGGGTCAGGGTCACCGGCCCCTCGCCGCGCAAGGGCGCCATCTGCTCGGGCGGGATGGGAATGCCGTGATGCGGGTGCTGGGCCCGCAGCCGCGAGGGCGCGGCCAGCGTCGCCGCCGCCGCCCCGAGCATCAACCGACGTCGCATGGCTTTCCGTTCCTTCCCCGAGCGGAAAGAACAGTGTCAGGCGCGGCCCCGCCCCTGCAAGGCCAGAACGCGGCCGATGGCGGTCTGCAGCTCGCGCGGGTCGACGGGCTTGCGCAGCATGCCCGCGGCCAGCGCCAGCCGCTCCTCCGGCAGCTCGGCATAGCCGGTCAGGTAGATCACCGGCACGCCGCGCCCGGCCAGCAGCTCGGCCACGGGGAAGGATTCGCGGCCGTTCAGGTTGACGTCGACCAGCGCCAGGTCGAAGGGCTCGGTCGCCTCCAGCACCCGCTTCAGCGCCGTCTCCAGCCCGGTCACCGGGCCGGCGACGCTGCAGCCGAACTGCACCAGCATGGCGGTCAGCGCGGCGCCGATCATCGGCTCGTCCTCCACCACCAGGATGCGCGCGCCCTGCAGCACGGCGCGGGCCAGCGCCGGCGGCGTCGCCGGGCGCGGCGCCGGGGCGGGCGCGGGCTCGGCCGCCTGCCAGGGCAGCTCGAAGCGGGCGGCCGGCAGGGTGATGCGGCTGGTCAGGCCGGCCGGCTCCCAGTTGTGGCCGATCTGGCCCTCCAGCTGGTCGGCGACCGTGGAATCGATCACCCGGCGGCCCAGCCCCTTGCGCGCCGGCGCCCCGGCCAGCACCGGCCCGCCGCGCTCCTGCCAGGTCAGCAGCAGCGCGCCCTCCGGCTGCGGCGCCCAGCGCAGCGTCACCGACCCGCCCGGCCGCGACAGCGCGCCATGCGCGACGGCATTGACCGCCAGCTCGTGCAGCACGACGGCCAGCGGCTGCACGGCCACCGGCGCCACCAGCACCGAAGGCCCGGCAAGATCGATGGCGGCATCGGGACCACAGACAGAAAGCTCGCCCAGCGCCAGGTCGCGCAGCGAGACGGCGCTCCACCCCTCCCGCGCCAGCAGCTGGTGGGCGCGTGCCAGGGCGGCGATGCGGCCGTCGACGGCGGTGGCGAAGCGCTCCGGGTCCTGCTTCGGCGTCAGCCGGATGATCGCCTGGATGGTGAACAGCACGTTCTTGGCGCGGTGGTCGATCTCGCGCGACAGCTGGTGCAGCCGCTCCTCCGCCTGCTGCCGGGCGGTGACGTCATGCACCACCCCCATGAAGCGGCCGCGCGCCGCATCGCCGGTGATCGAGCCATAGGCCTCGAGCCAGCGCTGCTCGCCGTCGCGGCGCAGCACGCGGTGCAGGCTGCGGAAGCGGGCGGCGTTGCGATGCGCGCCGAACCAGCCTTCCTTGACGGCGGCGGCATCCTTCGGATGCACCAGCGCCAGCCAGTCCTCGACATGGCCCAGCAGCCCGGCCGAGCGCGGCAGGCCGAGCAGGTCGAACAGCCGCGGCGTCCAGCGCATCTCGCCGCTGGCGATGTCGAGGTCCCAGCTGGCCATGCCGGCGCCTTCCAGCGCCATCTGCAGCTTGGCCTCCGCCGCCTTCAGCGCGGCCTCGGCGGCGCGCAGCCGGGCCAGGTCGCGGAAGCGCACGGTGACGCCGCCGGGGGCCGGCGCCAGGCCCAGCAGCACGTCGCCGCCGAAGGGCGCCAGCACCGCCTCCAGCCGCCGCGGCTGCTGCTGCGCGACGACTTCCTTCAGCGCCTCCGACAGCGGCGAATCCCGCAGCGAAGGAAACAGCACGAAAAGCGGCTGGCCGGAGACCGCCTCGGCCGGGCGGGCCCAGACGGCGAGCGCCGCCGGGTTGGCGAAGCGCAGCACGGCCTCGGCATCGAGGGCGAAGACGCCGTCATCCAGCCCCTCGACCAGGGCGGCCTCGCCGCGCAGCCGGTCGACCTGGGACTGGGCGGCGGTGACGGCGTCGATCAACCCGCGCGCCGCCTCGACCCGGGCCGGCGGCGCGGCGGCGGGCAGCGGCGGCGGCGCCTCCTCGGGCGGGGCTTCCACCGGCGGCGGGGCCGCGCGCGGCATGGCGCGGACATCGAGCAGCACCGCGGCCAGCCCGCCGGCGGCCATGGTCATCAGCCCGGTGAAGCCGGCATAGAGGAAGGGCCCGGCGGCGCCGGCGAGCGCCGGGGCGGCGGCCACGCCGCGCGCCTGCAGCCCGAGCAGGAAGCCGGCCGCCGCCCCCGGCGCCGCGGCGGCGGCCAGCGTCGCCAGCAGCCGCCAGCGGGGGCGCGGCGGGGTGCTGGCCGGCGGTTCAGACGGCGTCTCGAGGGAGCGAGGCATGGTCTTGCTATTGACGGTTTTTTTACTTCCGCGCAACGCAAGCGAAGGCTTGAGAGAGGGAAGGCGAGGCTGGACGCGGGATCGTGATGATGCAGTGCAGCATGCGGCTGGCCGGGGCGGCCAATCACCCGCCGCACGCGGCGCCGGACGGCTGCCCGGCAGCGCCGCGCCGACAGGCCATCAGGGGATGTGGCGCAGCCAGGCCTCGGTCGAGAACTTCTTCGCGGCGAGCTCCTCGGCGGCGGCGTATTCCTCTGTGGTGATGGCGCCGGCGACGCCGCCATGCATCTGGAAGAAGGTGTCGCGCATGCGCTGGATGATCTCCTCGCGCGGCAGGCCGGTCTGGCTCTTCAGCGGGTCGACGCGCTTCTGGGCGCTGGTGGTGCCCTTGTCGCTCAGCTTCTCGCGGCCGATGCGCAGCACCTGCACCATCTTCTCGGCGTCCATGTCATAGGCCATGGTCACGTGGTGCAGCACGGTGCCGCGCGAGAACCGCTTCTGCGCCGCGCCGCCGATCTTGCCCTTGCTGCTGCTGATGTCGTTCAGCGGCTTGTAGAAGGCGTCGATGCCCAGCGAGATCAGCGCCTTCAGCACCCAGTCGTCGAGGAAGGCGTAGCTGTCGGCGAAGTTCATGTCGCGCACCAGCTCGCCGGGCGCGTAGAGCGAATAGGTCACCGCGCTGCCGGGCTCGACATACATGGCGCCGCCGCCGGTGACGCGGCGCACCGTCTCGACGCCCAGCGCCGTCGCGGCCTCCAGGTCCACCTCGTTGCGCAGCGACTGGAAGTTGCCGATGATGATGGCCGGCCGCTCCCATTCCCAGAAGCGCAGGGTCGGCGCGCGGCGGCCGGCGGCCACCGCCTGCGCCAGCACCTCGTCCAGCGCCAGGTGCATCGCCGGGGTCTGCGGCGGCGCCTGGATGATCTGCCATTCGAAGTCGCGCCAGGTCATGCTGCGCCCCAGCGCGCGGCGCACGGCGATGGCCACCGCCTCCGGGCTGAAGCCGATCATGGCGGCGTCGGGGCGCAGGCCTGCGCGGACGGCCGCGGCGATGGCGGCGGCATCGGCATCCGAAGAAAGGCCTTCGAGCGACGCGCAGATGTCCGCGAGGGCCTCCTCGGGCTCCAGGAAGAAATCGCCGGCGACCTGGACCGCGGCCAGGCGGCCGTCGCGCTCCTCCAGGTCGACCACCACCAGCTTGCCGCCGGGCACCTTGTATTCGCCATGCATCACGGTGGTCCTCCCTCGATTGCGGTGGCCGGCAACCTGCGTCAGGGCGGGTCGAAAGAAAAGGGCCGCGCCACGTCAGCCAGCCATGCGCCGAGCAGCGCCAGCGGCGCGCAGGTCGTCGAGGCAGGGGATATCGCCACGATCCATCGGTGATCCTCTATCACCGGTACCCGTCAGATCATATCGCTGCCGCGGCGCGACCGGTTGGCTATGCTCACGCGATGCCCGACTTCATCTTCATGCTGACCCGCCAGGACCGCACGGTCGCCGATGCCGCGGCGCATTGCGCGACGGCGCTGGCCTGCGGGGTGCGGCATATCGGCTTCAAGGATATCGGCCTGCCGGTCGAGGCGCTGCACGCGCTCGCCGCGCAGATCCGCGCCGGCGGCGCCACCAGCTACCTGGAGGTGGTCTCGCGCGACCCCGACAGCGAGCGCCGCTCGGTCGAGGCCGGCCGGGCGCTCGGCGTCGACGTGCTGCTGGGCGGCACGGAGGTGGCGGGGCTCGACCTTCTCGCCTGGCGGGCGGCCGGCGACGTGCCGGCGCTGATCTCGGCGGCCTGCGCGGCGGTGGAGAAGCCGGTGATCGTGGCGGGGTCGATCGACAGCCCAGGGCAGATCGCGACGCTGCGGCAGGCGGGGGCCGCCGGCTTCACCATCGGCACCGCGGCGCTGGAGGGGCGCTTCCCGGCCGAGGGCCCTGCCCTGCCCGAGCAGCTGCGCGCCATCGCCGCCGCCTGAGTTTTTCGCCCGCCCCGCGGTGGGCTATGCTGCGCGGCATGTTCCCGCCGATCGAACCCCATGCCGCCGGCCATCTCCCCCTCGGCGACGGTTTTTTTCTGTATTGGGAGGCCTGCGGCAATCCGGCGGGACGCCCCGCGCTGGTGCTGCATGGCGGGCCGGGCTCCGGGCGGTCGGAGCGGGCGCGGCGCTGGTTCGACCCGGCGCGGTTCAACGTCATCCTGTTCGACCAGCGCGGCGCCGGGCGCAGCACCGGGCCCGATGATCTGTCGGCCAACACCACGCCGCATCTGATCGGCGATATCGAGGCGCTGCGGCGGCATCTCGGCGTCGAGGACTGGCTGCTGCTCGGCGGCTCCTGGGGCGCGACCCTGGCGCTGGCCTATGCGCAGCAGCACCCTGGCCGCGTGACAGGGCTGGTGCTGCATGCGGTGGCCACCACCACCCGGCGCGAGATCGACTGGATCACCCGCGGCGTCGGCCGCCTCTTCCCGCGCGAATGGGCGCGTTTTGCCGCCGGCGTGCCGGAGGCCGAACGGGGCGGCTGCCTGGCCACCGCCTACAACCGCCTGCTGCTGCATCCCGACCCGGCGATCCACCACCAGGCGGCGCGCGACTGGTGCGACTGGGAGGCCGCCATCCTCGATATCGGCCCCGGCAGCGCGGCGCAGAGCCGCTTCGACGATGCCGATTTCCGCCTGCGCTTCGCCCGGCTGGTGACGCATTACTGGCGCCACGCCGCCTGGCTGCAGGAAGACCAGCTGCTGGACGGCATGGCGACGCTGGCCGGCATCCCGGGGCAGCTGGTGCATGGCCGGCTGGACCTGGGCAGCCCGCTGGTCACCGCCTGGCAGATCCATCGCGCCTGGCCCGGCAGCCGGCTGACCGTGGTCGAGCCCGCCGGCCATGATTCCCGCGACCCCGGCATGGCCGAGGCCATCGCGGCCGCCATCGCCGCCCTGGCCGGGTGAATTCTCGGCCATCCGGCCGCGCGCGCCCTTCCCTGGCGCGGGCCGCCGCCCACCTGCCAGCAGAGCCGCCGCTTCCCGCGCCGGCCGGCGAGGGCGACCCCCATGATCCGCGATGCGACGCGCCGCCTGGCGCTGGCCTCCCTGCTGCTGCCGCTGCTGCCGCTGCTGCCGGGGCGGGCGCGGGCCGGGTCGGTCTATGATTTCGACCAGCGGCATGGGCGGGTGAATTTCTCGGTCGGCGTGCTCGGCATGTTCGACGTCAAGGGCAGCTTCGACCGCTTCATGGGGCGGCTCGACCTCGACCTGGCGCAGCCCGAGCGCAGCAGCGTCAGCGTCGAGTTCCAGACCGCCTCGGTCAGCCTGCCGGCGCCGGACCAGATCGAGCTGCTGCGCTCGGCCGCCTATCTGGACGCGCCGCGCCACCCGGTCGGGCGGTTCTCCAGCACGGCGATCACCGCGCTGTCGCCGACGCGATACCGGCTGGACGGCGTGGTCGAGCTGCGTGGCACCCGCCAGCCGCTGCAATTCGACGCCGAGCTGCGCGACCGCCATGTCGACGCCGCCCGCGGCATCGAGGTGGCCGACCTGGTGCTGACCGGCGCGGTGATGCGCTCGGCCTTCGGCATGGTGGCGGACCGGCCGCTGCTGTCGGACACGGTGCAGCTGTCGATCCTGATGCATCTGGAAGTGCCGCATGCCCCCTGACGGCTGGAGCCGCGGCCAGCGCCGGCTGCATGGCGCCATCGCCCTGCTGGTGCTGGCGGCGCTGGCCATCGCCCCGGTGATGGTGGGGCTGGGCTATGACCGGCTGCTGCTGAAGTTCCTGCTCTACCAGGCGCACAAGTCGATCGGGCTGCTGGTGCTGCTGCTGGCGGTGACGCAGCTCGCCCTGCATGCGCGGCGCGGACGGCCAGCGTCGGAGGACGACCTGCCGCCCTGGCAGCGCCGCGCGGCCCGCGCGATGCATGCGGCGCTGTTCGCGCTGCTGCTGGCCATGCCGGCGCTGGGCTACCTGACCGCGGCCTCGGCGCCGATCGCCATCCCGACCTTCTTCCTGGGCGTCATCCCGGTGCCGCATCTGCTGGACCCGGATGCGGCCCGCTTCGCCTGGCTGCGCGGACTGCATGAATGGGCGGGCTGGCTACTGGCGCTGCTGGTCGCCGGCCATGCCGGGATGGCGATCCGCCATCACTGGCAGGGCCGGCCGACGCTGCGGCGGATGTGGCGCGGCGGCTAGACCGAGTTGCCTTCGGAAGGACGAAGCCAACTCGGTCTAGCTATTTGTTTGATCGCGTGATTCAGGCTTTTCGGTGATTCCACCTCAAGCCATCACGCTCTAGGAAGCCCGCGCGTTGAAGGGGAAGATGGCGGCGCGGTCGATCTGGCGATAGGGCAGCGTGGTCAGGTCGGCCGGGCCCCAGTCGGGGGTGTCGACGATGATGATGGCCTCGGCCAGGGTTTCGTAGACCGCGCGGAAATGCGTCTTCGAGCGCAGCACGATGATCCGGTAGTCCAGCGTGCGCAGGCCGAACTGGATGAACAGATCCTCGTCCACGGTCAGCGTCGGCCGGCTGACCAGGCTGACCATCAGCCCGCCGACATCGAGCACCGCGGCGACGCCGAGCTTCACCAGCCGCCCCTGCATATAGGGGCCGGTGGTGTGGTATTCCTTCTCGCCGGCGAAGAGCACGCGGCCGGTGATGCGCACCGGCCCGCCGGCGCGCGGCGAGGAATGGCCGCCGACCTCCAGCGTCACCATGGCGCCGACCCCGGCGGCGGCGGCCTCGGCGGCGGCGCGGGCGTCCCAGATATAGGGGACGGCGGCCTGGGTGACGCCGCGCTCCAGCAGGGCGCGCAGCAGATAGGTGCTGTCGTTGCAGCGATCGGCATGCTCCAGCAGCACGATCGGCCGGGTTGCCGTCTTCGCCAGCGCGATGGCGCGGTCGACGCCTTCCTCCATGCCGAGCACCAGCCCGTCATGCAGCAGTTTTTTCCGACTTTCCCGCAGCCGCTGCATCAGGCTCGCGACGGCGCGTTCGGCCCGGGCGGCATCGTCGGACACCGCCAGCACCGAAAAGCCGCCATTCGGCACGTCGGCGTAGGAAAAGCCGGCAAAGACAGAAACGTCGAGATAGCCGGGAGAATCCTCGGCCATGGCGACGGATTCCGCGACGATCTCGGACAGCGGCGCCAGGCCGGTGGCGCTGAAGATGCTGGGCACCATGATGCCGGGCTTGTCGAAGGCCATGACCGGGCGCAGCCCGTCGCGCAGCATCCGCAGCAGGCAGCGCGCCGCCCGCGCCCCGGTCGCGCCGATATCGGTATGCGGCGAATAGTGATAGCCGAAGATGGCATCAGCCAGCTCGACCACGTGGCGGTCGATATTGGCGTGGTAGTCGAGGCCGACGACCACCGGCACGTCGCGCCCGACCACGGCGCGCACCCGCTCGACGATCTCGCGGTCGGGGTCGAGCCGGGTCGGCGTGGTCATGGCGCCATGCAGCGCCAGCAGCACGCCATCCACCGGCCCCGCCTGCTGCAGCGCGGCGACGATGCGGTCGGCATAATGCAGGAAGGCTTCGTCGGAGGCCGGGCCGGCTGCGCCGCCATCGGCATAGACGATCGGCAGGATTTCCACGCCGGCCCCCTCGAGCACCTCGATGAAGCCGCCGCAGAGCGTGTTGGTGCCGCGGAAGCGGGTGATGAGCTCCGCCCCCGCCGCCTCGATCGCCAGAAATTCCTCCAGCGTGGTCAGCAGCGACAGAAAGCTGACCGATTCCTGCATGATGCCGCCGATGGCGATGCGCATGATGGAAAAAAACCTTCAGCCGCGGCGGATGTTCCAGGGGAAGGCGGCCGGGCCCGGCAGCACGCCGGTCAGGTCGGCGCGCAAGGCGGTCTTCTGCTGGAACTGGCCGAGCGGCACCACCGGCACCTGCTCGAAGGCCTCGCGCTGGAGGGCGTCGAACAGGCGCTGCTGCTCGGCCTCGCTGGCGGCGTCGAGCCATTCGCGGGTCAGCGCCTCGATCGGCGCGTTGTCGAACCAGCCGAACCAGCCGGTGGCGCCCTGGCCGCGGATATTGGTGTTCAGCGCCGGATTGGCGATGGAGCTGCTCTTCCAGGTGGTGTGGAAGATGTTCCAGCCGCCCTTCTCCACCGGCTCGCGCGAGGTGCGGCGCTGCACCACCGAGCCCCAATCCATCACCTGCAGGTCGACATTCATGCCGAGGCGCCGCAGCAGCTCCGCCGTCACCTCGCCGAAGGGCGCGATGGAGGGCAGGTCGCTCGGGCTGAGGATGACGATCTTCTCGCCCTTGTAGCCGGCATCCTTCACCGCCTGGCGGAGGCGGGCCATGTCCTTGACGCCGCTCATCGCGCCGCTGCCGGCATCGCGCACGAAGGGCAGGCCGGGCGGGAACATGCTATAGGCATTGCTCCAGGCGCGGGCATCGCCGCCGGTGATCAGCGCCATGTAGTCGCCCTGGATCACCGCCGACAGGATGACGCGCTTCAGCGCCGCGTTGTTGAAGGGCGGCACCAGCGAGTTGAACCGAAGAAAGCCCATGAAGCCGAGCGGGTCGTAGGACTGCACGCGCACGCGGCGGTCACGCTCCAGCAAGGGTGCGAGGTCGGCATCGGCATATTCCCACCAATCGACCTCGCCGGTCTGCAGCGCATTGGCCGCCGTCGAGGAGTCGGGAATGATCTTCCATTCCAGCCGCTCGAAATGCGCCTGCTTGCCGCCGCCATTCAGCACCGCGGCCTCGGTGCGCGGGCGGTAGCGGTCGAAGCGCGTGTAGGTGACATGGGCGCCGGAGACGAATTCCTCCGGCACGAAGCGATAGGGGCCGGAGCCGATCATCTCCGGGATCGCCTTGTAGGGATCGGTCTTCGCCAGCCGCTCCGGCATGATGAAGGCGGGGATGGGGCCGACGAAGGACAGCGCGTCCAGCAGCCGCGGGAATTTCCTTTTCAGGCGGATGACGATGTCGCGGTCGTTGGGCGATTCCCAGGCCTCGACGGCGGCGCCTAGCGTCTGGCCGAAGGTGTCGCGCTTCGCCCAGCGCGCCAGGCTGGCGGCGGCATCCACCGCGCGCACCGGCGCGCCATCGTGGAAGAACAGCCCCTCGCGCAGGCGGATGGTCCAGCGCAGGCCGTCGTCGGACACCGTGTGGCCCTCGGCCATCTGCGGCGTCGGGCGGAATTTCTCGTCGACGCCATAGAGCGTGTCGAAGACGGCATAGCCGTGGTTCAGCGTCACCCCCGCCGTGGTCAGGATCGGGTCCAGCACCGCCAGGTTGGCCTGCGGCACGAAGCGCAGCGTGGAACTGCGACGATCCTGGGCGAGCGCCGGCCGCGCCAGCGGCAGCAGGGAGGCGGTGAGAAGAAGGTGGCGACGCTGCATCAGACACTCCTGGGGGCCAGCAAGGACGTGGCCGGCAGCGCGCGGCTGCCGGCGGTCAGTCAGCTTTCAGCGATAGGGGACGGCGTACATCAGCCCGCCGCGGTTCCACAGCCCGTTCAGCCCGCGCTGCAGCTTCAGCGCGCTGGTGGCGCCGACATTGCGCTCGAAGAGCTCGCCGTAATTGCCGACGGCCTTCACCGCCTGCAGCATCCAGTCGTTGGGCAGGCCCAGGCGGCCACCGAATTCGCCGGCGCTGCCCAGCAGGCGCTGCGCCACGGGGTTGTTGCCCTTGGCCTCGGCATCGGCGGTGGCGGCGGTGACGCCCACCTCCTCGGCTTCGATCAGGCCGTAATGCACCCAGGCGACGATGTTCGACCACTGGTCGTCACCGTTGCGGGTGAAGGGGCCGAGCGGCTCCTTCGAGATGGTCTCGGCGAGAACCATGTAGGCGGCAGGGTTCGGCGCGACCGAGATGGCGCCGGCGAGCGCCGAGGCGTCCTGCGTCATGGCGTCGCAGCGGCCGGAGAAGAAGGCCTGGTACATGGTGTCCGGCCGCTCGAAGACCACCGGCTGGAAGGTGATCTTGTTGGCGCGGGCGAAGTCGCCCAGCGTCACCTCATGCGTCGTGCCCTGGGCCACGCAGACCGAGGCGCCGTTCAGGTCGGCGACCTTGGTGACGCCGGCATCGCGCTTCACCGCGAAGCCCTGGCCGTCATAGAAGTTCACTGGACCCGCGCGCAGGCCGATGCTGGTGGCGCGCAGGAAGGTCTGGGTGGAATTGCGCATCAGCACATCCACCTCGCCCGATTGCAGCGCGGTGAAGCGGTTCTGCGCGGTGAGGCCGACGAAACGCAGCTTGTTGGCGTCGCCCAGCACGGCGGCGGCGATGGCGCGACAGTAATCGGCGTCGATGCCGCGATACTGGCCCTGGCTGTCCGGCGTCGAGAAGCCGGCGAAGCCGGTGCTGACGCCGCAGACCAGCTGGCCGCGCTGCTTCACCGTGTCGAGGGTCGCGGCCGAGGCCGCGGTGGCGCCGGCGAGCAGCAGCCCGGCGGCGAGGAAAAGCTTTTTCATGGACGTCGTCCCGAGGAGGTCAGAGGGGGTTCAGGCGAGGGCAGCGTCGACGGCGTCGCCGAGCCGCTCGACGATCAGCGCGATCTCGGCCGCGCTGACGATATAGGGCGGCGCCAGCAGGACATGGTCGCCCGCGCGGCCATCCGCCGTGCCGCCGCCAGGATAGCAGGCCAGGCCGCGCGCGAAGCTTTCTTTCTTGATGCGCTGGTGCAGGCCGCGCGCCGGATCGAAGGGCGCGCGGCTGGCGCGGTCGGCCACCAGCTCGATGGCGCGGAACAGCCCGCGGCCGCGGATATCGCCGATATGCGGATGGTCGCCGAAGCGTTCTTCCAGCCGCTGCTGCAGCAGCGCGCCCATCGCCTTGACGTTGTCGAGAAGACGATCCTCGCGGATGACGTTCTGCACCTCGAGCGCGGCGGCGGCGGCGATCGGATGCGCCAGGTAGGTGTGGCCGTGCTGGAAGGCGCCCGAGCCCTGCTCCACCGCATCGGCGACGCGGCCCGAGACCAGCACCGCGCCGATCGCCTGATAGCCGCCGCCAAGACCCTTGGCGATGGCCTGCAAATCGGGAGAAATGCCTTCCTGCTCCCAGGCATGGCGGGTGCCGCTGCGGCCCATGCCGGACATCACCTCGTCGAGGATCAGCAGCGCGCCATGCCGGTCGCAGATTTCTCGCACCGCGCGGAAATAGCCGTCGGGCGCAGGCACGCAGCCGGCCGTGGCGCCGACGACGGTCTCGGCCACGAAGGCCGCGACGGTGTCAGGGCCGAGCCGCTGGAATTCCGCTTCCAGCTCTGCAGCGAGACGCGCGGTGAAGCCCGCCTCGTCCTCGTCGGCGCGCTGCTCGCGATAGGCGAAGGCCGGAGAGACATGGCTGAAGGCATCGGTCAGCAGCGGCGCATAGGGCGCGCGCCGCGCCGCATTGCCGCCGGCGGCCAGCGCGCCCAGCGTGTTGCCGTGATAGCTCTGCCGGCGGGCAATGAATTTCGTCCGGTTCGGCTGGCCGACTTCCAAAAAGTATTGGCGCGCCAGCTTCAGCGAGGCCTCGACCGCTTCCGAGCCACCGGAGACGAAATACGCCAGGGACAGGCCGCCGGGCTCGTGGCCGACCAGCTCCTCCGCCAGCGCCTCGGCGGGGGCATTGGAGAAGAAGCCGGTATGCGCGTAGCACAGCGTGTCGGCCTGGCGCTTGATCGCCTCGATGATGCGCGGATGCTGGTGGCCCAGGCAGGAGACGGCGGCGCCGCCCGAGGCGTCGAGCACCTCGCGCCCGCCCTGCTCGACCAGCCAGACGCCATGCCCGCCCACCGCCAGCGGCGGCGTCACGCGCGAGGAACGATGCAGCACCCGGCTGCGATTGGCGACGGCACTCATGCGGGAAGTTCCTTGTCGGGGACGTATTCGGCCAGGGCGGCCAGCCGCGCCTCGGTCTCGCGCAGGCGGACCAGCGCCGCCTCGCCGCCCAGGGAAAAGGTCTCGGCCGCCAGCGCCTGGGCGATGGCCATGGCGCCGGTCAGGCTGGGGAAGAAGCCGGGGCCGGTGGCGGCGTCGAAGCGCAGCAGATGCGCGGCGCCCTCGGCGATCGGCGCCTGCGGCGTGTCGGCGATGGCGATCACCGTGCAGCCGGTGGCCTGCGCCATGCGCGCGGTCAGCACGATCGAGCGCGAATAGGGCGCGAAGCTGACCAGCACCACGGCGTCGCGCGGCAGCAGCGCGCCGATGTCGAGGTCCTCCGGCGCCGCGCCGCCGACCAGCCGCACGCCGTCGGGGCGGAACAGCCGCAACTGGTAGTGCAGCAATTGCGCGACGCCGCGGCAGGAGCGGAAGCCGGCGACCCAGATGCGCGGCGCCGCCTGCAAGGCGCGCGCCGCTTCAGCGATGGCGCGCGGCTCGACATGGCCGAGGCCGGCGGCGTCGGCCGCCAGCATGCCGGCGGCCAACCCGCTCGGGGCCGGGCGGACGCGGCCGGAGAACGGCGTCTCGCTGCCGCCGCGCTTCAGCTCGATCAGCGCGTCGCGCAGCGCTTCCCAGCCAGCATAGCCCAGCGCCTGGGCCAGCCGCGTGAAGGTCGCCGGATGGGTGCCGGCCGCCGCGGCCAGGTCGCGCATCGAGCGGGTGACGGCGTCGAAGTCATGCTGCGCCAGGAACCGCCCGGCCGCCTGCAGCCGCGGCGGCAACCCGGGCAGGGCGCGGCGCAGGGCGTCGATCGGGGTTTCGGCGGCGGGGGCGCGCGGCATGGGACGAACGTTGCAGGCTTTGCCCGCTCATGCAACACTTGTCGCATCGACGACAGAGGGATGCCCCGAGAATGCGGATTGCCCTGATCCACGCGCTGCGCCATTCGCCGCCGCCCATCGAGGCCGCCTTCGCCCGGCTCTGGCCGGAAGCGCGGCTGATGAACCTGCTGGATGACAGCCTGTCGGCCGACCTGGCGCGCGAGGGGTCGCTGACCCCGGCGATGACCGAGCGTTTCCTGACGCTGGCGCGCTATGCGCTGGGCACCGGGGCGGATGGCATCCTCTTCACCTGCTCGGCCTTCGGCCCCTGCATCGAGGCGGTGCAGCGCGAATTCTCGCAGATCCCCGTGCTGAAGCCGAACGAGGCGATGATCGAGGAAGCGGCCTCGGCCGGCACGCGCATCGGGCTGCTGGCCAGCTTCGCCCCCGCGCTGGATTCCATGCCGCGCGAGTTTCCCGCCAGCATCACGCTGCGGACCCAGGTCGCCGACGGCGCGCTGGACGCGCTGAACCGCGGCGATGGCGCGGCGCATGACCGGCTGGCGGCCGAGGCCTCGAAGGCGCTGGCTGAATGCGACGCCATCGCCTTGGCGCAGTTCAGCCTGGCCTCGGCGGCGCCGCTGGTGGCGGCAGCGACCGGCAAGCGGGTGCTGACCACGCCGGACAGCGCCGTGCGCAAGCTGCGCGGATTGCTGCGCGCGTGACCGACCCCGCGCCCCGCTTCGGCCGCCTTGCCGAGGCGGGCGCGCGTCCGTCGCCGGGCGGCGAGGAATTTCTGGACCTGCTCACCGCCCCCGGCGGCGCGCGGGTCGAGAGAATCCTGTCGCGCGGCGCCGCCAGCCCGCCGGATTTCTGGTACGCGCAGGACTGGGACGAATTTGTCTTCCTGGTCGCCGGCGCCGCGATCCTCGGCTTTCCGGACGGCAGCGAACACCGGCTGCAACAGGGCGACTACGCCATCCTTCCCGCCGGCTGCCGGCACCGCGTCGCCTGGACCGATCCCGACCAGGAGACTCTCTGGCTGGCGGTGCACATGCCGCGGAGCAGCTAGCCGGGCTCGTCCTCCGGCGGCAGCTGGCCATAGGCATGCGGCGTGCGGCCGAAGCTGCGGCGGAACAGCGCGATGAAGAAGCTGACATTGCTGTAGCCGAGGTCGAGCGCCACGCTGGTCACCGAGGCCCCCTCGGCCAGCAGTTCCAGCGCGCGCATCAGCCGCAGCCGCTGCCCCCATTCGGTGAAGCTGAAGCCGGTCTCCTGCACGAAGCGGCGGCTCAGGCTGCGCGGCGCGATGCCGGCCCAGGCCGCCCAATCCTCCATCCGCTGCCGCGCGGCGGGGTCGGCGGCGAGCGCCTGAGCAATGCGCAGCAGTCGGGCATCCTGCGGCATCGGCAGGCCGAAGGGGGCCGCGGGCGCATGGGCGATCTCGTCCAGGATGACGGCGGCCAGATGCGCCCGCGCGCCCTCGGGTGGCGCGGCCTCCCATTCGGCGGCGCGCAGCGCTGCGGCCTGCAGCAGCGGCGAGACGCGGATGATGCGCGGCATCGCCGGCAGTTCCGCGCAGGCGGGTTCGGCGACATAGAGGCTCCAGCCCTGGTAGTCGCCATGCGACTGCACCGAATGCGGGTGGTGCGGCGGCAGCCAGACGGCATGCGCCGCCGGCACGCACCAACTGCCGGCGCCGGTGCCGACGGTGATCAGCCCGCGGCCGCAGCCCAGCAATTGCCCCTTGGCGTGATGATGCGTGGGCGTGACGCGGGCCGGGCCATGGCCGCCGGCGGCGGCGGCCAGCAGCGCCTGGCCCTCGATGGCGCGCCGCAGCTTCTCCTTCAGCATGGCGCCATCCGGCTATCTTCTGGCGGCAACCGCCAAGCGCGGCGGGCCGCCGCCATGCCATCGTCAAGCACCGAGCCGCAGGGAGCGATGCCGCCATGGATGCCAGCCTGACCCGGGACGTCTTGGACGCCGCGCCCGCCGATCTCGGCACGCTCTACGCGCCGCCCGATCCGCGCATCCTGAAGAACGTCAAGCCAGAGCTCACGCCTTTCCATGCCGAGTACCTGAAGCTTGCCACCTTCTTCGTGCTGGCGACGGGGCGGTAGGGCGGGCTGGACGCCTCGCCGCGCGGCGGGCCGCCGGGCTTCGTCCGCATGCTGGACAGCAAGACCCTCGCCTTCGCCGATTGGAGCGGCAACAACCGCATCGAATCGCTGCGCAACCTGGCCGAGGACACGCGGCTGGGGATGCTGTTCATCTTCCCGGGCCTCGAGGTCTTCCTGCGCATCAACGGCCGCGGCCGGCTCTGCACCGCGCCCGGGCTGCTGGCGCAGCTGGAGGAAGACGGCCACAGCCCGAAGGCCGCGACCCTGGTCGCCATCGACGAGGTGCTGTTCCATTGCGGCAAGGCGGTGAACCGCGCCCGGCTGTGGGAGCCGCAGTCGATCATCGCCCGCGACCAGGTGCCCAGCATGGGCCAGGTCTCGGCCGGGCTGAACGGCCTGCCCGCCGCGGCGGCGGCGACGATCGACGAGCGCTATGACCATGCGATGAAGCATCATCTCTATTGAGCCGCCACGGCCGGGCGGCGCCGGGCGCGGTTGGCGGGGGCGGGCTCGGCGAAGCGGGCGGGCAGGTCCGCCAGCCAATGCGCCGTGTCCTCGGCCAGGATCGCGCGCGCCGCCCCAGTGTCGCTGTCGATCATCGCCGTCCAGAAGCGCTGCTGCACGCCGAGGATCCAGGCCTGGCGGTCGCCGCTGTCGGGCACCGGCACCACCGCGCCGATGATCGCGAATTTCCGGTACAAGGCGGCCATCATCTCGGCCAGGAAGCGGTTCTGCAGGCTGGCGCAGAGCTCCAGCCGGAAGCGCAGCAGCGCCTCGGTGAAGGCGATGCGGTCGGGATGGGCGGTGGCCAGCAGCTGCGCCAGGAAACCGCGCCGGCGCTCGACCGGGCAATGCGCCTGCAGGTCGTCGATCAGCGCCTGCTCCAGCCAGGTCTTGGCGGCATAGACGCCACGGATCTCCTCGGGGCTGAAGCTGACGACATAGAAGCCGAGGCGCGGCCGGCTGACCAGCACGCCCTCCCCCTCCAGGGCGCGGGCCGCCTCGCGCAAAGGGCCGCGGCTGATGCCGAAATTTTCCGCCAGCGCCACCTCGTTGAGACGGTCGCCGGGGCGCAGGCTGCCGCGATGGATCAGCTGCATCAGCCCAAGCCGGGCGGCGCCCGCCAGGTTCGTCGCAACCAGGCTGGTGGTCATCAGCGGGGCGGCGGCGACAGCGTCCATGCGCGCCTCGCTAGCCTTTTTGGCCGCCCCCGGTCAACTGTTGACAGTTCGGTGACCGCATGGCTCGCTGCGGCCCGACCCGTGGAGCGCCTCTCGTGACCCTGACCCGCCAGGACCTTCTGGACATCGCCGCCTGGCGCCAGCGTCTGCACCGCCGCCCCGAGCTGTCGGGGGCCGAGGTCGAGACGGCGGCGATGGCCGCTGGCTTCCTGCGGGAGGCCGGCGCGGCCGAGGTGATCACCGGCCTCGGCGGCCATGGCGTCGCCGGCATCTTCCCCGGCGCCGCCCCCGGCCCCACCGTGCTGTTCCGCGCCGAGCTGGACGGGCTGCCGATCCTGGAAGCCTCCGGTGTGCCCCATGCCTCCGAGATCGCCGGCCGCGCCCATTCCTGCGGCCATGACGGGCATATGGCGATCCTGGCCGGGCTGGCCCGCGCGCTCGGCCGCCAGGCGCCCGCCCGCGGCCGCGCCGTGATCCTGTACCAGCCGGCCGAGGAGGATGGCAGCGGCGCCGCCGCCGTCATCGCCGATCCGCGCTTTTCCGCCATCGCCCCGGACCTGGCCTTCGCCTGCCACAACATGCCGGGCATCGCGCTGGGCGCGGCGGCCATCGCCGAGGGGCCGGCCAATTGCGCCTCGGCGGGCCTGCGCATCGTGCTGTCGGGCCGCACCGCCCATGCCTCGGCGCCCGAGACCGGGACCTCGCCGATGCAGGCGCTGGCCAGGCTGATGCCGGGGCTGACGGCGCTGGGCCGCGGCGGGCCGCTCGATGCCGAATTCTCCCTCGTCACCGTCACCCACGCGACATTGGGCGAAGCCTGCTTCGGCGTGGCGCCGGGCCAGGCCGAGCTCTGGTGCACGCTGCGCACGCTGACCGACAACCGCATGGCAGCCCTTCGCGCCGCCGCCGAGGCCCTGGCGCGCGAGGCCGCCGAGGATGCCGGCCTCGGCCTGGCCATCGACTATCGCGACGTCTTCGACCATTGCGACAACGCGCCCGAGGCCACCGCCCATTGGAAGCGCGCCCTCGACGCCGAGGGCGTGCCGCATGACACCGCGCTGTTCCCGATGCGGGCGTCGGAGGATTTCGGCCGCTTCGGCCAGCGCGCGCCCGCCGCCATGGTGCTGCTGGGATCGGGGATTGGCGGGCCGGCGCTGCACAATCCGGAATTCGACTATCCCGACGCGCTGACCGACACCGGCGCGCGGGTCTTCATCCGCCTCGCCCGCGACCTGCTGGGCTGACCGCCCGTCTCGAGAAGGAGCTTCGCATGACCGCCCTGCCCCGTCGCCTGCTGCTCGGCGCCGCCCTGGCCCCCACGCTTGCCGGCCTGCGTGCCGCCCAGGCGCAGGAGGCCGTGCTGGACCTGGCGGTCGGCGCGCCGCCCAGCTCGGTCGACCCGCATTTCTACACGCTGACGCCGAACATCGCGCTGTCGGCGCATCTGTTCGACACGCTGATCCAGCGCGACGCGCAGGGGCGGATGGTGCCGGGGCTGGCGGAATCCTGGAAACGTCTCGACGACACCAGCTGGGAGTTTTCCCTGCGCCGCGGCGTGCGCTTCCACAACGGCGAGGAATTCTCCGCGCGCGACGTGGCCTACACGCTGGACCGCGTGCCGAAGGTGGTGAACAGCCCGGGCTCCTTCGCCGTCTACACCAAGGCGATCACCCGGGTGGAGGTGGTGGACCCGCACACCATCCGCTTCCACACGGCGGGGATCTATCCGCTGCTGCCGGGCGACCTGTCGCAGGTCTCGATCATCTGGCACGGGCTGGGCGAGGCGCCGTCGACCGGCGACTTCAACAATGGCCGCAACGCCATCGGCACCGGGCCCTTCCGCCTGGTCGCCTTCCGCTCCGGCGACCGGGTGGAGCTGGCGCGCAACGACGCCTATTGGGGCGCCAAGCCGGCCTGGGCGCGGGTGAACTACCGCATCATCCCGAACAACGGCGCGCGTGTCGCAGCCCTCCAGGCGGGCGATGTCGGCTTCATCGACAATGTGCCGACCTCCGACCGCGCCCGGCTGCGGGGCGAGACGCGGCTGCGGCTGTCGGAGATCACCAGCCTGCGCTCGGTCTATCTGCGCACCGATTTCCGCGCTGAATCGCCCTATATCTCGGGCCCGAATGGCGAGCCGATCCGCAACCCGATGACCGACATCCGCGTCCGCCGCGCGCTGTCCATCGCCATCAACCGCGCCGGCATCACCGAGCGCATCATGTCCGGCGCCGCGACGCCGACCGGCCAGGTGATGCCGGAGGGCACCTATGGCTACGTCCCCGACATCGCCGTGCCGACCTTCGACGTCGATGCCGCGAAGAAGCTGCTGGCCGAGGCCGGGGTGGGCGACGGCTTCACGGTGACGCTGCTGGCCTCGAACGACCGCTATATCAACGACGCCCAAATCGCCCAGAGCATCGGCCAGATGTGGTCGCGCATCGGCGTGAAGACCAATGTGGAGACCATGCCCTTCGCCGTGGTGGCGCAGCGCGGGGCGCGGCAGGACACCAGCATCTCGATGGGCGGCTGGGCCAATTCGGCGGGCGAGCCCTCGGCCGGCCTGCGCGGGCTGTTCGGCACGCGCGACATGCAGCGCGGCTGGGGCACGGTGAACAACACCGGCTTTTCCAACGCCGATTACGACCGGGTGCTGGGCGACGCGCTCACCACCGCCGACGATGCCGCGCGGGAAAAGAAGTTCCAGGAGGCGACGCGGATCGCGGTGCGCGAGGCCGCCTGGATCCCGCTGCATATCCAGAAATGCACCTGGGGCATGCGCCAGGCGCTGCAGCACACGCCGCGCGCCGACGAGATGACGCTGGCGATGGATATCCGCCCGGCGTGACGTTGCCGGGGGGCGTCACAGCCCCCCGACCAGCGCCTGCTCGCGGCGGATCGCCGCGATGAATTGCCGCGCCAGCAGCCAGCGCGGCATGCGGCGGACGAGGGCGTTGCGCATCGCGAAGGCGAAGGGCGAGGCCGGCACGAACCATTTCGACATGCGCTGGCTATGCGCCTGCAGCCGGCGGATCGGCGGACGCAGCCGGGCCTCGTGCCGGGCCAGCGCCGCGGGGATGTCGCCGCCGCGGCCGATCTCCTCCGCCAGCAGGCAGGCCGAGGCCATGGCCATCCCCGCCCCCTGCCCCGAGACCAGCGTCAGGCAATGCGCCGCATCGCCCAGCAGCGCCACGCGGCCGGTCGACCAGGCGGGGCGGTCCAGCATGGTCAGCGCGTCGAGATAGAGCGGCGCGGCGGGCGGCAATTCCTCGATCCAGCCCAGCGCCGCGGGATGCGTGCCGGCGAAGTTTTTCCTCAACAGGTCGCGGCGCTGTTCCAGCGGCACGAAATCGGTTTCCTGCGTGCGCCAGACATAGAGCGTCGCCAGCTCGCCATCCGCCAGCACATAGGTTTCCGCCAGCCGCCCCGGCTCGGCATAGGACAGAAAATCCTCGCCGAGGTTGAGCTGGTCGGGGACGCGGAAGGCGGCGGCGCGGTAGCCGAGCGGGCGCTCGGCCGGCGCCGGATCGCCGAACAACAGCCGCCCCATCGCCGAGCGCGCGCCATCGGCGCCGATCAGCAGATCGGCGCGCTCGGTGCTGCCGTCGGACAGGGTCGCGGTGACGCCCCCGGCATCCTGGGTGAAGCCGGTCACCGTCACGCCGAAGCGGATTTTTGTGAATCGCGCGGCGGCCTGGCGCAGCACGGCGACCAGCTCGGTGCGCGGCAGGGTGATCCAGGGGAAGCCTTGCAGCAGCTCGCGGTAGCGCAGCCGCAGCAGCTCCTTCCCGTTCCGGTCGCGATAGACGTTCTCGCCGACGTCGCGCAGATGCGGCTGCAGCGCGGGCAGCAGGCCGAGGCGAGTCGCCGCCGCATGGCCGGGGCCGGACAGGCCGATCATATAGCCATCGGCGCGCAGGTCGGGGGCGCGTTCGACGATGGTGGCGCGCCAGCCGAGCCGGCCGAGGGTCAGCGCCGCGGCCAGGCCAGCGATGCCGGCCCCCGCGATCAGCACATGGGGGGAGGACATCAGCCAGGGTCTCGCGAGGTCGTCCTGAGGAAAGCCGCGCCGCCCACGGCCAGCAGCGCGGCCAGGCCGAAGCAGGGCGCATAGCCCAGATGCTGGCCAAGGAAGCCCGCCGCCATCCTGGCCCTGGCCGGTCGGGTCGCGGTAGCGGACGAATTCGGCGTGGTGCAGGCCAAGCCCCGCGCTCAGCC